>NZ_LMNC01000003.1:0-435000 GCF_001422455.1 Brevundimonas sp. Leaf280 | reverse complement strand
CAGTCTCGCAGTCAGGCGGGCTTATGCCATTGCACTCGACGACCGATTTCCGACCGGTCTGAGCCCACCATCGCGCGCCTCCGTTACACTTTAGGAGGCGACCGCCCCAGTCAAACTACCCACCACGCCATGTCCCGGGACCGGATAACGGCCCTCGGTTAGACGTCAACGACAGTAAGGGTGGTATTTCAAGGACGACTCCACCAGAGCTGGCGCCCCGGTTTCATAGTCTCCCACCTATCCTACACATACGGTCGCTAACGCCAAGGCGAAGCTATAGTAAAGGTTCATAGGGTCTTTCCGTCTGACCGCGGGAACCCCGCATCTTCACGGGGAATTCAATTTCACTGAGCCTATGCTGGAGACAGTGGGGAAGTCGTTACGCCATTCGTGCAGGTCGGAACTTACCCGACAAGGAATTTCGCTACCTTAGGACCGTTATAGTTACGGCCGCCGTTTACCTGGGCTTCAGTTCGACGCTTTCACATCTCCCTTTAACCTTCAGGCACCGGGCAGGCGTCAGACCCTATACGTCGCATTGCTGCTTCGCAGAGCCCTGTGTTTTTGCTAAACAGTCGCTACCCCCTGGCTTGTGCCACTCAGTCCTGCTTGCGCAAGGTGAGTCACGCTTATTCCGAAGTTACGCGTGCAATTTGCCGAGTTCCTTCAGCATAGTTCTCTCAAACGCCTTGGTATGCTCTACCTGACCACCTGTGTCGGTTTCGGGTACGGTCTCTGCTGGAGTTATTTCCTGGGACAACGCCCCCGCACACACAATCCAATAAGTGGGTACGAGTTAAGCCATCCGTCACTTCCAGCTGGTGCAGGAATATTTACCTGCTTCCCATCGACTACGCTTTTCAGCCTCGCCTTAGGGGCCGACTAACCCTGCGCAGATTAGCTTTACGCAGGAACCCTTGGTCTTTCGGCGAGAGTGTCTCTCACACTCTTATCGTTACTCATGTCAGCATTCTCACTTCCGATACCTCCAGCCAGGCTCACGCCTGACCTTCACCGGCCTACGGAACGCTCCGCTACCGCTTGCAGTAAACTGCAAACCCATATCTTCGGCGCACGGCTTGAGCCCCGTTACATTTTCCGCGCAGGATCGCTTGATCAGTGAGCTGTTACGCTTTCTTTAAAGGATGGCTGCTTCTAAGCCAACCTCCTGATTGTCAAAGCAATCCCACATCGTTTCCCACTTAGCCGTGACTTGGGGGCCTTAGATGATGGTTAGGGTTGTTTCCCTTTTCACGACGGACGTTAGCACCCGCCGTGTGTCTGCCCGATAGTTCTCTTGGGTATTCGGAGTTTGGTTAGTATTGGTACCGCTCGCGCAGCCCGCAACCATCCAGTGCTCTACCCCCCAAGGAATTCGTCGGACGCTCTACCTAAATAGATTTCGCGGAGAACCAGCTATGTCCAGGTTTGATTGGCCTTTCACCCCTATCCACAAGTCATCCCAGAATTTTTCAACATTCACGGGTTCGGTCCTCCAGTTGGTGTTACCCAACCTTCAACCTGCTCATGGATAGATCACCTGGTTTCGGGTCGTCATACGTCGAACTTAGCGCCCTATTCAGACTCGCTTTCGCTGCGCCTACACCTAACGGCTTAAGCTTGCTCGACACATGAAGTCGCTGACCCATTATACAAAAGGTACGCCGTCACCGCGCTTGGCGGCTCCGACTGCTTGTAGGCTTCCGATTTCAGGATCTGTTTCACTCCCCTTGTCGGGGTGCTTTTCACCTTTCCCTCACGGTACTTGTTCACTATCGGTCGTAGAGGAGTACTTAGGCTTGGAGGGTGGTCCCCCCATGTTCAGACAGGATTTCACGTGTCCCGCCCTACTCGAGTCTCTTGCTGTTTGATGACTACGGGGCTTTCACCCACTATGGCCGACCTTTCCAGATCGTTCGTCTTTATTTCACAAGAGCACTGGCCTGGTCCCGGTTCGCTCGCCACTACTACGGGAGTCTCGGTTGATGTCCTTTCCTCCGGGTACTGAGATGTTTCAGTTCCCCGGGTTCGCTTAATGAAGCCTATGTATTCAGCTCATTATACCTTTCAACAATCCGCCAATCGCCGCCCTCCACACCGGAGCAAGTCCAGCGTGATGAACAGAGTTGGAAGACTGTAAAGGTGGGTTTCCCCATTCGGAAATAACCGGATCAAAGGGTGCTAGCGCCTCCCCGGTTCTTATCGCAGCTTGCCACGTCCTTCATCGCCTCTCTACGCCAAGGCATCCGTCAGAAGCCCTTCAACGTTTGATCGTTTCTCAGCAAAACTCATGCTTGGTTTATTCCGCCCGACTGGAAAGATGCCGGGGGACCAAGCCTGATTTTTGTCAGACAATGTCTTCTTCTCGAACAAGACCTACAAGCTCAGGGGAGCCGGTCACGTTCTTCCTTTACGATTTCAATGCACGCCAACCTAAAGGCCGACGGCAAACTTGAATGCGATCACAAGATCCTGGTGGAGCCAGACGGAGTCGAACCGACGACATCCTGCTTGCAAAGCAGGCGCTCTACCAACTGAGCTATGGCCCCATTCCGAGGAATGGTGCGAAGCCCAGGAGAGCTGTCATACGATACTGTCCAAGGCTGGAGTCCAGCAGGGCTGGTAGGCCCGGGCAGACTCGAACTGCCGACCTTACGCTTATCAGGCGTACGCTCTAACCACCTGAGCTACGGGCCTATGGCAGCGACAGCCAGGTCTAGAGACCCAGGCTCGCGATCGCGTCACCAACTCAACGACCCGTATGGTCGAGGCGTCGATGACGAAAGTGGAAAGAGAAACGGAGACGGCGGCGTTCCGCCGTTTGTGCCTAGCGCTATCGCATTGCTGCTTGAGCGCATCAGCTATTGGAGCCTCAATAGACAGCCTCGTGAGAGACGGCCTGGAGAAGCATCCTTAGAAAGGAGGTGATCCAGCCGCAGGTTCCCCTACGGCTACCTTGTTACGACTTCACCCCAGTCGCTGACCCTACCGTGGTCGCCTGCCTCCTTGCGGTCAGCGCAGCGCCTTCGGGTAGAACCAACTCCCATGGTGTGACGGGCGGTGTGTACAAGGCCCGGGAACGTATTCACCGCGGCATGCTGATCCGCGATTACTAGCGATTCCAACTTCATGCCCTCGAGTTGCAGAGGACAATCCGAACTGAGACGACTTTTAAGGATTAACCCTCTGTAGTCGCCATTGTAGCACGTGTGTAGCCCACCCTGTAAGGGCCATGAGGACTTGACGTCATCCCCACCTTCCTCCGGCTTAGCACCGGCAGTCCCATTAGAGTTCCCAACTAAATGATGGCAACTAATGGCGAGGGTTGCGCTCGTTGCGGGACTTAACCCAACATCTCACGACACGAGCTGACGACAGCCATGCAGCACCTGTGTCCTAGTCCCCGAAGGGAAAGCCAGATCTCTCTGGCGGTCCAGGCATGTCAAAAGGTGGTAAGGTTCTGCGCGTTGCTTCGAATTAAACCACATGCTCCACCGCTTGTGCGGGCCCCCGTCAATTCCTTTGAGTTTTAATCTTGCGACCGTACTCCCCAGGCGGATTGCTTAATGCGTTAGCTGCGTCACCGAAATGCATGCATCCCGACAACTAGCAATCATCGTTTACGGCGTGGACTACCAGGGTATCTAATCCTGTTTGCTCCCCACGCTTTCGAGCCTCAGCGTCAGTAATGAGCCAGTGTGTCGCCTTCGCCACTGGTGTTCTTCCGAATATCTACGAATTTCACCTCTACACTCGGAGTTCCACACACCTCTCTCATACTCAAGACACCCAGTATCAAAGGCAATTCCGAGGTTGAGCCCCGGGATTTCACCCCTGACTTAAATGTCCGCCTACGCTCCCTTTACGCCCAGTAATTCCGAGCAACGCTAGCCCCCTTCGTATTACCGCGGCTGCTGGCACGAAGTTAGCCGGGGCTTCTTCTCCGGGTACCGTCATTATCGTCCCCGGTGAAAGAATTTTACAATCCTAAGACCTTCATCATTCACGCGGCATGGCTGCGTCAGGCTTTCGCCCATTGCGCAAGATTCCCCACTGCTGCCTCCCGTAGGAGTTTGGGCCGTGTCTCAGTCCCAATGTGGCTGATCATCCTCTCAGACCAGCTACTGATCGTCGCCTTGGTGAGCCTTTACCTCACCAACTAGCTAATCAGACGCGGGCCGCTCTAAAGGCGATAAATCTTTCCCCCGAAGGGCACATTCGGTATTAGCACAAGTTTCCCTGAGTTATTCCGAACCTAAAGGCACGTTCCCACGTGTTACTCACCCGTCCGCCACTAACTCCGAAGAGTTCGTTCGACTTGCATGTGTTAGGCCTGCCGCCAGCGTTCGCTCTGAGCCAGGATCAAACTCTCAGGTTGAGTTGACTTCTGACCTAAGCTTGAAGACCACCGAAGCGGTCTTGGCATTAGTTCTACGTATTTTATTGACGAGTTCCCACGTCATCGATCCGAAGACCGACGCATGGTATCTTTTCAAAAAGACCGCAGATAGTCAGTGTCGTATGATGACCTTCTAGGGTCATCGCAAGAACACCGCCGCCTGCGTTTCTCTTTCCAAATCAACAATGTCAAAGACCTGGAACCTCCGAAGAGGCCCGACCGTTTAGCGCCGTGTCGTCGGCGGAGGCGGCGATTTAGAGAACCGCAAACCCCGTGTCAACCGCTCTTTTCAGAGATCTTTCGGAGAGAAGAGCGAACCCTTCAGACCGCAAGAAACCACCGGAGGAAAGCGAGGCTTACCTCTAAAAACCCGTCGGCGATTCGATTGGAGCGCGGAACCTAGTTAAACCAACCGATGAAAGCAAGAAGTTTTTCGCTTCTTTCTTCCGTGAAACCGTGAGGACCTAAACCCCCGCGGCCCGCCGGCCAGCCCGTTTCCGAGCGAGGCGGCTCTATACGGAGAGGCGGATTTGTCAGCAAGCGGATTCTGACACGACAGGGGAAGTTTCTCGCAGCCCCCGCGGCCCGCCGGCCAGCCCGTTTCCGAGCGAGGCGGCTCTATACGGAGAGGCGGATTTGTCAGCAAGCGGATTCTGACACGACAGGGGAAGTTTCTCGCAAAACCGGAATCGGCAAACGGTTTGGCGTCCTCTCACCCCGCAATATAGGTCCGCAAACTCTCGGCCTCATGGGCGTGTTCGGCGATCTGGCTCTTCACCACGTCGCCGATGGAAATAACGCCGACCAGACGATCCGCCTGCATGACCGGCAGATGCCGGATGCGCCGATCAGTCATCCTGGTCATCAAGGCCGACATCTCCTCGGCCGGTTCGGCATATATCACCTTGGCCGTCATATAGTCGGCGACCGGACGAGCCAGCGCATCGGCGCCATCGGCCGCCAACGCCTTGACCACATCGCGTTCGGAAAACACCCCGACCACGCGGTCGCCATCACAGACGACCAACGCTCCAACCCGCTTCTGCTCCAGTTCTTCGCACGCCTGAGTCACCGTCAGATCCGGCGCGATCGAGAAGACAGCGTTTCCCTTGGTCTTGAGGATTTCGGCGACGAACATCGCGGTCCCTTCTCTATATAAGAGACGACCGCAGGGCCGGAATGGCGACAGGGCCGCTCAGGGAGCGATGATCGCTCAGCCCCCGTCCGGAATCAACGCGCCTCAGCGATGAGGTGCGGCCCCAGTTCCGAACATCCGCCCCAAGGGACCGATGGCCAGAAAGCCGACGACGAAGCCGAACGCATGGGCCTCCCAGGCGATCCTGGCTCCCTCGGCGCCAGGTAGTCCACCGATCATTCCAGTCACGGCGTTAACCGCCATCCAGGTGACGGCCGCGCCGATCACGCGCCGGTCGCTCATCGGCAGCACCCGGCCCTGTCCGCCCAGCAGTCGTGTCGCAGCGCCGATCAGGCCGAAGACGGCGCCGGACGCACCGACCATCGGCTCGCTGGATCCCCAGTGGATCAGCCCATAGCCCAGCGACGCCAACACGCCGCACACCAGATAGAAGAGCAGAAAGACCGTCGGACCAACCTTGGTCCCGAACAGCCGCGCCACCGGCGTCCCGAACGCCAGCGCCGCCACCGCATTCATGATCGCGTGGGTCCAGCCGCCGTGCAGCAGCATGGCCGTCAGCAGCCCGCCCCACCGTCCCTGCTCCAGATCAATGGGCGCGAACGCCATGCTCATGCCCATGTCGGGCAGGTCGCGCTGGAACAGATACAGCGTCGGCATTGATGCCGCGATCAGCAGCACCACCAGCGGCACGTTGAACATCGGCTCTCGCGCCGGGCGGCTGTTCGGCGGATCGAATCGACCGGATGCGTCTGACATGAAGCCACAAATGCTCAGTGACCTGCGTCACATCAAGCGCTTCTTAATAACCTTAATGCAGGTTGGGGTGCGGATCACGCTCGTGGTCCGGCGTCCGTTTGTGCGCGAGGAACCCCGGAATGCCCGCCAAGAGGCTGTTTGTATCCACCGCCGTCATGGCTTTCGCCGCCGCTGCAAGCGTGCCGGCGATCGCGCAGTCGACGGGTTCGGGCGGCGCGTCGCGCTTCCAGCAGGGCTATGGCGGCGCGCGAACGGCCGCCAATACGGCGGCGACCGGCTATACGCGTGACGCCAACGGCAATCGTCTGATCGTCAACGGCATCATCCAGTCCGGCGCTTCATCCTATTCCAGCCAGTCCGGCGGCGCGGCCTCGGCCTATGCCGGCGCAGGCGCGTCCAGCAACGGCGGCACGACCATCGGCGGCTCCACCGCCATCGGCAATCAGCTGAACGTGGTGGTCCAGGGCAGCCGCAACACCGTCATCGTCAATTCGACCCAGACCAATACCGGCGCCATCAACGCCGGTACGGCCCTGAACGGGAACATCAACCTGCCATGAGCCGCCGTCATCTTATAAAGGGGTCCGCCGCCGTCTCGGCCGTCGCCCTTCTGCTCGCCGGCTGCGTCAGCCCCGTCGCGGGTCCGTCGGGGCAATATGCGACGCCGATCGGCAATGCGCCGGTGACCGCCAACCCGACCCCCTATTCCGCCGCGCTCTATTGCCTGGCCGACTACGCGCGTCGTTACAACCTGCCCTCGCCACGCATGGCCGTGGGCCGGATCAGCGACTACACCGGCACGGTGTCGTCCGATGGCGGCCGCCAGATCACGGGCGGCGCCTCGCTGATGGCGAACTCGGCGCTGGCCAAGGCCGGCGCCCGCATCGTCGAACGCTACGACACCTCGGTGTCCGAGCTTGAGCTGCGCTACGCCAACAACAAGCTGATCGGCGACCAGGCTCCCGACGCCAAGGGGCCCGAAGACACGCAATACCGCCGCATCCTGGCCGGTCAGGTGCCGGGCTCGGACTTCTATGTGGTCGGCGGCATCACCGAGGTGAACTACAACATCCGCTCCGGCGGCTTCGACATCGCCGGGGGCGAGGTCGACAGCAACCGCCCCGGCTCGGGCATCGTCAACCACCGCGTCTATGTGATGAACATCGCCATGGACCTGCGCCTGGTCCAGACAACCACGCTCGAAGTCGTCGACGTCGTCTCCTATCAGAAGCAGATCATCGGCCGCGAAATCTCGGCCGGCGTGTTCGACTTCCTGAACGGCAACGTCTTCGACATCTCGGCCGGCACGGGCGGGATGGAGCCGACGCAACTGGCCGTCCGCGCCCTGGTCGAACGGGCCACGGTCGAGTTCATGGCCAACCTCTATGGCGCGCCAGGCCCCGAAATCTGCCTGAACCCCGCCAACGACCCGCTCGGCGATTCCACGGTCGGCCCGACCGGCGGCTATTATCCGGCCTATCCCACTCAGGACACCAACAATGGCCAGACCCGCGCCGATCCGTCTCGTTGGCATGATGGCCGCGACGGCGACGTTCGCCGCACTCGCCACTGAGGCGAGCGCCCAGCAAACGCCGACCTGCGATCCGCAAGCCGGCGAAACCTGCTCCAGCACCCAGACGCAGACTGGCGATGTCACCGGCCTGGTGGATATCGACCTGTCCGTCGATCAGGTGACCGTCAGCACAAACGCCCAGGGCAATGCGCTTGCGGGCGGGGTCACAGCCGCCTCCGCGGGCCTGGTCTCGCGCCAGTCGATGACCGGCGCGACGGTGGCCCGCAGCAATGTGGTCGTGAACGGCGAGGCGGACGGCCAACTCAGCGTCGATACCACCGCGCGCGGGAACTATCTCGGCGTCACCACCAATGGCGCGACCTTCGCCGTGGACGCCAGCCAGTCCGCGACCGGCGACCGGGTCGAGGCCGGAACCTACGTTCAGGCGCCGAACGGCCGCGTGCTGCAAGGCGGTTTCGCGACCAGCACCGCCGTCGCCAACACCGTCGCCCTGGGCGGCCCCTCCTCGTCGCTGACCGGCGTCATCGACCAGAGGGCCCAGACCACCGTCTTCGCCGAGACCGTCGCCGACGTTCAGTACATTCCCGCGCCCGCGACCTTCTCGTCCCAGGCCGTGGCCAATGCGGTTCAGACCAACACCACCGGCGCGTCGCACCAGGATCTGGCTATCCGCCAGTCGAACGCCGCTTCGACGACCGAGGCGCGCACCGATGTCTATGTCGACAACGGCTGGGACCTGACGGTCGGCGCCAATGCTGGGGCGAACCAGGCGATCACCGCCAACGCTGGCGGCTCCATGCTGATCCAGACGGACCAAGCCAACGCCGGCCGCGTCCGCGCCGACGCCCGCGTCCAGACCAACCTCCAGGGCCAGACGGTTCTGGCGGCCCGCAGCGTCGCCAACGAGACGGTCGCCGGCAACAATGACATCTATCTGAAGCTAGACAACACACAGCTGAACACCGGCGGGGTCGAGGCCAACGCCACCTATGTCGGCGTCAACGGCTATGACGCCTATGTCGGCTCCGACGCGGTCGGCAATGCGGTGACGGGCTATGCCTGTTCCCAGTGCGGCGGAGACGTCAACGTCAACAACACCCAGACCAACAGCGGCAATGTCACCGCGACCACCAACGCCACGGTCTCGTCCGGACGCACCGCCGTGGTGGGCGCCAACGCCGTCGGCAACAGCGCCAGCTTCTACATCAGCCGCCCCGGCGGCTGATCCGAACATGACAAGTCGGTAAGGTTCGCCAGCCCCGCTTGTGGCGAAGGCAAGCACCCTTTACACATCCGGCATCGCGCCATCGGGGGTTGCGGTTTCGGAGTGATATTATGCGTTCTGCGCGCCATCTGCTGCTTGTCGCCGTCTCGGGACTGGCCCTGACCACCGGGGCGTTCGCCGCCCCTGCTCTCGCCCAGACCGCGCCGCCCGTTGCGGCGGCCGCCGGTCAGGTCGCGCCGTCCGCCCCCTGGCCGCAGGCCGCCAGCGACATTCCCGCCGATCCGGCCGTCCGTTACGGCCTGCTGCCGAACGGCATGCGCTACTCCCTGCTGCACAATGCGACGCCTCCTGGTCAGGCCTCGTTCCGCCTGCGCATCGACGCCGGCTCGCTGATGGAGCGCGACGACCAGAAGGGTCTGGCCCACTTCATGGAGCACATGGCCTTCAACGGCACCAAGGACGTGCCGGAAAACGAGATGTTGCGCATCCTCGAACGCCTGGGCCTCGCCTTCGGCGCCGACACCAACGCCTTCACCAGCTTCGACCAGACCGCTTATGTTTTGGAGCTGCCAAACACCAAGGATGAGACGGTCGATCCCAGCCTGCACATCTTGCGCGAGATGATGTCGGCGGCCCTGATGGCGCCGGACGCCATCGATTCCGAGCGCGGCGTCATCGTCGGCGAAGAACGGACCCGCGACACGCCGCAACTGCGCGTGCTGAAGACCCAGCTCGGCCTCCTGGCGCCCGGCCAGCGTCTGTCGGAACGTCTGCCGATCGGCGACCTCGACATCATCCGCACCGCGCCGCGCCAACGCTTCGTCGACTTCTACGACGCCTACTATCGCCCCTCGCGCGCCACATTCATCGCCGTGGGCGACTTCGACGTGGATGCGATGGAGGCCAAGGTCCGCGCGACCTTCGGCGACTGGAAGCCGACCGCCGCCGATGGTCCCGAGCCCGACTTGGGAACCGTCGCCCCGCGTCAACCGCAGACCAGCATCCTGGTCGAGCCGGGCATCCAGTCCTCCATCCAGATCAACTGGATCAAGGCTCCGGACCTCAGCCCCGACACGGCCGCCGAGCGCGCCGCCGACGTCCGTCGCGGCCTGGGCCTGGCCGTGCTGAACCGTCGCCTGGGCGAGATCGCCCGCGCCGACAACCCGCCCTTCATCGGCGCCGGCGCCGGCTATCAGTCGCTGTTTGATAGCCTGGACGCCGGCACCCTGTCGGTCGCCTTCAATCCCGGCGGCTGGCAGCGCGCGTTGGAAAGCGTCGAGCAGGAAAGCCGTCGTCTGGCTGAATACGGCGTCAGCGACGCCGAGCTTCAGCGCGAGATCGTCAACACCCGCACCGCGCTGCAGAACGCAGTGGCCTCGGCTGCGACCCGTTCGACCTCGGCGCTTGCCAACGGCCTTCTGGGCGCCGTCAACGACGACCAGGTGTTCAGCTCGCCCCAGACCAATCTTGATCTGTTCAACAAGGCCGTCGAAGGCCTGACCGTCGATCAGGTCAATCAGGCGACCAAGGCGGTCTTCGAGGGCCAGGGTCCGCTGCTGCTGTTCAGCTCGCCCGTCCCGGTCGAGGGCGGCGAAACCGCCGTGACCGCTGCGCTGGAAGCCTCGCGCAACACCCCGGTGCAAGCCCGCGCCGCCGAGGCCGAGTTGAAATGGCCTTACGACAACTTCGGCGCCCCGGCGGTCCCCGCCGCCCGTTCCGAAGTCGCAGACCTGCGCGCGACCCTGGTTCGCTTCCCGAACGGCACCTTGCTGAATATCAAGAAGACCGACTTCCGCGCCGATCAGATTCTGGTCAGCGCCCGCACCGGTCTTGGCGAACTGGGCCTGCCTGCCGACACCCTGTCGCCCCTGTCGATGGCCAGCACGGTCTTGGCCCCCGGCGGTCTGGGCAAGCTCAGTCTGGACGAAATGAACCGCGTCCTGAGCGGCCGCACCTATAGCGCGGCGGTCAATCAGGCCGGCGACGCCTATATCTTCGCCGGCGCCACCAAGCCCGCCGATCTACAGCTCGAGCTTCAGGTCCTGGCCGCCTATCTGACCGATCCGGGCCTGCGCGGCGCCTCGTTCGAACAGACCAAGGCCATGTTCCCGCAGATCCTGGCTCAGCTGGGCGCCACGCCGCGCGGCGTCTTCCAACGCGACGCGTCGGGCCTGCTGGCCAGCGGCGACGCGCGTGAGACGACCCCGACCGCCGAACAGATCGCCGCGATCCAGATCGACGACATCCGTTCCGGCGTTCGCTCGGCCCTGGCCCAGGGTCCGGTCGAGATTACCGTCGTCGGCGATGTTGATATCGACGCGGTCATCGCCGCCGTCGGCTCGACCTTCGGCGCCCTGCCCTCGCGCGGTCAGGCGCCCACACCGCCCGCCGGCTCGACGGTGCGCAAGTTCCCGGCCCCGACCGCCACGCCGGTCCAGCTGTATCACACCGGACCCGCCGAACAGGCGCTGGGCTTCGTCGCCTGGCCGACCACCGACCAGGTCGAAGATCGCAAGACCGCGCGTCAGCTGTCGATCCTGTCGGACGTGCTTCAGCTGCGCCTGAACGACGAGATCCGCGAGAAGCAGGGCCTGGCCTATTCGCCCAGCGCCGGCTCGACCGCCTCGGACACCTATCCGGGCTACGGCTTCATCTCGGTGACCGCGGAAACCCCGCCGGCCGCCCTGCCCAAGCTGTTCGAGACGGTGGACGCCATCGCCGCCGACCTGCGCGACAATCCGATCAGCGAGGACGAACTGAACCGCGCCCGTCGCCCGGCCGTCGAGCGCATCCGTCGCAGCATGGCCGACAACGGCTATTGGCTGACCCAACTGTCGCAGGCCCAGAGCGATCCGGCGACGCTGGACCAGACCCGCAACCAGATCGCCACCCTGGAAGCCGTCACCGCCGCCGACCTTCAGGCCCTGGCTCGCCAGTATCTGCAGTCCGACAGCGCCTGGCGCGCCACCGTCACCGCTCAACCGGCGGCTCAGTAACGCATACGAAAAAGGCCCCGGTTCTCGCGAACCGGGGCCAGTCGTCAGGATCGTCGACGGAGAGCCGACGGTCGCCTTATCTCATGTTCCGCCTGATCGGCGGCTGAACGGGCGTGTTTAGGTCCGGTTCAGAAGACCCGGCCGCCGACGCCGCCGTCCAGGGTGATCACCCCGGTCAGCACGGTCGCGCTCTCGACCTGTTCTTCGCGGTATTCCGTGTATTCCTCTTCGCGATACATCGTCAGGATCTTGATCCCGGCGCCGTAGCGACGCAGCAGCGAACGCTCGTTGCAATCCCGCTCTGGCTTCTCGGGCCGGCATTCCAGCTTGCCGCCCGTTCCGTACCACAGCGCCTCATGCTTGCGGCAGGTCAGGGTCGTGCCGTGATCGAAGCTGATGTCGCCGTTGTAGTCGGCGATGGTCGCCTGCAGCCAGGTGCCCGACAGGCAGCGATACAGCTCGCCTTCGAACCCTTCGGCGATCTCGCGGTCCGGCCGCACTTGTGAGGCAGGGTGCGGCACCTGGCGGTCGTCGATGCAGACGGCCTGGATGACGACCCGCTTCATCATGCTGCGGAAGGCGCTGTAGGGTGTGCGCACGGTCTGGGCGATCACGCCCTCGACGGCCAGGCCCTGGATCGTGGTCGGATAGGGCTGATCGACGCTGACATAGGCCGCGCCGCCGCCTCCGCCGAAGCTGCCCGAGAACCCGCCGGCGCGCGCATTGACGTAGGACCGCGCGCCCGAGTTGGCGTTGGCCCCGGCGCCCGCGTTCGCATTGGCGCTCGCGCCAAGGTTCACGTTCACATTGACGTTGGTGTTGATGTTGCCGTTCCAGTTTCCACCGCCGCCAGGACCGCAGTTTCCACCGCCATTGCAGGGCGGCGGCTCAGGCGGAGGCGGCGGCTCGCACGAGGTGCAGGGCGGCGGCTGACAGCCGGACGTGCATTGCGCCAGCGCGGCTCCGGCGCCCGCCGAGACGGCGAGACCGGCCGCCAGGCCCAGCATCCATTTCGTGATCCGCAGCCGCATCGGCGGGAACTCCCAAGCGAATATCGTGTCGGCCGAACAAGATTCCGGCCAATCCTCCCGTCACAAAACCGCAAAAGCCTTTCGTTTCCGTTGATGAGGCCTGCGCTTCGGGATGGCGCAATGCCGCATCCGTCTGCTAGACCGCCCGCACAATGACCGTCCGCGTCTCCATTCGCCTGATTTCGATTAGCCGCCCGGCGTAGCGCTCCCGGGCCTCATGGCCCCGTGCACGCCGGGAAGACCGCCCTGATGATCGGGCGAACGAAGACAGCGACCTAATTTTCAAGACGCCGAGACGACCCATGGCCGACGCCCCCGAAAACACCTCTGAATCCAGCGCCCGCGACTATCGCGACACTGTCTTCCTGCCCGAGACGCCCTTCCCCATGCGCGGCGGCCTGCCCCAAAAGGAGCCGGTCATCCTGGAACAGTGGGGCGACCTTTACGGCGCCCTGCGCGCCGAGCGGCAGCAGCAGAACGCCCCCCTCTACGTTCTTCACGACGGCCCGCCCTACGCCAACGGCGACATCCACATCGGCCACGCCCTGAACAAGACGCTGAAGGACTTCGTGGTCCGCAGCCGGTTCCTCTTGGGCTACGATGTCGATTACGTCCCCGGCTGGGACTGCCACGGCCTGCCGATCGAGTGGAAAATCGAGGAGCAGTTCCGCGCCAAGGGCCGCCGCAAGGACGAGGTGTCCAAGGACGAGTTCCGCCGCGCCTGCCGCGAATACGCCGGCAGATACATCGACCTGCAAAAGGACCAATTTCACCGGCTGGGCATCGTCGGCGACTTCGCCAACCGCTACGCCACCATGGACTTCACGTCCGAAGCCGCCATCGTCGCCGAATTCCACAAGTTCAAGAACTCGGGTCAGCTCTATCGCGGCTCCAAGCCCGTCATGTGGTCGCCGGTCGAGCGCACCGCGCTTGCCGACGCCGAGATCGAGTACCACGACCACGTCAGTCCGACGATCTGGGTCAAGTTCCCGGTCACGGCCATGTCGGACGACCATCCCGACGACCTGCTGGCCTTCCGCTCCAGCACGCCGTCCATCGTCATCTGGACCACCACGCCCTGGACCATCCCGGCCAACCGCGCCATCAGCTACGGCCCCGAGATCGCCTATGGCCTGTATGAGGTCACGGCCATGGAAGAAGGCCTGGAGTTCGCGCCGTGGGCCAAGCCCGGCGACCGCCTGATCCTGGCCGACAAGCTGGCCGAGGAGGTGTTCAAGGCCGCCAAGATCGCCGCCTGGACCCGCGTCTATGACATCAATCCTTCGGGCCTTGAGACCGCCCACCCGCTAGCCGCGCTCGACAGCGGCTACGGCTTCTCCGTGCCCCTGCTGGCCGGCGATCACGTCACCGACGACGCCGGCACCGGCTTCGTCCACACCGCGCCCGGCCACGGCGCCGACGACTTCGAGGTTTGGAAGGCCCACGGTCATCACGAAGTGCCCGACACCGTCGATCCAGACGGCGCCTACTACCCCGGCGTCCCCCTGTTCGCGGGCCTGAAGGTGCTGGAGACCGAGGGCAAGAAGACCGGCAAGTTCGGCCCCGCCAACGGCGCCGTGATGGAGAAGCTGATCGAGGCCGGCAATCTGTTGGCGCGCGGACGACTGGAGCATTCCTATCCGCACAGCTGGCGCTCCAAGGCGCCGATCATCTTCCGCAATACGCCCCAGTGGTTCATCCGCATGGACACTCCGCTGGAAGGGGGGCCGCTGAAGAGCGGCGACACCCTGCGAGAGACGGCGCTGAACGCCATCGACGCCACCGCCTTCCATCCCGTCGCTGGCAAGAACCGCATCCGCTCGATGGTCGAAGGCCGTCCCGACTGGCTGGTCAGCCGCCAGCGCGCCTGGGGCACGCCTCTGGCCATGTTCATCGACAAACAGACGGGCCAGCCCCTGCATGACCCCGAGGTTGACGCCCGCATCGTCGCGGCTGTCGCCGAACACGGCGCCGACATCTGGTTCACCGCGCCCGACAGCGATTTCCTGGGCGCCCACGACCCGGCCCGCTACGAAAAGGTCGAGGACATTCTGGACGTCTGGTTCGACTCCGGTTCGACCCATGCCTTTACGCTCGACCCGCGCCTGCCGGAAAACGGCTACACCGGCGACCGTCCCGCCCACTGGCCCGCCGACCTCTACCTGGAAGGCTCCGACCAGCACCGCGGCTGGTTCCAGTCGTCCCTCCTGGAAGGCTGCGGCACGCGCGGCCGCGCCCCGTTCAAGGCGGTCCTGACCCACGGCTTCACCCTCGACGAGAAGGGGGAGAAGATGTCCAAGTCCAAGGGCAATACGACCGACCCCCTGACCATCATCAAGGAATCCGGCGCCGATATCCTGCGTCTGTGGGTGGCCTTGGTCGACTATTCGGACGACCAGCGGATCGGCAAACAGATCCTGCAGACCACGGTCGACGCCTATCGCAAGCTTCGCAACACCGTCCGCTACCTGCTGGGCGCCTTGGCCGATTTCGACGAGGCCGAACGCCTGCCGCTGGACCAGATGCCGCCGCTTGAGAAGTTCGTCCTGCACCGCCTGCACGAACTCGACGCTCAGGTCCGTGCGGCTTACGGCGAATACCGCTTCCAGGACGTCGTCCGTCCGGTGCTGGAGTTCTGCGCCGGCGACCTGTCGGCCCTGTATTTCGACATCCGCAAGGACGCCCTGTACTGCGACCACCCCGACGCCTTGCGTCGCCGCGCCGCCCGCACCGTGATGGACGAGGTCTTCATGCGCCTCACCGCCTGGCTGGCCCCGCTGACGCCCTTCACCATGGAAGAGGCCTGGACCACGCGCTTCCCGGATGCGGGTTCTAACTGCGCCCGAGTGATCCCCGACACTCCGGGGGAATGGGAGAACGAAACGGCCTACACCAAACTCAAGAACCTGCTTCCCATCCGCGAAGTAGTGCTAGGTAGTTTGGAACTGGCACGACGTGACAAGATGATAGGATCCAGCCTCGATGCTGATGTTCTCATCGTCTTGGATGACCCGGCTTTGATCCAACTGGTTCAAGACGTTGCAGGGTCTGAGAATCCTGACCAGTTCATGGCAGACTTCTGCATCGCCAGTGTCGCAAGGCTGACTCGCGATGACCCTCAAGGTCCCGAAGTGCCATTCAGACTGCCTGAACATGCAGGCATAGGTGCCCTAGTGCGACGCTCCGACAACCCGAAATGCGCCCGCTCCTGGCGCCGGGTCCCCGACGTCGGCTCCGACCCCGCCTATCCCGACCTCTCGGCCCGCGATGCCGATGCGGTTCGGCACTGGGACCAGACGCACGCCTGATCGCACCAAAGTCTCCTCCCCACAGCGTGGGGAGGGGGACCGCGAAGCGGTGGAGGGGTTCTAGACGCCGCTTGAGCGCCGGTATCCGCTGAAGAGCCCCTCCGTCTCTCCGCTGCGCTTCGAGCCACCTCCCCATGACATGGGGAGGAGACGATGCTCAGCCATCGCAATGCCGCTGTCCACTCGCAGCGATTTCAACCACTTGCCGATTTATGTCCCCCGTCTCCCATCCACGAGGTCAAACGGCCCCATAATACCGCCGTCTCGTCGCATGGAGGGCTCGTAAGGCCTGCGACCTTGCGGCGGCGAGAGTGGATGGAACGGGAGCGGTGGTGAAATTCCATCGCGGCGGGGATCGGGGATCGCTGCTCCGACCCGCCCGTCGCAGGCTTATGGGGTTAGGCGATAAGACCGCCACCGCTCGGCGCCCCGAGCTTGCAGGCCAACCACCCGCGCGGAGCGTCATACCCTTCGTCGAAACGGTACTCAAAACTCACACTCCGGGCGAAGGCCCGGCGCTCCGTCCAGCCCTCCAGACTTCGCAGGCCGAACGCCGCGAAGACAAAGCTGTTTTCAGTCCCGCGCGACACTGCGTCATCTTGTCAAACCGCCCCTCGCGCCCCAACTGCAAAGCCTACCCAAATCCCACCTTCGCTCGCGACAGGAGCCCTGATGCCGCATGCCGACAGCCTGATTCTCACCCTGGTCGGGGGCTTCGTCCTCGCCTTCGTGTTCGGCATGCTGGCGCATCGGCTGAAACTGTCGCCACTGGTCGGCTATCTGGTCGCGGGCGTGATCGTCGGCCCCTATACGGGCGGCTTCGTCGCCGACACCGAACTGGCGCCGCAGCTGGCCGAGATCGGCGTAATCCTGCTGATGTTCGGCGTCGGCCTGCACTTCTCGCCCAAGGATCTGATGCAGGTCCGCAAGGTCGCCATTCCCGGCGCCCTGGTTCAGATCGGCGTCGCCACCGTGCTGGGCTGGGGTCTGGGCCGGTTCGTGCTGGGCCTGGGCGATGTCGAGGCCCTGCTGATGGGCTTCGCCCTGTCCGTCGCCTCGACCGTCGTCCTGCTGCGCGCGCTGGAGGAGCGCAGACAGGTCAAGGGCGAGATCGGCCGCATCGCCGTGGGCTGGCTGATCGTCGAGGATCTGGTCATCGTCATCGCCCTGGTCATGCTGCCCATGGTGCTTGTCCCGGCCGGAACCCAGACGGACTTTGCGGCCCTGGGTGCAGACGTCGGCCTGACCCTGCTCAAGGTCGTGCTGTTCGTCGTCGGCATGCTGGTCGTCGGCGGCAAGGTCATTCCCTGGCTGCTGATCCGCATCGCCCACACCAAGTCGCGCGAGCTTTTCACCCTGGGCGTCCTCGCCATCGCCCTGGGCATCGCCTGGCTGGCCTATTTCCTGTTCCACTCGTTCGCGCTGGGCGCCTTCCTGGCCGGTCTGGTGATGAATGCCTCGCCGCTGGGTCACAATGCGGCCGAGCGCTCCTTGCCGCTGCGCGATGCCTTCGCCGTGCTGTTCTTCGTTTCGGTCGGCATGCTGTTCGACCCGATGATCGTGGTGCGCCAGCCGTGGGCGGTCTTGGGCGTGCTGGGCATCGTCATCGTCGGCAAGTCGGTCGCGGCCCTGGTCATCACCCAGACCTTCAAACTGGATCGGCCGACCGGCTTCACCGTCGCGGCGTCCCTGGCCCAGATCGGCGAGTTCTCCTTCATCCTGGCCGCGCTCGGCGTGTCCCTGGGCGCCATGAGCCGCGAGACCCACGACCTGATCCTGGCCGCCGCCCTGCTGTCGATTTCGCTGAACCCCTTCGTCTTCCTGTTCACCGATCGGATGGGCGGCAAGCCGAAGCCGCCCGCGGCCGGCGCGATCCGACCCGCAGCGGCGGACGGCCCGATCACGGATGCGGTTGCGGCGCCCTGAGCCTCTTTCCGCGCCGCCCGCCGCCCGCTATCGTTCGCTCATGGACAAAATCGCCGCAGATCAGGCCGTTCTTCACTATGGCGACGGCGAGTTCGCCGTCTTGAAGCCGGGCCGCTTCGTGCGCTGCGCCGTCACGGACAAACCGATCCCGCTGGAAGTCCTCCGCTACTGGAGCCCCAGCCGTCAGCAGCCCTATTTCGGCCCGGCCGAATTCATCGCGGCCCAGCAAGGCGATCGATGATCCCGTCGCGCCGCGCCCTGCTGACCGGCGCGGGCGCCAGCCTGATCGCCGCGCCGCTAATGGCTGAAGACCGCAACGCCCTGCCGCTGGCCTTGAACGGCGCCTGGCGTCAGGGCGGCTACGCCTTCGGCCGCACCGCGCCGCGCGCTCTGATCTTCGTCGACGGCGAGGCCCTGACCACCGCCTCGACCGCCGGCCTCTTCGTGATCGGCTTCGACCGCGACGCCGGTCCGACCACCCAGGTCGAGGCCCGATCCGGCGACCGGTCCGCCCGACGCACGCTCGACATCGCCCCCTACGCCTTCCCGTCAACCAGCGTGAACGGCCTGGCGCCCTCGACCGTCGAGCCCAGCGATCCCGCTCTGCTGGCCCGCATCCAGCAGGAGATCGCGCTGAAGACGGAGGGCTTCGCCAGCCGCATCGACGCCGACGACTTCAAGGACGGGTTCGTCTGGCCGCTGGAGAGCTACCGGGTCTCCAGCGCATGGGGCGCCCAGCGCGTCCTAAACGGCACGCCCGCCCGGCCGCACTATGGCATCGATCTGGCCGCCCCTCAGGGCAGCGTGATCCGCGCCCCCGCCGACGGCCGCATCGCCTTCGTCCGCCCCGACATGCATTTCGAGGGCGGCCTGACCCTGATCGACCACGGCCAAGGCCTGATCAGCTGCTATCTGCATCAGTCGCGGCTGGATGTGGCGCTGGGTCAGCGCGTCCGGCGCGGCGATGCGCTGGGCCGTGTCGGCATGACCGGCCGCGCCACCGGCCCGCACCTGTGCTGGCGCATGAAATGGCGCGATCGCAACCTGGATCCTTCCCTCATGATCGGTGCGCGTGTTCCAGAAAGTCTAGCCTGATCAAAGGCTCCTCTTGCGAGACTACGCATATCCCCTTAGCCTCGATCAAAGATCTGGCGGGGCCCGATGTTTTCTCTGAAATCGCTGAACGTCCTGCTTGTGGACGACAATCAGAATATGCGCGCCATCGCGTCGGCCGTGCTGCATTCGGCCGACATCCGCAACGTCTATGAGGCGTCCGAGGGCGCCACGGCTTTCGATCTGCTGCGTCGCCACGCGATCGATCTGGCCATCGTCGATTTCAACATGTTCCCGCTGGACGGGGTCGAGTTCACACGGCTGGTCCGCACCAGCCCCGACAGCCCCAATCCGTTTCTGCCGATCATCATGATGACCGGCCATTCCGAACGCAGCCGCGTCTATGAGGCCCGCGACGCCGGGGTGACCGAGTTCATCGTCAAGCCGATCACCGCCAAGGCCGTACTGGATCGGCTGAACGCCGTCATCATGCGACCCCGCCCCTTCATCAAGGCCGATGGCTATATCGGCCCCTGCCGTCGGCGGCGCGATACGCCCGACTACGCCGGGCCTTACCGTCGAGGGTCGGACGCCTCGCGGTCCAACGCCGCATAGACCTTGTCCGGCCAACGCTTGTGGACCCAGAACCAGTCCACGGGATGCTCTTTCACCCGGTCCTCAACGAAGCGATTGGCGGCCTGGATGCCGGCCAGCGTATCGGCCGCCTTGTCCTCGCTTTGATTGACCACGATCGGCTCGTGCGCCGTCACTCGGAAACGCACGCCCGGCAGGCGCACCACCGACAGCGGCAGCATGACCGTGTCGAACTTCAGCGCCAGCCTCGCCGCTCCAGGCGAGGCGTTCACCGGCTGGCCGAAGAACTCCACCTCCGGCCCCTGATTGTATTTCTGATCGACCAACAGGGCGATGGAATCGCCGCGCCTCATCCCCGCCATCAGTTCGCGCGTCCCGTCGCCCTTGGGCGCGAACAGGCGGATGCCGTAACGCTCCCGGCTCTGGCGGATCAGGGCGTCGACGTACGGATTATTGGCGGCGCGATAGGTCACCTGACACGGCACGCCCGAGGCCATGATCACCGCCGCCATCACCTCGAAGTTGGCCAGATGGCCCGAGATCAAAACGGCCGGCTTGCCGCTGTCGCGCAGGGCGTGCAGCCGCTCCATCCCGACCACCTCGACCCGCCCGCCTTCGGGCGTCAGATGATCCATGACCGCCAGTTCGGCGAAGGTCCGGCCCGTCTGATCCCATTGCGCCAAGGCCAGCGCCTCGCGCTCGTCTGCCGGCATGTCAGGAAAGGCGATCCGCAGGTTGCGCATTACCGTCTTCTGCGTGCCGGTCAGCGGCCCCAGCGTGCGCAGCAGCCAGCCGCCCAACCCCGACGCCCGCTCGACGCCCAGCAGGCGCAAAAAGCCGAACAGCGCCTGAAAGCCGAAGGCCTCCAGGCGCCATGCGAAATCCTGCTTCCACGCTTTTGCGCTACCGCCCGCCGTGCGGCTTGAGCGCGTATCTTCACCAGGCAATCGTCAATCCACCGTCCACCACAAGGGTCTGGCCGGTCACATAGGCCGACGCAGGGCTGCACAGATAGACCGCCGTGCCCGCGATTTCATCGGGCTGGCCGATCCTTTTCAGCGGCGCCGGCTCGGTGACCTGCTTCAACAGCTCCGGGTTCTCCCACAGATATTTGGCGAAATCGGTCTGAACCAGCCCAGGCGCAATGCAGTTGACCCGCACGTTCGACGGTCCCCACTCCACCGCCAGATTGCGTACCAGCTGCATGTCCGCCGCCTTGGAGATATTGTAGGCGCCGATCAGGGCGTTGCCGCGAAGCCCGCCGATGGACGAGATCACCAGGATCGCCCCGTCCTTGCGCTCCAGCATCTGCGGCGCGACCATCTGGATCAGCCAATGGTTCGAGATGACGTTATTCTGCAGGATCTTCTCGAACTGGTCGTCGGCGATGCCCGCCATCGGCCCGGCGTAGGGATTGGTCGCGGCATTGCACACCAGGATGTCGATCTGGCCGAAGACGGCGTTGGTCTCATCAACCAGCCGCTGCAAATCCTCCTTCGAGGCGATGTTGGCGGGAACGGCAATTGCGCGTCCCTCGCCATACTTGCCGTTGATCTCGGCGGCGACCTCGTCGCACGGCCCGGCCTTGCGCGACGAGATGACGACCTTGGCGCCATGTTCGGCCAGGCGTTCGGCGATGGCCTTGCCGATTCCCCGCGATGAGCCGGTGATGATTGCGACCTTGCCGGTCAGATCGAACAGTTCCATTGCGTTTCCCGTAGGTTTGGCGGGGATATTTGCAGCCCCGCTCTAGCCGAATGACATTGATAGCCTGATACTCAGGCGATTCCATCCGGGAGTGGCCGACCGCCAGCCGATGCGCAACGTAACAACGGGCTTTCTGTATTTCGCCTATCTGTTCCTCGGCATGACCGTGGGCGCCTTCCTGTGGCGCGCGGGCCTAGGGATCGGCGCAGGCGTGGCCGGAACGCTCGGCGCATTAGGGCTGTTGGGCGCTTTCCACGGCATCGTCACCGGCATCGCCGAGCGCCGCGTCCTGAAAAAGGAAATCGGCCAAGTCCGCGAGGCCCACCGCCTGCTCGCCGATGCGATGGAATCGACCCAGGGCGCCCTGACCGAACTGGCGCACGCCATCGAGACCGGCGTCCTGTCCGACACCGATGCGCTGACCGGCGAGGTCCGGATGCTGGAATCCCTGGTCCAGCAGATGAGCGAAAGCATCGACGAGCGTTTAGCCGCCGCGCCCCATATCGGCGTCGAGACCTTCGAGGGCCGTCGCATGGCGCAGTCGAATGTCCTGCTGCGCACCATCCACGAAGCGCTCAGCGAAGGCCGCGTCGATCTGTATCTCCAGCCGGTCGTTTCCTTGCCCCAGCGCCGGACCATCTTCTACGAGAGCTTCACCCGACTGCGAGACGCTACCGACCGCGTCATGATGCCGGCGGAATATCTGTCTCTGGCCGAGGGCGAGGGCCTTGTGCCCGCGATCGACAATCTGCTGCTGTTCCGCTGCGCCCAGATCGTGCGGCGGCTGGCGCGTCAGGACCGTAAGGTCGGCGTCTTCTGCAACGTGGCTTTGACCTCGCTGGGCGACGAGACCTTCTTCCCGCAGTTCTTGGATTTCCTCAGCGAGAATCGGGACCTGAACCAAGCCCTGATCTTCGAACTGGGTCAGGCGACGTTCGACGCGCGCGGCGCAATCGAGGCCCGCAACATGGCCAAGCTGGCCGACCTGGGCTTCCGCTTCTCGCTGGACAAGGTGCAGACGCTCGACCTCGACTTCGCCGACCTGCAACGCTCGGACGTCAAATTCATCAAGGTCGCGGCAGACCTGATGATCGAACAACTGCTGGACCTGGACGGCGGCGCCCCCTTGCGCTCCATGCCCGACATCCAGGCCGCCGACTTCGCCGCCCTGACCCGCCGCTATGGCGTCGAGGTCATCGCCGAAAAGGTCGAGAACGAACGCCAGGTCGTCGACATCCTGGAACTGGACGTCGGCATGGGCCAGGGCCATCTGTTCGGCGAACCCCGCGCCATCAAGGAACAGGTGTTGGCCGAGACCGACCCCCCGGCCGAGTTCCTGCGCTCCACCCTTCGCAGCGCCGAGCAGCGTCGCCGGTTCAGCTAGACGTGCGTCTTCAGCTTGCTGGTCCGCTAGTCGCGTGCCTGCTGCTCTCCGCTTGCAGTTCGGAGCCGACATTCCTGAGATCTGACCGGTCTCGAACTCTTGAATGCCAGCCGGATGAAGCTGTCGATCTGACGCTGAAAACATTCAGCGGCGGCAAGGTGAGTGAGTTTAGCGGCTCCACACCGAAGCCTATCCAACTGCAGTTCGTGCGCGGAGGGATTGCTGAAGATTACTATCGCGGCAATGGCGTCGAAGCCTGGGTAGACCCGGAAATTCGATTGAAGTTTACCGATGGTCGCCAAATCGGTCCGTGCAACTGACGAGCGTCCGCCACACCTTCTCCATCAAGACGAGAAGGGCTAAGGACCAGCCCATGACCCTCCCCCACGCCCTGCCCCACCTCGGCGCCCTCGCTGGCGATTATGACATCCTGCTCTGCGACGTCTGGGGCGTGATCCATAATGGCCGCGAAAGCTGGGCTGGCCCGTGCGAGGCGCTGACCCGGTTCAACCGCGAGGGCGGCCACGTGGTGCTGATCTCCAACTCGCCCCGCCCAGCCTCGGACGTGATCGCTCAGTTGGATGGGCTGAGCGTGCCGCGTGACGCATGGAAGGCCTTCGTCACCTCCGGCGACGCGACCCGCGCCGAACTGGCCAAGCGCGCGCCCGGTCCGGCCTGGATCGTTGGCCCCGAACGTGACGCGCCGCTGTACGCCGGTCTTGGCCTCGAGCGCGCTGCGTCGCCTGAGGACGCAGCCTTCATCTCCGTCACCGGCCCGGTGGACGACACGGTCGAGACGCCCGAAGACTACCGTGAGCGGTTCGCCGTCGGCGCCGCACGCGATATCGAACTAATCTGCGCCAATCCCGACCGCGTCGTGCAGCGCGGCGACCAGCTGATCTACTGCGGCGGGTCGCTGGCCGACCTGTATGAATCGCTGGGCGGCCGGGTCGTGATGGCGGGCAAGCCCTTCGCCCCGATTTACGATCTGGCGATCAAGGAGGCGGAAGGCCTGCTGGGCCGCCCCGTCGATCGCTCGCGCATCCTGTGCATCGGCGACGGCGTCGTCACCGACGTGATGGGCGCAAATGCGCAAGGGCTGGACTGCCTGTTCATCGCCCAAGGCATCCACGGCGACCAGGCCAAGGGCGAAGACAGCGCGCTCGACCCGGCCCGCGCCGCCGCCCTGCTGAAGGCGGAAACGACCTATGCGCGATACGCCGCGCTCGAACTGAACTGGTAAGGCTCGCCATTTTGTCGCACCGCCGCTAAAGCCTCATCCATGGTCGAATTGGTTCAGCAGCATCCGTCCGGTGGTTACATCCTGGACGAACTTCACGTCGGCATGGCGGCCGAGAAAATCGTCGTCGCGACGGAGGACCGCATTCGGCTGTTCGCCGAGGCTTCCGACGACTTCAACCCGGTGCATCTGGATGAGGCCTTCGCCTCCAAGACCGCCTATCGCGGCCGGATCGCTCACGGCCTGCTCAGCGCCTCGTTCGGCTCTGCAGTGGTCGGCACCATCCTGCCGGGCGCCGGCTCGATCTACATTTCCCAGACCCTGGCCTTCCATCAGCCGGTGCGGATCGACGACGTCGTGCGTATCCTGATCACCGTGATCGAGGTCGAGCCCGAGAGCGCGCGGGTCAAGCTCAGCTGCGAAGGCTTCGTCGGCGAGACCATGATCATGGACGGCGTCGCCGTCGTCCGCGTCCCCCGCCGGCGCAAACCGTCCCAGCGTTGATGCAGATTGCGCGTATTTGGCGCGACTGGCGCGAGGTGCCGGACGCGCTGAAGGGCGCGGCGGTCGCCGTCGGCGCCTTCGACGGCGTGCATCGCGGGCATCAGGCCGTCATCGCCGGCGCACGTGACGCAGCAGAACGGCTGAGCGCGCCGCTGGGCGTCGTCAGCTTCGATCCGCATCCCCGCCGCTGGTTCCAGAAGGACGCCGCACCCTTTCGATTGATGACGGCCGATCAGATTGCCGAGGCCCTGGCGCCGCTGGGTGTGGACATCCTGTATCTTCTGCCTTTCGACGCCGAAATGGCCGGCATGACAGACGCCGCCTTCGCCGAACGGGTGCTAGCCGAGGGTCTGGGCATTCGCCACGCCGCCGTCGGGTTCGACTTCACCTTCGGCAAGGGCCGATCCGGCTCGCCCGAGGCCTTGCGCGCCTATGGCGAGAGGCTGGGCTTCACCGTTTCTGTCGCCGAACGGCTAGATGACGCGGACGGGCTGAAACTGTCGTCCAGCGCCGTTCGCGAGGCCTTGAAGGCCGGCGACATGGCCCGCGCCGCCGCCATCCTGGGCCGCCCCTTCGCCATTCGGGGCGAGGTGATCCACGGCGACAAGCGCGGCCGCACCATCGGCGTGCCGACGGCCAATATCGCGCTCGGCGACTACATGCGCCCCGCCTACGGCGTCTATGCGACCCGCAGCCGATTGCCGGACGGGCGGGTGATCGACGGCGTCGCCAGCCTGGGCGTGCGTCCCATGTATGCGCTGGAGACCCCGCTGATGGAGGTCTGGCTGTTCGACTTCGACAGCGACCTGTACGGCCAGACGCTGGACACCGAGTTGGTCGCCTGGCTGCGTGGCGAGGAGACCTTTGACGGTCTCGACGCCCTGAAGACCCAGATCGACGCCGACGCGGCGGCGGCGCGGTTTGTCCTCAGCCGATCATAGGGGCCGAAGCTCCGCTGCGAACCGCTTCCAGTTCTGCACATAGTGTTCGGCTGACATTTGCAGCACGGCGATTTGCGCCGGGTCACGCTCCCTCACCACCTTGCCGGGCTGGCCCACGACCAGACTGTTGTCCGGGATGATCTTGCCCTCTGTGATCAGCGCGTTGGCCCCGATGATGCAGTTCCGGCCGATCTTGACCCCATTCAGCACCACCGCCCCGATGCCGATCAGGCTGTAGTCCCCAACCTCGCAGCCATGCAGCATCGCCTTGTGCCCCACCGTCACGCCGCGCCCCAGCGTCAGCGGCGACCCCATGTCGGTGTGCAGCACGCTGCCGTCCTGAATGTTGCTGTCAGGCCCCACGGTGATCGGATCGTTGTCCCCCCGCAGCACGGCGCCGAACCAGACACTGGCGTTGGAATGGAGAATCACGTTCCCTATTACCGATGCGCTTGGCGCCACCCAGTATTCGCCCTGCGGCGGAAGCTGTGGTTTGCTGTCGCCCAAAGCGTAAATGGTCATCTGTACACCGCCTAATCTTTGAAAAACGAGGGCTTTAACGGATCGCTAACCACGATAGCATCATTCTGTTGATGCGATTCGTGGGTCGCCATTTCGGCCCCGGATCCGAAACCGGATCAAGCCCGATCCGGTCATCAAGTCGGGGCTTTCGCGTGGCGCGTTGGGATCCTGGTTCGGTTGTTCGGCGGCGGGCGCACCCCGTTGCAGACGGCCCTGCTGTCGATCCGGGCCGCCGCTGTGCAGGCCGCGACCTCTTCCTCCCCAAGACCATCCAAGGCGGCGCCCGTTCGGGTCCGCCTTTTTTCATGCCCTGGAGGCGTCCATGACCAAGCGTGCTGCAACCAAGCGTCAAACGCGTGAACACGGAATCCTGGATTCGCGTGATTTCATGGAGGAGTCGAAAGTTCGCCGGCTTCACGCCCCGCATAACGAACGATCAGGATGGTCGCCCTATCCTTCGAACGACGACCGCGAACAAGGCTATCTGAAGACGCTGAAGCCCAAGTCCGAGGGCCAGGGCGAACTGATGGAGGCTATCGACCACCACAATCTGGTCATGGCGCTGGGTCCGGCAGGCACAGGCAAGACCTACCTCGCCGTCGCCAAGGCGGTCGAGGCGCTTGAGGCCGGAAAGGTCGGCCGCATCGTCCTGAGCCGTCCCGCCGTCGAGGCCGGCGAATCCATCGGCTTCCTGCCCGGCGACATGGAAGACAAGCTGGCTCCCTATCTGCGCCCGCTCTACGACGCCCTGTCCGATCGTCTGTCGATGAAGCGGGTCAAGGCGCTGATGGCCGAAGGTCTGATCGAGATCGCCCCGGTCGGCTATATGCGCGGCCGCACGCTGAACAACGCCTTCATCGTCGTGGACGAGGCGCAGAACTGCACCTACGTCCAGCTCAAGATGCTGCTGACCCGCCTGGGCTGGCATTCGACCATGGTGGTCACAGGCGATCCGCAGCAGTCGGACCTGCTGCCTGGCATCTCGGGCCTGTCGGACATCTCGGCTCGACTGGAGGCCGTGCCCGACATCGCAGTGGTGCGTCTGGCCGAGCGCGACATCGTCCGTCACCCGCTGGTCGCCTCGATGATCGGCGTCCTGTAAAGCCCGATCCTGCAGCCGGCGCTGGACGGCGTCGGCTGCAGGCGCGTTGCACCGCGAAACCAAAAGCCATTGTCCCCGGGCGCACCGCACCGCTAAAGGTCGGCTCGCGGCTGATGAGGGATTTCGATGCGCGTAGCGATGATTGGGACGGGCTATGTGGGCCTGGTGTCCGGCGCCTGTTTCGCCGACTTCGGCCATGTCGTCACCTGCATCGACAAGGACCCGTCCAAGATCGAACGGCTGGAGCGGGGCGAAATCCCGATCTACGAGCCGGGGCTGGATGATCTGGTCGCCGCCAATGTGCGCGAAGGCCGACTGTTCTTCACCTTGGACGGCGCCGAGGCCATTCGCCGGGCGGACGCCGTCTTCATCGCCGTGGGCACGCCGACGCGTCGCGGCGACGGCCATGCCGACCTGTCCTACGTCCACGCTGCCGCCGAGGAGATCGCCGGCCTGATCGAAGGCTTCACGGTCGTCGTCACCAAATCGACCGTCCCGGTCGGCACGGGCGACGAGGTCGAGGCGATTATCCGCAAGACCAATCCGAAGGCCGACTTCGCCGTCGTCTCCAACCCCGAATTTCTGCGTGAAGGCGCCGCGATCGGCGACTTCAAACGTCCCGACCGCGTCGTCATCGGCATCGACGACATGACCGGCGACACCGGCGGTCGCGCGCAAAAGGTGATGAGCGAACTTTATCGTCCGCTGAACCTGAATGAGAGCCCGCTGCTGTTTGTGGGCCGTCGCACGTCCGAGCTGATCAAATACGCCGCCAACGCCTTCCTGGCAATGAAGATCACCTTCATCAACGAGATGGCCGACCTGTGCGAAGCCGTCGGGGCCGACGTCCAGCAGGTCGCGCGCGGCATCGGCCTGGACAAGCGTATCGGCTCGAAGTTCCTGCACGCCGGCCCCGGCTATGGCGGCTCGTGCTTCCCCAAGGACACTATCGCCCTGGTCCGCACCGCCCAGCAGTATGGCGCGCCGACAAAGCTGATTGAGGCGACGGTCGAGGTCAACGACGCCCGCAAGAAGGCCATGGCCGACCGCGTCGCCGCGACCCTGGGGACAAGTGTCCAGGGCAAGACGGTCGCCCTTCTGGGTCTGACGTTTAAGCCGAACACCGACGACATGCGTGACGCCCCATCACTGGACATCGCGCCTGCCCTGATCGCCGCAGGCGCGACCGTCCAGGCCTTCGATCCCGAAGGCATGCATGAGGCCGCTAAGCTTTTGCCGGACATCCAGATGAAGGACAGCGCCTATGACGCCGTCGTCGGTGCTGACGCTGTGGTCCTCGTCACCGAATGGGACCAGTTCCGCGCCCTGGATCTGGACCGCATCAAGCTGCTGATGAAACAGCCGGTCCTGGTCGATCTGCGCAACATCTATCGACCCGAGGACATGAAGCATCGCGGCTTCCGCTACATGGGCATCGGGCGCGGCTGATGGGGTCGCCGATCCTCGTCACCGGTGCGGCCGGCTTCATCGGCATGCACGTCGCCGAGCGCCTGCTGGACCGGGGCGAGCAGGTGATCGGCGTCGATGTCTTCAACGACTACTATGATCCGCGCCTGAAAGCCGCCCGCGCCGCTCGGCTTGAGGGTCGCGACGGTTTCAGGATGGTCCGCGCCGATATCGCCGACCACGCGCAGATGCGTGCCCTCGTTTCAGACGCCGGGGTCAAGCGGATCGTCCACCTCGCGGCTCAGGCCGGCGTCCGCTACTCGCTCGAAAACCCCTTCGCCTATGAGCGGTCCAATCTGGCCGGCCATCTGTCGATGCTGGAGGCCGCGCGGCACAATGACGTGACCCATTTGGTCTATGCCTCGTCCAGTTCGGTCTATGGCGATCGGCCGCTGGAGGGTTCGGGCTTTCGTGAAGACGATCCGACGGTCAATCCCGTCTCGCTCTACGCCGCGACCAAACGCTCGTGCGAACTGATGAGCCAGAGCTACGCCAAGCTCTACGGCTTTCCGCAATCGGGCCTGCGGTTCTTCACCGTCTATGGCCCCTGGGGCCGGCCCGACATGGCCTATTTCAGCTTCACCCAGAAGATCGTGCGCGGCGAGCCGATCGAGGTCTATGGCGAAGGCAAGATGGCGCGCGACTTCACCTATATCGACGACATTGTCGACGGCGTGGTCGCCGTGCTGGACCGTCCTCCCGCGCGGGGCGTGCATGAGGTCTACAACATCGGCGACAGCCAGCCCGTCGGCCTGATGGAGATGATCTCCACGCTGGAAACCGCGCTGGGCGTCAGCGCGAACAAGATCATGCGGCCGATGCAGCCCGGCGACGTCACCGCCACCTATGCGGACATTTCAAAGCTGAATGCCCTGTGCGGTTATCAGCCCAAGGCCCCGCTGAAGATTGGACTGGAAAAGTTCGTCGCCTGGTGGCGTCAATACGAGAACGGTTGACGCAAGAAGGCTTGGGGGGCCGATGCGACGCAAAATCTTGCCGGCCGGCGTCGCCCTGCTGCTGTTCGGTGCAACCGACGCCTCGGCCCAGGCTTTGCGCTTGGCTCAGGACTCGCAAATCGACCTCTTCGTTCGCAACCGCGCGGTCGCTGTGCGCGACCGGCCGCAGCCCGCCTATGACCCGCTCGGCATCCGGGCCGGCGGTTTCACGGTCTTTCCTCGGCTTCAGTCGGGCGTCGTCCATGACGACAACATCTTTGCGGCCAAGGACGACCGTCAGCCTGCAACGACCATCCGCCTGACGCCTGAAGTCGTCGTCCGATCCAACTCGTCGCGCCACGCGTTTGAAACCCGCGCCCGCGCCGAGATCGACCGCAACCTCGACTTCGACAGCGAGAACACGACCGACTGGAGCCTGGGCGGCGCCGGTCGTCTCGACGTGGCGCGAGGCGTCGACATCACCTTGGCCGCCGACTACGCCCGCGATCACGAAGCCCGCACGGCCCCCGGCGCCGGCCCCGGCGCTCGCCGCCCGATCACCTTCGATCTGGCTTCCACCTCGCTGGCGGCGACACGCTCGCAAGGTCGATTGCGCCTGTCAGCCAAGGCCGCCGTCCTTCGCTACGACTACCGCAATGGACTGAGCGCTGCCGGCGCCGTCATCGAACAGGACGACCGGGATCGCACCGTCGCCCGCCTGACCGGCCGCGCGGACTACGCCCTCTCTCCCGCGACGGCCCTGTTCTTTCAGGTCGCCCGCGATGACCGCAACTATCGCAAGGTGGCAGGGTCGCCGGAACGATCCTCTTCCGGTCACGAAGCCTTGGCTGGCGTGGACTTCGAGCTGGGCGCGCTGATCCGGGGCGAGGTCGCCGCCGGATACATCCGCCAGGACTTCCAAGACGCAGCCTATGGCGATCTCGACGGCTTCGGCGGTCGTGCGCGCCTGTCGTGGTTCCCCACCCAACTGACGACTCTGACCGCCACCGCGGCGCGCAGCGTCGCGGACACCGGCGTGATCGACTCGGCCGGCGCCCTGCGCACCGACCTGTCGATCAGCGTGGACCACGAACTGCTGCGCAACCTGATCCTGACGGCGGAAACGGCGTGGAGCGAGGACGGCTACAACGGCCTCGACCGCACGGACACGCGCCTTACCGCCGGCTTCAGCGCCGTCTATCGCCTCAACCGTCGCTACGGTCTGACCGCCGGCGTGACCTTTCTCGATCAATCCTCGTCCGGCGCGGCGGCAGGACCGAGCTATCGCTCAACGCGCCTTTCCGTCGCGGTCGTCTCGCAGTTCTGAGTACACGGCCACAGCGCGAAGATTGACAACCTGAAGGCATCATCGCACCACTGGACGGGACGATCACCGTTCGATGGCGCGATGACCCACCACGACCCCGCGATCGGCGGTCCCGGCCAGCCTGCGGACGACGCCATCGACCTCCATGCCTTGATCGCCGCCTTCCGGCGTCGTCTCGGCCTGTTTATCGCTGTCGCAGCAGCCGTCTGCCTAATCGTGCTGGCGCTGATGCTGGGCCAGCCTCCCGTCTATACTGCGACCGCCAGCCTCCAGATCAATACGCGCAAGGAACAGGTCGTTGCGGGACAGGCCGTGCTGTCGGCGCTCGACGCCGAGGCGGCCGTCGTCGACACCGAGGTTGAAGTTCTGAAGTCGCCCCAGCTCGCCGCCCAAGTCGTGCAGACGCTGGATCTGATCCGCGATCCCGAGTTCAACGCTCGCCTGCGATCCTCGCCCCTCACCAAACACCTGCCGCGCACTACGCCTGCGCCGACCGACGCTCAGATCGAGCGCCAACAGGTGATCGACGCCGTCCGGCGGCGCCTGACCGTGCGCCGCGTCGGCCTGACCTATTCGATGGCGGTCGGCTTCTCCTCCGAAAGTCCGATCAAGGCGGCCCGCATCGCCAACGCCTTCGCCAACGCCTATCTCCAGTCCCAACTCACCGCCAAGTTCGACGCCAACGCCCAGGCCAACACCTTCCTGGGCGCCCGGCTGGAAGACCTGCGCCGCCAGGTTGAGGCCGCCGACGCGGCCGTCTCAGCCTACCGGATCGACAATGGCCTGCTCAGCGCCCAGGGCGCCACCCTGACCGAGCAGGAAATCTCAGCCTACAACCAGCAACTCGCCCTGGCCCGCGCACAGCAGGCCGAACAGGACGCCCGCCTGCGCACCGCCCGATCCCAGATGGCGGCCGGCTCCAACGGCGACGATGTGGGCGAGGCCCTCTCCTCTCCCGTGGTTCAGAATCTGCGCGCCCAGCGCGCCGCGATCAGCACGCGCGTCGCGGATATGTCGGTCCGTTATGGCCCGCTGCACCCCGACATGATCCGCGCCCGTCAGGAGCTGTCCGACATCGACGCCCAGATCCAGGCCGAGATCCGCCGTGTCGTCTCCAACCTGGACGCCCAGGCCCAGGTCGCCCGCCAACGCGCCGCCTCGGTCCAATCCAGCCTGGACGCCGCGCGCGGCGCCCTGGCCGACAACAACGCCGCCTCAGTGCGCCTGCGCGAACTTGAAGGCGAGGCCGAAGCCGCCCGCGCCATCTACCGCGCCTTCCTGGATCGTTATCGCGAGACTAGCGCCCAGACCGGCGTCGAACAGGCGGACGCCCGCATCGTCTCGCGCGCCACGCCTCCGACCGCGCAAAGCGCACCGAACCTAATGATCAGCCTCGCGCTCGGTCTGATGCTCGGCGCGGCGGCGGGAACCGGCGCCGTCATCATCGCCAACGCCATGCAGACAGGGCTCAGCGGCCCCGATGACATCGAGCGCAGGCTGGGCGTCGGCGCCGTCGGCGCCATTCCCCTCGCCTCCTCCGTGGCGACGGCGGAGGATCAGACGCTGCACCCGATCGACCTCGTCGTCCAGCGACCGCTGTCGGTCTTCGCCGAGGCCTTCCGGGCACTACGCACCTCGATCACCCCCATCGTCAGCGTCGTGGGCGAACCGTCCGCGCGCATCGTCGCCGTCACCTCCGCCCTGCCCGGCGAAGGCAAGACCACCACAGCCGTCTGTCTGGCCCGCGTCGCCGCACGCTCGGGCGGACGCGTGCTGTTGATCGACGGCGACCCGCGTCGGCGCGGCGTCACACGGATGCTGGGCCTGAACCCCGATCACGGCCTGGCCGAGATACTGCACGGCGCGGCGGCCTGGCGAAACGTCCTGGTGCTGGACCCGGCCTCTGGCGCACAGGTCTTGCCCCTGTCGGGATCAGGCCTGTCGGCCGATGACCTGTTCGGCGCCCCGCCGATGACCGCCCTGCTCGACGAACTGCGTCAGGCCTTCGACCTGATCGTCATCGACACCGCGCCCGTCGTGGTCCTCGCCGACGCCCGTATCCTGTCAGCCAAGGCCGACACCGTCATCCTCCTCGCCCGCTGGCGAAAGACCCCCGCGCGGGCCGTCGCCGCCGCCCTGCGCATCCTGCATCAATCCGGGGCCCGTCCCATAGGCGTCACCCTGAGCCAGGTCGATGTCCGGGCCCAGTCGGGCCAAGGCTATAGCCACGCCGACTACGACTACCGCGCCTATCGGAAATACTACGCGGCCTGACGCCCGGCGTCAGCGCGGGCGTTCCCCGCGCCGGCTCGACACCTCGGTCGAGGCCAACCGGTCCCACATCTGGAAATACAGGCCGTAGTTGCCGTTGAAGCGTTTGTGGTGCGCGTCGTGGTGGGTGGCGGTGATCATCCAGCGCAGGGGGGCGCGTTTCAGCCAGGACGCGGGCCAGACCTCTCGGCCTGCGTGATTCAGCACGGCGGTTGCGGTCATCAGGGTCAGCAGCGCCAGCGCTACGCCCCAATGAATGGGGATGAAGAGGGTCAGGGCCGGCAGGAACCAGGCTGTGGCGATCGCTTCGGCCGGATCGAAGGCGAAGGAGGCGAAGGCGCTGGGATCGCGCGACCGATGATGCTCGGCATGGGCCCAGGGGAAGATGCGCGGATGGTGCAGTCCGCGGTGGACCCAATAGTAGAAGGCGTCGTGGGCAAGCATGTAGACGATGAAGCTGACGGGCAGCCACCACAGCGGCCAGGCATGGATGTCATCGTAGATCGCCGTTCCCTCGCGCTTCCAGAGTTCGATGACGAGTGCGGCCGGCAGGGCGTAGATCGGGCAGGCGATCATGGACGCGATGATTTCGGCGCGGATGCGTTTCGCCGCCGGCGGCCTGTGGTTCAGCTGGCGTCCCCGTCCCGCTCCGCCCCACAGCAAACCATGGGTCACGACCCCGACCAGCAGATAGCGCACGCCGATGATCAGGCTGAGCGCGAGGGTGGTGACGAAAAGGTCCTTCAACATGGGCGCACAGACGGCGAAACGTCGCGCCGGGTCAAGTCGTGACGCGCGGTCCGTAAAGCGCCTATGATGGGGTCATGCCCTGGCCGACGATGATCCTGCTGTTCCTAGCCACCTTCCTGGGGATGGAGGTCTTCGCCTGGGCGATGCATCGCTACGTCATGCACGGCCTGCTGTGGACCTGGCACCGCAGCCATCATGAGCCGCACGAAGACGTGCTGGAAAAAAACGACCTGTTCGCCGTGGTGTTCGCCGCCCCGGCCATCATCCTCGTCGCCTTGGGTCTGCATCTGTGGCCTTGGGCGCTGCCGATCGGCATGGGCGTGACAGCCTATGGACTGATCTATTTCTTCTTTCACGACGGACTGGTGCATCGCCGGTTTCCGACGGGAATCGTCGGACGCTCGGGGTTCTGGACGCGACGCATTCAAGCCCACCGACTGCATCACGCAGTGCGGACGCGCGAAGGCTGCGTGTCGTTCGGCTTCCTGTGGGTGCGGTCGGCGCGCGCGCTGAAGGCCGAACTGTCTCAGAAGCGCGGCGCTTCCAGCAACGGCGCCTGAGCCAGGGCGGCAAGGTCCGCCGACCCGGTGCAGAAGCAGGCCAGCCGCAGTTGGGCCGCCATCAGATCCAGATGACCCACCACGGCCTCGGTCGAAGTCAGCGCCGCCTCGAGCACGCCCGCCGCTTGGCCGACCAGACAGGCGCCCAGCCGGATCGCGCGCGCCGCATCCAGACCGTCGCGGATGCCGCCCGACCCGATCAGATCCAGTTCCGGCGCGGCCTGGGCGCAGTCTACCAGGCTGCGCGCCGTCGGCACGCCCCAGCCGGCGAAGGGCGCGGCCAGCGCTTCCGCCCGACCTCCCGTCGCTCGCGCACCCTCGATCAGGCCCCAGTTGGTGCCCCCCGCCCCGGCCACGTCCAGCGCGGCGACGCCCATGTCCGCCAAACGACGCGCCACCGCGCCGGACAGGCCGGCGCCGGTCTCCTTGACGATCAGACGGCCCGGGAAAGCCGCCGCAATCTGCTCGATGCCTCGCGCCACGCCACGCCAGTCGCGATCGCCCTCGAGCTGAACGCCTTCTTGCAAAGGGTTCAGATGCAGGATCAGGGCGTCGGCTCCGATCATCTCCATGGCCCGCCGCGCCTCGTCCACGCCATAGCCTAACGCGAACTGCACGGCGCCCAGGTTGGCCAAGATCGTTGCATCGGGGGCCCGACGTCGCAGATCCAGCCCCAGGCCCAAACCACCGTCCGTCTCCAGCGCCACACGCTGCGAGCCTACAGCCAGAACGACGCCCAGGGCCTGGGCGGTCTCGGCCAGCCGCGCGTTGATCGCCTCGGCCCGCGACGGCCCGCCGGTCATTGAACTGATCAGGAACGGCAAGGCGACCCGCCGCCCCAGAAAGCGCGTCGCCAGATCGATCGCGTCGTGATCAATATCCGGCAGGGCGTCGTGAACGAAACGGACGGCGTCCAGACCCGATGTCGTCTGGCTGACGCCTCGCCCGGCCCGCACATAGTCGATGTGTTCGTCCTTGCGCCGGATCAAGGCATCGGCGTCGGTGGACATCGCAAACGGCTCCTGGCGGGTTGCATCCGACGCGGTCGTGATGCCGTATGGCATCATAAAGGTTCGGCGCGTGGTCGCAACGCGACGCCGGCGAGTATGGGAGATCTGTATGGCGATCGTCGGCATCCGGCGCCAACCGCCCCTGGCGGACGCATCCTGCGACCCCGACGATCTGCGCCTTCGGGTTCAGTCGCGCCTGGCTGAGCTGGCTCCGGCGCACGACGGCCTGCTGTCTACGGCGGCCCGCGAGGCCTTGTTGGGCCAGGGAAAACGCGTCCGGCCGGTGCTGGCCATGCTGGCGGCGGCGCATGTCGGCGGCGATCCGGAAGACGCACTGGACTATGCCTGCGCGCTGGAAATGGTCCATGCCGCGTCGCTGGTTCTGGACGATCTGCCGTGCATGGACGACGCCTCGCTGCGTCGGGGCCAGCCGACCCTGCACCGTCGCCACGGCGAGGATACGGCGGTTCTGGCGGCCGTGGCCCTGTTGAACCAAGCGACGCGTCTGGTGATGCAGACCCCGGCGCCGGCGGAAACGCGTCTGGCGGCCCTGGACCTTTTGACGCAGGCGATTGGTTTCAATGGTCTGTCCGAGGGTCAGATGCGCGACCTGCGCGACGACGCGAGGAATCGCGACGAAACCGCCTTGCGCCAGATCAACGACCTGAAAACCGGCGCCCTGTTCGTCGCCACCATGCGCGGCGGCGGTCTGCTCGGCGGCGGTCTGCTCGGCGGCGGCGATACGCAGGATCTGGCGCGGCTGTCAATTTTCGGCGAGGCAATCGGCTTCGCCTTCCAGCTTTGCGACGATCTGCTGGATGTCTGTTCAACCGTGGACGCCGTCGGCAAGGACGTGGGTCAGGACGACGACACAACCACCTTCGTCGATCTGTGGGGCGAATGCCGGACCCGCGCGGCGGTGCGACAATCCTTGGCCAAGGCGGTCGAGGCGGTCGGCCATGACAGCCCCCTGGCCCTGTATGTCCTGGACCTATTCCAGCAGGCTGAACTTGGGGTCTGAGGTCACGCCGGCCTTGTCGCTGAGCGGGATCGATGCGGGCTACGACGGCCGACCCGTGCTGCGTGACTTCAGCCTCAGCATCGCTGCGGGCGAGGTTTATGCGCTGCTGGGGGCGAATGGTGCGGGCAAGTCCACGGTGGCGCGTGTCGCCTCGGGTCTGCTGCCCGCGCGGCGCGGTCGTGTCGTCTTGAGCGAGGGCGGCGGACCACGCGGGCGCATCGGGCTGGCGCCGCAGGACAGCGCCCTGTTCCCGGCCCTGTCGCCGCGCGAGAACGTCGATGTGACGGCGCGGCTATGCGGCGTGCCCAAGCGTGATCGCGGCGCGGTGGTGAACCGCGCGCTCGATTTGACCGGCTGCGGCCCACGCGCGGACCAGCCGGTGCGCACCCTGTCCGGCGGCTGGAAGCGGCGCGCCAACCTCAGCGCCGCCTTGGTCGGACAACCGCGCCTGCTGATCGCCGACGAACCGACGGAAGGGGTCGATGCGGCGACCCGCAGTGTGCTGTCCATAGCCCTGCGCGAAACCGCAAAGGCGGGCTCCGGCTGCCTTCTGATCAGCCATGACGCCATATTCGTCGCCGATACGGCCGACCGGATCGGTGTCCTGGCGCAGGGGCGACTTCTGGCGGAAGGCGCGCCGAACGCCCTGCTTCATCGCGCCTTCGGCTCAGCCCGGCTGCTCAGCATTCGCCTGATCCGACCGGCGTCAGACGGCGCCGCCCAATGGTTCGCCCAGGCGGGGCTGACCGCGTCCGAGGACGGGCTGGAGTGGCGTCGGCTCTGCGAGGACGCGCTCGCCATCGCCCAGATGCTGGCCGCCGTCGTCGATGGCGAGGATGGCGAGGTCGCCGTGCGTCGCCCCGGCCTGGACGATCTGGTCGCACAGCTGTCGCAGGCTCCATCATGATGGCGGTGGCGGGCGCCTGGGCGAGAGGGTTTTGGCGCGACCGCGCAGGCGTGATCCTGACCCTCCTGTTGCCGCCCTTGGTCTATCTGCTGTTCGCAGCGATCTTCGGAGCGGGCGCACGGGGCGACATCGACACCACCTTGGTCCTGCATGACGCGTCGCGCACGCCCGCGACGGCGGCGATCCGCGAGGCGGTGTCGAAGGACATGGGCGATCGACTTCGCATCATCGACGATCGCGAGGCCTTCGACCGCGCCGTCATCGACGGCCGCGCTGACGCCGGCATACTGATTCGTCCCTCGACGCAGGGACCGCCAAAACTGGTGATCGTTTCCGCCGCCGGCCGGGACGTGGCGGCGTCGGCGGTTCAGGCGCGGCTGGAGCCTATGGCCGCCGCCCTGTCGGGTCAGGTCGCACGACCCGCGCCGCGTGTTCAGACCCTGCAGATCGGTCCCCAGGGTGATGTGCAGGCGACCTATTATGCGGGCGCGGTCAGCGTCATGTTCGTCTTCTTCGCCGCCATGCATGGGGCCATGGGCGGGCTGGACGAGCGGCAATCCGGTCTTCAGTCACGCCTGGCCCTGGCGCGCGGCGGCTTGGCGCCCATCCTTGGCGGGCGGGCCGCCTGGCTGACTGCGGTGGGCCTGATGCAGTCGGCGGCGGTCTTCGTCGCCGCCTGGGTCAAGTTGCCTGACCTGGCCCCCTGGCAGATGGCGGCGGCGGCGGTCACAGCCTTGGCGGTCGGTTTCTGCGCCGCCGGTCTCGCCCTGGCTCTGACAGCAGCGTGTCGATCGCGCGAACAGGCCCAGCCGCTGACGACCTTCGTGGTCCTGCTTCTGGCCGCTCTGGGCGGATCGATGGCGCCGCGCTTTTTGATGCCCGAGGCCTTCCGCGATCTCGGCTGGATCACGCCCCACGCCTGGGCGATCGAGGCCTATCAGGCCGTGATCTGGCGCGGGGAGTTCACCCCGACCGTCATCGCCGCCTGGGCGGTCATGGCCGGTCTGGGCGCAGGGGGCCTTGCGATCGCCCTGATGTTGGAGCGGCGGCGCGCGGCTCGCTGACGGTCAGACGTGGGTCCACAACGCCGGGCGCGGCGGCGGCTCGCGCCAGGCGTCCAGCGTCTTGCACCACAGGGCGATCAGACCCCCTCGTCCCAGCAGCATCAGCTTGCCCGCCTTGTCGACCGACGTCCGCCCGTCCCAGGCGCTCACCCCGGCGCGCGAAACATGGCGGCCGATCGAACGATAGACGCCGCGCGCCGTCGCGATGGCCCAGGCCGAACGCGGGTTCAGATCGCGCAAACCCCACCGCGCCGAGGCGTAGAAGGGCTCGGCCGCCGCCACCAGACGCTGCGCCGTCCGGGCAACGGCGGCGCGGTGCTGGGGCTGATCGACCTGATCGCGCGGCACGCCCACCTCATCCAGCCAGGCGCCGGGCAGATAGACGCGTCCGCCCTTCGCGTCCTCGACGACGTCGCGGGCGATGTTCGTCAGCTGGAACGCTAGCCCCAAATCCTGCGCGCGTTGCAGGGTCGGCGCATCGTCCACCCCCATGATCCGCGCCATCATCACCCCGACGACGCCGGCGACGTGATAGGCATAGTCCAGCGTGTCTTCCAGCGTATCGTAACGCCGGCCGATGACGTCCATCTCGAACCCCTGCAACAGGTCCATCGCCTCGTCGGCTGGAATGCCGTGACGCATGGCCACGCGCTGGAAGGCGGTGAAGACCGGGTCCGTCTGCGGCTCACCGGCCAGGGCGGCGGCGGTGCGCAGGCGCAGTTCGTCCAGTTTCTCGCCGGCCAGCACCGGATCAATGCCGACCGCGCCATGGCCCAGCACCTGGCCGTCGATCTCGTCGTCGCAGTGCCGGCACCAGGAATACAACATCCAGGCGTCGGCCCTGATCGCCGCCGGGAACAAGCGCGCGGCGGCGGCGAAGCTCTTGGACCCCTGCTCCATCGACTGGCGGCTGTGATCCAGGACGGCGTCGGTCATGCCGGCTGCCTCGCGTCCTCGATCATCAGGGCGGCCGTGGCCTTGGCCGAACCGACCACGCCCGGCACGCCCGCGCCGGGATGGGTGCCGGCGCCCACGAAATACAGATTGGGGATCTGGTCGTCGCGGTTATGCACCCGGAACCAGGCGCTCTGGGTCAGGATAGGCTCCAGCGAGAAGGCCGAACCCTGGTGCGCGTTCAGCTGGTCGCGGAAATCGACCGGCGTGAAGATGCGGCAGGTATCCAGGTCGGCCGTCAGGCCGGGGATGTAGCGTTCTTCCAGATAGGCCAGGATCCGGTCGCGATAGCGCGGCCCCTCAACCTCCCAGTCGATGTCCGCCGAGGCCAGATGCGGCACGGGAGCCAGCACATAGAAGGCGTCGCAGCCCTCGGGCGCCAAGGACGGATCGGTCCGCGTTGGCGCGTGCAGATACAGCGAGAAGTCATCGGGCAGGTCCGGCCCCTTGAAGATTTCGGCGATCAGCTCGCGATAGCGCGGCCCGAACAGCACCGTGTGGTGGCGCACCTCCGGGTGGACGCGTTTCAGGCCGAAATAGATGACGAACAGCGACATGGAGTGACGCCGCGACGCCAGCTTGGCGCCCTCCTTCTGACCGCGCGGTTCCTGACCCAACAGGCGCTGATAGGTGTGAACTACGTCAGCGTTGGAGGCGACCATGTCGAAGGCTAGCGTCTCGCCGTTCACCACCACGCCGGTCGCGCGACCGTTCGCCATGGTGATGCGCTCGACCGGACTGTTCAACCGGACTTCCCCGCCAAGATCCTTGAGCAGACGCACCATGGCCTGGATCAGGGCGCCGGTGCCGCCACGCGGGAACCACACGCCCCAGCGCCGCTCCAGCGCATGGATCAATGCATAGATCGACGAGGTGGCGAATGGATTGCCGCCGACCAGCAGGGAGTGGAAGCTGAACGCCTGACGCAGGTGCTCGTCCTGAATATAGCTGGCGACCTTGTCATAGACCGACCGCCAGGCCTGAAGCCGCATCAGCTCCGGCGCCGCCTTGACCATGCTGGCGAAGTCCAGGAACGGCACGGCCCCCAGCTTCAGATAGCCTTCCTTCAGCAGGTCCTGCGAATAGGCCAGGAACTTGCGATAGCCTTCCTTGTCGGCCGGATTGCGCGCCACGATCTGGCGGTCCAACTCGTCCTGATCGTTGACGTAGTCGAAGACGTCGCCGTCTTCCCAGCACAGCCGATAGAAGGGCGCGACCGGCAGCAGTTCGACATAGTCCGACAGCTTACGCCCGCTGGCCTCAAACAGTTCCTCCAGCGCTGACGGGTCGGTGATGACGGTGGGACCGGCGTCGAAGGTATAGCCCTTGTCCTTGAAGACGTAAGCTCGGCCGCCCTCCAGATCGCGGGCCTCGAACACCGTAGTCTGAATGCCCGCCGACTGCAGCCGTATGGCCAGCGACAAGCCTCCGAAGCCCGATCCGATTACAGCAGCCCGCATCACGCACGTCCTCTTTCGACCATACAGGTCAGTGCGGCGCCGATCGGCACCGGGGGTTTTCCACTCAGGATCCGCGCCTTGTCAGCGAGGGTGGATCCAGCGGCGTAGAAGCGTTCGACCAAAGGCTGGGGCAGACGATAGAACCGCTCAAGCACCTTGTATCGCTCATCAGGCCGCGCCGCACGGAATAGCATCCGGTTCAGCAACCGATAAAAGCCTCGTCCGGCCCATACGTCATGCGCATGGCGGCGGATGTCTTGAGCGATCGTCGCCGGCTCGAAATCCCGCGCCAACCGGTCGGCCAGGCGCACCGCGTCCGGCAGGGAATAGCCGGTGGTCGGGTGAAATAGCCCAGCGCGCAGGCCGCTGAGCGCCGTCGGCCCCATCCGCGACAAATGCGCGCCGATGTCCCCATCGAGCGCCACGGGCAGGACGCCGTCCTCTTCGCGCAAGACCGTCTCGATCTCCCAGCCCTTCGCGCGGGCGTAATCCAGCACGCCCTGCCGGAAGGCCGCGCGATCCAGCGCATCCCCATCGGTGTAGCGCGTATCCTCGATCAGCAGCGTGCGATCATCGAACGGCAGGGTGTAGAGAAACCGATAGCCCCCGGCCTGATCGACGCAGGCGTCCATGACGATGGGCGTGGTCAGACCGTGCGGCGCCGCCAGCCGCACCTCTAGCCCGACGAACTTCTGGAAACCCAGCGCCAGATCCGGCGTCGCGGTTGGCCCGCGCCCATCGATCACCGCCTTGGCGCTCAGACGCCGTCCATCAGCCAGCACCGCTTCGGTCGGCGACACCGAAGCGACCGGCGCACCCAGCATGATCTTTCCGGGCAAAGCCGCCTGGATCACCGCCGCGAACCGTTCGGCCGTGACGCTGCAATAGGGGGTCGACAGCGCGCGTTCGAACTGGGGAAAACGGACACTGTATCCCGGCCAGCGATGCACCACCACGGGCGCGATCCAGTCGCGCTGCGCCTGCGTCAGGTCGCTGTCGAAGAAGGACCAGGTGTGGCCCCCGCCCAGGGTCTGCGCCGCCTCGACGATTCGCACGTCCAGATCAGGGCGGACCTGCGACAGCCGCAACGCCAGCAAGCCATTGGCCAGGCCGCCGCCGACCAGCAAAAGGTCCGGCGCGGAAGTGTCAGAGGCGTCGACCTGCATTCCAGACAGGTGGCACGCGCGGAGGCATGCGGCAAGCGAACAGGATGCTTACCGGGCCGCGATGCGCTAAGTGTCGCGCCATGTCCGCCGTCACGCCAATGTCACGGGTCGTCCCGAACCAGGCCCTGATCGGGCTGACGCTGGCTGGCCTGATCGCGGCGGCTTGGCTGAGCCTGCATATCTACGGCGTCTATTTTCATCGCTGGACGATCTGGAGCGTCCTGACCGTTCCGCTGATCGTCGCCGTCCAGACCTGGCTGTCCGTCGGCCTGTTCATCGTCGCCCACGACGCCATGCACGGCTCCCTGGCGCCGGGGCGCCCCCGGCTGAACACGGCGATCGGCAGCCTGACGCTGGCCCTCTACGCCGGTTTTCGGTTCGCGCCTTTGAAGACCGCACACCACGCCCATCACGCCGCGCCCGGCACGGCGGAAGATCCCGACTTTCACGCCGACGCCCCCCGCGCCTTCCTGCCCTGGTTCTACGGCTTTTTCCGCACCTATTTCGGCTGGCAAGAACTGGCCGTCTTGACGGTGCTCGTGGCCGTCGCGGTGCTGATCCTCGGCGCCCGCATGCCCAATCTCCTGGTCTTCTGGGCCGCGCCCGCCCTGCTCTCGGCGCTACAGCTTTTCACATTCGGCACTTGGCTGCCTCACAGGCATACCGACGACGCCTTCCCCGACCACCACAACGCCCGCACCAGCTCCTTTGGCCCGGTCCTGTCGTTGCTGACCTGCTTCCACTTCGGCCGCCACCACGAACACCATCTGACCCCCTGGAAGCCCTGGTGGAGTTTGTTCAGCTAGCCGGATCGCGTCAGCCGTCGCGCCATTCGCTGAGCATCTGGCCGTCGGCGTCTTCGAAGGCGACGCGGTCCAGTTGCACCGCCCCGATGCACACCGGCCGTTGATCGGGCGCGGCCGCCCGACAGTGGATGGCGCGGCCGTCGGCGAAGGCGGTCATGCGCCCTTCGAGGACCAGACGGTATCCTTGCGCCGACGGCACGGGTGGTTGACCGTCCTCGCCGCGCAGCGTGAACTCGTAGGCGCGGCCGTTTCGGCGGCCGGTCCGCGCGCCGTTCGCCTTGAACACGGCGGCCAGACCCACTGTCTGAGGCGAAGACAGGTCGGACGTCGAGGCGCCGGGCGCCATCGCCGGGCAGACCTCGGTGCGCAGCCACGGCCGTTCCAGCCAGAACCCCTCGACCGCCTCCAAGCCGCTGTCGTCGCCTCCAATCAGACCGGACTGCAGCCAATCCGCCGGCGCCAGGCTGAACCTCAAGGTCTGGCGGTCTTTCGCCCAAGTCACTGTCGCCAGTCCGTCCGCCGCTGTTTCAGCAGCGTCACTAGGTGCCCCGCAGCCAAAGGCCTGGCGGACGACGAAGCGTCGCCCGGCCAGAGACGCGCCCCCGACCTCTCGCCCTGCGGCGAAGGCCGAGGCGGCGATGTCCATGGCCTCAAGCAGGCCGGCGCGATCCAGCACCGGCGCAGGCGCAACGGTCACCACCGGCGGCGTTTCGGATTTTTGGGCCGGAGCAGGCGCAGGCTGCGGCTCACGCTGGCAAGCGGCGAGCGCCAGCAGGGACGCCGCAAGCGCGACTATCAAAGACCGAGGCGACGCAATCGTTTCGAGCATGGAACCACTCTAACACGCGAACCGCTGAGGTGGATGCGCTGACCCGAAAAGGTTGACGCGAACGATGGGGGACGGTCTGCACAGCATCATGACTTTCGACCAGATCGCCGCCCTTGCCGTGCTCGTCGCCGTCGTGGGCGTCCTGATCCATGGCAAGATGCGGGCCGACGTCGTCGCCTTGACCGGCGCCGCCGTGCTTCTGCTGCTGGGCGTCGTGCGGCCGGTCGAGGTGCAGGGCGCCTTCGCCAGTCCCGCCGTCATCGCTTTGGCAGGCCTGTTCGTCATCGCCTACGCCATTGAACTGTCCGGTCTCTTGGGCTGGCTGATCCGACAGGCGACGCAGCTTTCCGCCCGGATCGGCGCCCGGGGTATCTGGATCGTCATCGGCCTGTGCGGTTCAGTCGGCGGCTTTCTGAACAACACGCCTGTGGTGGTCTTGGCCGCGCCGGTGATCCGCGACGTGGCCCAGTCGCTGCGCCTGTCGCCGAAACGCTTTCTGATGCCGCTCAGCCACGTCACAGTCATGGGCGGTCTGCTGACGCTGATCGGCACCTCGACCAACCTGCTCGTCAACGACATGGCCCGCAACGCCGGCCAGCCGGTCTTCGGCCTGTTCGAGATCACCCCCGTGGGTCTGGCCATCGCGGTCGTCGGCGGCCTGTGGCTCTATTTCGTGGGTGCGCGCCAGCTGGGTCGATCGGTCGCCAGGGATGAGGCGGAAACCGCGCGCCTGGCGGAAATGGAAGAGGCGCGTCGCCGCGCAGAGGCCGAAGCCATCAATCGCCGCAAGCGCCTGCTGCCGTTCGGCCTGCCGCGCCTGGGCGGATCACGAAACCAGGTCGATGGATCGGGCGATGCGCATCTCGGCGACGTTGAACTGTATGGCGCCGCCGATCGTCCGCTGCGGCTGAGGCCGGCTGCGATTTCGCTCGGCGTGTTTGTTCTGGTCATCTTGTCGGCGGCGCTGGGGTGGGCGCCGATCGCCGCCTCGGCCTTCGCCGGCGCCGTCGGCTTGATCCTGCTGCGCGCCATCACGCCCGAAGAGGCCTATGCCGGACTGCGCCCTGAAATCCTGTTGCTGATCGCCGGCATGGTCGTGGTCGGCACGGCCATTGAGGTCACGGGGCTGGCGTCCGCCGGCGCGGACCGTCTGATCGGCGTGATCCGGCCCCTGGGGCCGCTGGGCGCCCTGATCGTACTTTACGGCGTGACGCTGTTCGCCACCGAACTGCTGTCCAACGCCACGGTCGCGGTTTTGATTACCCCCATCGCCGTAGCCCTGGCCGAAAGCCTGGGCGTCGATCCCCGCCCCTTTCTGGTGTGCGTCATGATGGCGGCCTCTGCCGCCTTCGCCACCCCTTTCGGCTATCAGACCAATGTGCTGGTCTTCAACATGGGCGGCTACAGCTACATGGACTTCGTCCGCGTCGGCCTGCCTTTGAACCTGATCACCTGGATCGCCGCCATGGTCGCCATCCCGATCTTCTTCCCATTCTGATCGAGTGGCAGTCGGAGTGGTGCGGGCGGCCGGGCTTGAACCGGCAAGGACTTTCGTCCGACAGATTTTAAGTCTGCTGCGTCTACCAGTTTCGCCACGCCCGCAGCCCGGTCTGGCCCGGTTCGGCTCCTATAGACGGAACCGGGCCGGGTCTCCAAGTCGTCAGCGTGTCGGGGTCGCCGGCGTGGTCTCGGGCTTCATTGCCCGAAAGTCCACGTCCGAATCGGCGATCAGCCACAGCAGGCCCGCCCAGGCGGCGACGTTCTGGTTCAGCTGCGCCGGGTCGATCTTGTCCAGCGTGTCGTTGGCGGTGTGGTGCAGGTCGAAATAGCGAGTTCCGTCCTGAGCCAGACCGAAGAAGGGCACGCCCAGCGGGCCCATCGGTCCGACGTCGACGCCGCCTTCGGTTTCGACGCGATCCGAGGCCAGGACGCCGATCGGGTAGAGGACGCGGGTCGCGGCCTTCTGGAAGTCCGAGCCTTGCGCGCCGGCGGGCAGGCGCAGGGCATAGACGCGGTCGGCGCCGAAATCGCTCTCGCCGGCGATGATGTGCTTGTCCAGCGCTGCGCCCTGGCCGCGCGCGTATACGCCGCCGCCGTTGCCGGTCTGGGCGGTCGGCTGGGCCACTTCTTCCGAACCGTAGAAGATGACGCGCAAGGTGCGGGCCGGGCGGCGGCCGCTGTCCGCGATGGCCTTGGCGGCGGCGACGGTGATGGCGCCCCCTGCCCCGTCGTCGATGGCGCCGGTGCCCAAGTCCCAGCTATCCATGTGGGAGCCCAGCACGATGATCTCGTCGGGGCGCGTGGCGCCCGGCAGATCGCCGATCACATTCTGACTGGTGGTGCGATAGGTACGGGCGGTCGAGGTCAGGCGCATGCGCACCGGCTGGCCCAGGGCAACCAAGCGGCTGACCTGATCGGCGTCGGGCGCGGCCAGGGCGAAGGCGGGAATGGTCGGCTTGCCGTCGACATAGCGGGTGGTGCCGGTGTGCGGCATCCGGTCCTCGTCAGAGCCCACCGAACGCATGACGAAAGCCGCCGCGCCCTTGGCCGCCGCCACGCCGGGGCCGGCGCCGCGCACGCGGGTCTGAGGACCATAGCCTGAACCGTCCTGCATGGGGTGCATCTGGCCCAGATCGACATAGACGATCTTACCGCGGACGGCGGCCTCGGGCGCGGCCTGCAGGTCTTCGAAGGTGGAGAAGCGCACGATCTCCGCCTCGACACCGCCCCTCGGCGTGGCCGGCGAGTGGCCCAGAGCCGCAGCGACCAGGGCCTGGGCGTTGTCGCCGACGATGGCGGCCGAGCTTTCGCCCCGCTCCCAGCCGACCAGTGGGAACTCTTCGATGCGGACATTCTGGAAGCCGTTGGCGCGCAGATAGTCGGCGGCCCAGGCGGCGGCCTGCTGTTCGGAACGGGAACCCGCCGGGCGCGCGCCGAACCGCGTCGTCAGCTGGGTGACATAGTCCATTGCGATGTTCGAGCGCATCGCGGCGTCGCGCACGACGATCGCCTGCTGCACCGTCGCCGCATCCTGAGCCTTGGCCGCCGGGATAAACGCGACAAGACCCAGGGCGACGGCGCTGGCGGTCAGCAGACGGATGGACATAGGCAGGCTCCGGACTCAGATGAGAGCCGGACCCTAGGTAGGTTCAATCGTTCTGGAAATAGGGTTCGACCGGACCCTGCAGTTTCACGGTCAGGGCCTTGCCCTTGCGATCTACGCGGTTGCCGAGCGCCAGACGGACCCAGCCTTCGGAGACGCAATATTCCTCGACATTGGTCTTCTCTTCGCCCTTGAAGCGAATGCCGACGCCGCGTTGCAGGACTTCGGCGTCGTGATGCGGGCTGGACGGGTCGACCGAAAGGCGATCGGGGGGCGTGTCGGACATGGCGTTGGTCGGGCTCAGATCTCGGGAAGGCGCGGTGATAGACGCGCAGGCGCGCCCTGCCAATCCGAAACCGGGCTCAATGAACTACGGCAGCAGGTGATAGTGCTGGGCGACAGCGGCCATCATCACGGTTCCGACCGCCGGAACGGCGAGTATGATGGCCCGGCGCATGCGGTGCGCGACGTAAAGCAGTTCGCCGATCATGGCGCGGATCCTCGATGTCATCGCTCTCTGACGGAGCGTTCGAAGATCATTGGTCGAACAGCGCGCGCTGTCGAGACGAAACGTCAGCGCCGAGATCACACTTAAGGTTACTGCACAGTTTGACGGGGCTGGGCGTTGGGGGCGGCTGACGGCTGATAGGCCTGCGGGCCGGTCGCAGCGGGAGCAGTCGCAGGCGTGGCGGCGGGACGGCGCGCCGGGGTCGCGGCTGGGCGGGCCGCCGGTCGCGCAGCGGGACGGTTGGCGGCCGAGCGCGGCGTCGGACGGGTCGTCGGGGCGGCGGCGGGCTGAGCCGTCGGTGTCGCGGGCGGGGTCGTGGCGGCTGGCGCAGCAGCGGCTGGCGCGGCGGCCGGAGGGGGCGTGGCTTCGGCGGCGGCGGCGCGGGCGGCCATCTGCTGGGCCTGGAAGCGGGCGGCGAGTTTTTCGGTCAGCTCCTTGGCCTGCGGTGCGCTCATCTGGGCCATGATGGCGGCCAGGGTGCGCGGACGCATGGCGGCGGCGACCGGCAGGCGCACACGATCTTCCAGCGACGCCATGACGGGGGCGGCCTCCTTGGGACGCATGGCGGAATAGACCTGCACCAGACGGTCGATCTCGGCCTTCTCGCGCTCGTCCACCTGGCCAAGCATCTGCTTCATCTCGGCCTTCAAGGCTTCCAGCGCCTTGACCTTGGCGTCCAGCTTCTGCTCGGCGGCGACCATCAGCGGCAGGGTGGTGGCGAAGTCTTGGTCACGCGCATCCAGCGCCGCGCGGCGCTGCGACAAGGACTGGATGATCTTCAGCTCGGCCGGCGAAATCCCCGCCTGCTGGGCCAGTTGTTCGGGAGACAGGGCGGAACAGGTGCCGGGCAAAGCCGGCTTGGGCGGCGCGCCGGCCGCAACGGGAACCGCCTCCTCGGCCCAGGCCTTGGCCCCGTCGAACAGGCCAGGCGCGACGCCGACGGCGCGCACGGCGACGACCCCGCCGATGGCGATGGCGATCAGGGGCAGGATGCGGGGAAGGCGGGCCATGAAATGGGGTTCCGAACTCAGGCGGCGAACAGGTCGTCGTCGAGATTACGACGCGCGGCGTTGAGGCTTTGTTTGGCGGAATGGTTAGCGGAGCGTCCGGCGGTCAGGGCCTGAACGATCGCGGCGACATTGTCGCGCCCGGCGGGCGCAGCCGCTTCATTGCGACGGTTCGAAGAGGGACCGGCCAGTCCCTGGATGCGTTGAGCAAGGGCCGCCATGCGCTCGGCCCGCTCCTCGTCTTCGGTCGCGGCCAGGGTCGGAGCGAGGGCGACCGGGGGCGCGCGGCGGACGGCCTCTTCCTCGACGATCCGCGCCGGCGCCACGGCCGGCGCGCGGGCGATAAGGGTTTCCAGCTGCGCCTTGACCTCACGCGCCTTGATGATCCGGTCGTGAAGCAGGTCCGTTTCCTGGCCCGAGGCGCGAAGGGTGGCCAGCGCGTTTTCGGCGCGGCCAGCGGCGGCATTCAGTTCGGTGACGGCCTGGGCGAAGGCCAGCTGTCCGGCGCGCAGGGCGGCCAGCTTGCGTTCCAGCTTGATGCCGTAGCCGACAGCCGCGATCAGCAGCACCATCAGCACGCCGTCCATGATCATTCCGGCCATCAGACGTTCACTCCCAGGCGGGCGGCGACTTCCGGATTGACCGGTCCTTCGACGCGTATGGCGATGTGCTGGCCCTTGCGACCCATGCGGCCTGTGGTCAGCGGAATGGAGCCGGCGCGGATCGAAACCTCGGAATCCGGCGTGGCGTTCAGCATCATCGTGTCGCCGACCTTGAGGTTCAGCACGCTAGACAGAGGCATTTGCTGTTCGTCCAGGACCGCGCGGACTTCGGTCTCGGTCGTCCAGATCTCGGTGGCCAAGTGGCCTTCCCAGATGTTGTCGCGGCCGAACTTCTCGCCCATGAACTGCTGCAGCAGCATCTTGCGGATCGGCTCCAGCGTCGCATAGGGCAGCAGCAGCTCGATGCGACCGCCGCGATCCTCCATATCGATCCGCAGCTTGATCAGGATGGCCGCGTTGGCGGGACGCGCGATGGCGGCGAAGCGCGGGTTGGTCTCCAGCCGGTCCAGGTTGAAGTGCACCGGGGTCAGCGGCTCGAACGCCTGGCGGGCGTCGTTCAGCACGACCTCGACCATCCGCTGCACCAGCACCCGCTCGATCGTGGTGTAGGGCCGGCCTTCGATGCGCAGCGCCGCCGTGCCGCGACGACCGCCCAACAGCACGTCGACGATCGAATAGATGAGGTTGGAGTCGACCGTCAGCAGGCCGTAGTTGTCCAGCTCCTCGGCGCGAAACACCGCCAGAATGGCCGGCAGCGGAATCGAGTTCAGATAGTCGCCGAACCGGATCGACGAGATATTGTCCAGGCTGACTTCGACGTTGTCGGAGGTGAAGTTGCGAAGGCTGGTCGTCATCAGACGCACCAGGCGGTCGAACACGATCTCCAACATCGGCAGACGCTCGTAGCTGACGAGCGCGGAGTTGATGATGGCCCGGATTCCCGAGCGTTCGGAACCGTCGTCGTCGCCCAGATCGAAGCCCAGCAGGCTGTCGATCTCATCCTGGTTCAGGACGCGTTCGGACAGGGCGTCGCCGGGATCGCCCAGACCGCCGAACGGATCGAGTTGCGCTGCGTCCGTCATGCCTATTGCACCAGCATTTCTTCGATCAGCACGGCGTCGATCTTGCCCGGAGCGGCGATCAGATTGACGCGGCGCAGGATCTCGGCGCGCAGCTGATAGGTGCCGGCCGAGCCGCCGAGGTCCTCAGGACGCAGTTCGCGCACGAAGCCGGTGAACATGTCCTGCAGACGCGGCATCTCTTCCTGCAGATGGGTCGCCACTTCGGCGTCCTGCATCTCCAGCGTCAGCTTCAGCTTCAGAAAGGTCGGACGGCCGTCGGGCGACTGAATGTTCATGACCATGTCGGGCAGGGTGTAGAAGGTGACGCCATCCGGCCCTGCGGCGATGACGCCCAGCGCAGGATCGGCCTCGCCCTCCTTGCCGCCGCCGCCGTGACCGCCGCCTTCCTTCTTCTCTTCCTTGCCCTCGGCCTTCTTGTCGGCCTTCTCTTCTCCGTGGCCGGCTTCGGCTTCGGCGCCGTGCGCTTCGGCAGGCTTGGGCTTCAGCATGAAGAAGGCCGCCGCGCCCCCGCCGCCCAACACCAGCAAGGCGACCGGCGCGATGATGAACAGCAGCGGGATTTTCTTTTTCTTGGGCGCGGCGGCGTCACCCTCGGGGGCCTCGCCTTCGGTCACGGCCGGCAGGTTGGCGTCGGCGTCGGCCGCAGGCGCACCCTTCTTCTTGCCGAACTTGAACATGCGTGCGCCCCGGAGACTCTCTCATGGCGAGGATCGTCCGGTTTGGTTAACGCGACGTTTACAATGGGCAGGATTTGCCGGGTCAGAAGCGAGCCGATCCCGCTCAAACCCGCATTCCGCCTGAATTAACCCTGTTGGCACGGCCGTTGCGAGGGCTGAGGCGAAGGAGCACGCCTCTCGTGGAAAACGCCGCCTATATCGGACTGTCACGCCAGATGACGCTGCGTCGCGAACTGGACATCGTGGCCAACAACGTCGCCAACGCCAACACCACCGGCTTCAAGGTCGAGCAACTGATGCTGGGCACCGAGATCGGTCAGCGGGCGCGCAATGACTCGATCCGCCCGTCGGCCAGCTTCGTGCTGGACAATGGCGTCGGTCGCGACTTCGGCCAGGGTTCGATGCAGCAGACGGGCCGCTCGCTGGACTTCGCCATTTCCGGCGAGGGCGCCTTCTTCACCGTGCGTGATGGCGCCAACGGCGAGGCCTACACCCGCGACGGCGCCTTCACCCTGGACCCGGAAGGGCGTCTGACCACCAAACAGGGTCAGGCCGTCCTTGGCGGCGGCGCAGAGATCGTGCTGGACCCCGCGCTTGGCGCGCCCAGCGTCGGCGCCGACGGCACCATCACCCAGAACGGACAGGTCACTGGCCGGCTGTCGGTCGTGCGTTTCGACACGCTGGGCGTGCTCGAAAAGGGCGGCGACAGCCTCTACCGCAATAAGTCCAACGCCCAGCCGATCGAGGCCGCCGACGCCCAGGTTCATCAGGGCTCGCTGGAATCCTCAAACGTCAATCCGTTGATCGAAATCACCAATCTCGTCGAGATCAGCCGCGCCTACGAGAGCATTTCCAAGCTGATCGAAAACACCACAGACCTGAGCCGTCGCGCCGTCGAGCGCCTCGGCAAGGCCGCTTAAGGGAGAGCCGGAACATGCGCGCTCTGAGAACCGCAGCCTCGGGCATGGCCGCCCAGCAGCTGAACGTGGAGGTCATCTCCAACAACATCGCCAACATGAACACGGTGGGCTTCAAGAAGCAGCGCGCCGAGTTTCAGGACCTGCTGTACCAGAACGTCGAACGTATGGGGGCCCAATCCTCGGCCTCCGGCACCGTGGTTCCAACCGGCATCCAGATCGGCGCAGGCGTCAAGGCCGGTGCCGTCTATCGGATCACCGAACAGGGGACGCCCCAGGCGACCGGCAACCCGTACGACATGGCCATCGACGGCAAGGGCTATTTCCAGATCAGCCTGCCTTCTGGCGAAAAGGCCTACACCCGCGCAGGCAATCTGCAGGTCAACCCAGAAGGTCAGATGGTGACGGACGACGGCTATCTGCTGGAGCCGGCGATCACCATTCCGCAGGACGCGACCAAGGTATCGATCTCCAAGACTGGCCTGGTTCAGGTGACCCAGGCCGGGCAGCCCGCGCCGACCACGGTCGGTCAGATCGAACTGGCCAGCTTCTTCAACGAAGCCGGTCTGGAAGCCATCGGCGACAACCTGTTGCTGGAAACCGCTGCGTCCGGGCCGGCGATCGTCGGGACGCCCGGCGACGCGGGCTACGGCCAGATCATGCAGTCGTACACCGAGGCGTCGAACGTCGATGCCGTCGCTGAAATCAGCGCCCTGATCGTGGCGCAGCGCGCCTATGAGATGAACTCCAAGGTCATCAGCACCGCCGACCAGATGCTGTCCGTCGCCTCGCAAGTGAAGGGCTAGGGCCATGACCATGATCCGTTCCCTGCTGCTCGCCGCCGCCGTCAGCGCCTTCGCCGGCGCCGCCCTCGCAAATCCGGTCGTGCTGCGCGCAAACCCCGTGGATGACGACGGTCGCGTCACCCTGGGCGATATCTTCGAGGGCGCGGGCGCTGCGGCCAATGTCGCCGTCGCCGAGCGCGTCGGTCCTTCTGTCGTGCTGGACGCCGGTCAGCTTCAGGCCCAGGCGCGTCAGGCGGGCCTGGACTGGAGCAATCCCAACGGCCTGCGCCGCGTCGCCGTGCGGCGTTCGGCCGGACCGGTTCAGACCGTGGCCGAGGCCGCGCCGACGGACGCTGTCCAGGCTGCCCAACCCATCGCCCGCGCCGCCTATCGTCCCGGCGCCGCGCCACAGATCATCGCCCGCAACGATATGGTGCGCGTCACCTATCAGGTCGGCGGCGTGAACCTGGCCGTTATGGGTAAGGCCATGCGCAGCGCCGGTCTGGGCGAACCAGTGGCCATCATGAACACCACGTCCAACCGCGTCATCGACGCGGTCGCCTCGGGTCCCGGCCAAGCCATCGCCGGCCCCGGCGCCGACATGGCCCGCGCCAATCCCCAACAGTTCGCCGCCCGCTAGGGAATCCAAGTCATGCGTAAAGCCATCCTGATCCTCGCCGCCCTCGCCCCCCTCGCCGCCTGCTCGACCGTCGCCGAAACGGTGCGCGGTCCGGAACTGGCCCCCATCGGCTATCCGGCCGCCCTGATCCCGGCGCAGCAGGCCTATTTGCCCGCGCGCGAGACCGCGCCAGCCAGCGCCAACAGCCTGTGGCGCACGGGCGCCCGCACCTTCTTCGGCGACCAGCGCGCGCGCCACATCGGCGACATCCTGACGGTCAAGATCGACATCGACGATCGCGCTCAGACCCAGAACTCGACCCAGCGCTCGCGCTCCAACGAGATCAATGCCGGCGTCAGCAATCTGTTTGGCCTGGAAAGCAGCCTGGGCCGGGCTTTCCCCGGCGGCTTCGATCCGTCGAAGATGGTCGGCATGGAAGGCGATCTGAAGTCGTCGGGCAATGGTTCGGTCACCCGCGCCGAGAAGGTGTCGCTAACCATAGCCGCCGTCGTCACCGACGTCCTGGCCAACGGCAATCTGGTGATCCAGGGTCGGCAGGAAGTGCGCACCAACCGCGAGGTCCGCGAACTGACGGTCGCCGGCATCGTCCGCCCCGAAGACATCTCATCGGCCAACGCCATCAACCACACCCAGATCGCCGAGGCGCGCATTTCCTACGGCGGTCGCGGCGACGTCAGCCGCGTCCAGGCCCCGCCCGTGGGTCAGGCGCTGGCGGAACGCTTCAGCCCGTTCTGACGCGAGCTGACCCTGCGGGTTGAACTGCGGACGGATAACCGCGTTCAAAGGAAATGCGGTCGTCCGATCTCTTGCGGTCACAGCCGCGTCTGACGACATTCAAGGCGACGCGGCGCTGCGCGTCGTCGGCGGGGGCTGACACATGATGCTGATACTCTCCGCCCTGATGACGGTCGCGATACAGACTGCGCCCGCCGCAGGCTGGACCTGGAGCCTGTACGAGGGCGAGGGACCGATGGTGCTGGCCAACGACATCCCCGACACGGCCAGCCTGCGCGCGACACTGCAATGCCTGCCGGGTTCGGGCGCGGTTTCGGTCGCGGTCTATGGCGAGGATGCGTCCGCCGGCTTTGCGCGCATCACCTCAGGCGGGTCGACGGCCACCAGCGAGGCGCGCGTCGGGCGTGGCGGCAAGCTGGAGACGGCGATCCCCGTCGACCACCCCGCCTTTTCCGCCTTCGTGTCCAACGGCCGGATGACGATCGCCGTCGGCGACGACACCAGCACGATCACCGTCGAACGTCCGCACATGGCCAAGCTGCGTCGCTTCGCCGATCGCTGCGCCGGCTGAGGAACTCACGCATGCGTCTTTGCTTGATATCAGCTTTGACCGCCGTCTCGGCTCTTGCGGCTTGCGCGACCCAGGCCCCGATGCTCGCAGCCGGCTCTGCGGCGACTGCATCGGCGCCGGCTCCGACGCCCGGTTACGACTGGTTCCTGAACACCGATGGTCAGGAGGCCATGCTGGCCTACGGCATCGCCAACAGCGACGAAGTCAAACTTCGGCTCGCCTGTCAGGTGGGGTCGAGCGCGCTGGAATTGACGGCGTCCAGCGACAAGCCGGGCCGCGAAATCTATTTGGAATCCGGCGGCGACACCGAGCGCTATCGCGCCGCATCTGAACCAGCCGTTGTGCATGACGGCGAACTGCTGACGGCGCAGGCCAAGACCAAGGATCCGGTCTTCCAACGCTTCCGCCGTCTGGGCTGGATCGCCGCCTGGGCTGACGACGAACGTCACGTCTACGCCGCCCATCCCGCCGCAAAGGTGCAAATCGAGCAGTTCTTCACCGTCTGCGGTTGACGCATCGGCTCTGCTCGGCTTGCGTGCCCCTCCTGACAGGAGGGGCGTCATGAAGATTTCTTATCTGGCTGTTGCAGCCATGCTTGCGGCTGGCTCGCCGGTTGCGGCCGTCGCGCAGACGCCGCCCGCTGCCGTCGCAACCGCCCCGGCAGACGCCGCGCTGAACGCCGTCATCGCTGACTACGAGACCTATCTGAAGTCGGTCGATCCGATCTCGGCAGGCGGAGAGGGCGATGTCGAGGCGATGGGGCGGGTGCCTGACCTGTCGCGGGAGTTCGAACTGGCCCAGCGCGCGCCGCTGCAAGGGTTCGTGCGGCGGTTGGCGGCCATCGACCCGGCAAGTCTTTCCCACGGCGGCGGCATCAACCACGCCTTCCTGCTCTATACGCTCAACCGCAGTCTCGAAGGGCTGGATTACGACACCAGCCGCCTGGCGTTCGACTCCGAAGGCGGCCCTGGAACCTGGGCGCTCTATGTCGGCGGCAGCACGCGACTGAACTCGGTCGCGGAGGCCGAGGCCTACATCAAGCGTATCCGGGGCTTCGGCCAAATCTACGCCCAGACGACCGCCAATGCCCGGCGCGGCCTGGACACCGGCCTGGTCCAGGCCCGATCCGTGACAGAAAGCGCCCTGACGCTGGCGCGAAACGATGTGGCGATCAAGCCGGACGCCGAGCCGCTGCTGAAGCCCTTGGCGACCCTGCCCTCGACCGTGTCTCAAGCGGATAAGGATCGCCTGAGCGCAGAGGCGACGGCGGCGGTTTCAGAAGCGATCCTTCCCGCGCGCCGGGCCTGGCGGACCTTCCTTGAAAGGGATTATCTGCGCGAGGCGCCGGTCCAGCCGGGCATCGGCAATCGGCCCGGCGGCAAGGCGCTCTACGCCTATCTGGTGCGCGGCCACACCACGACCGACCTGACGCCGGACCAGATCCACCAGATCGGTCTGAACGAGGTCGCCCGCATCCGCGCCCGCATGGATGTGGAGATGAGGGCCGCCGGCTGGACCGGCGAATTCGCCGGCTTCCTGAACTTCCTGCGCACGGATCCTCAGTTCTATGCGACCAGCCGTGAGGCCCTGTTGCAGCAGGCGTCGGAGATGGCCAAGCGCGCGGATGGCGGCCTGCCCCTCTGTTCGCCACCCTGCCCCGCCTGACCTACGACGTGCAGCCCGTGCCGCCGCAGATCGAGGAAAACTACACCACCGGCCGCTACAACGGCGGTTCGATGCAAAACGGCGTTTCGGCCCATTACATCGTCAATACGTCCAAGCTGGATCAGCGTCCGCTGTACGAGTTGCCCGCCCTGACCCTGCATGAGGCCGTGCCGGGCCACCACCTCCAGATCGCACTGCAACAGGAGGCGCCCGGCCAACCCTATTTCCGCCGCCAGGCCAACGTCAGCGCCTATACCGAGGGCTGGGGCCTGTATGCCGAATATCTGGGCGAGGAGATGGGCTTCTACCGCACGCCTTACGAACGGTTCGGCCGCCTGTCCTATGAGATGTGGCGCGCCTGCCGACTGGTCGCGGACACCGGCCTGCACTGGATGGGCTGGACCGAGGAACAGGCCCGCGCCTGTTTCCGCGACAACTCGGCGCTCGCGCCGCACAATATCGAGACCGAACTTCAACGCTACATCGGCTGGCCCGGTCAGGCCACGGCCTACAAGATCGGCGAAATCCGCCTGCGCGAAATCCGCGCGCGGGCCGAGCGGGAGTTGGGGCCGAAGTTCAACATCCGCACCTTCCACGACGCCCTGCTGGTCGAGGGCCCGCTGCCGCTGGCGCTGTTGGACCAGCGGATGGACGCCTGGATCGCGGAGCAGAAGGCGAAGTAGCAGAAGCGTCGTCTCCTCCCCGCTTCGTGGGGAGGTGGCTCGGAGCGAAGCGGAGAGACGGAGGGGTTCTTAGCCGCATCACAGGCCGCTTGTGGGACTTCAAGAGCCCCTCCACCGCTTTGCGGTCCCCCTCCCCACAAGTGGGGAGGAGACGATGGGCTTACGCCCAGTCCGGCTCCGGCAAACCCTTTGACCGCAGGAATTCCGGGTTGAACAGCTTGGACGCATAGCGCGAGCCGGGATCGCACAGGCAGGTCACGATGGTCTTGCCTGGCCCAAACTCGCGCGCCAGCCGCACCGCGCCGGCGATGTTCACCCCCGCCGATCCGCCCAGCGACAGGCCTTCGTGCTTCACCAGGTCGAACAGGATCGGCAGGAACTCCGCGTCCTCGATCCGATAGGCGTAGTCGGGTTTGAAGCCTTCCAGATTGCCGGTGATGCGGGCCACTCCGATCCCCTCGGTGATCGACGATCCCTCGCCCGTCATCTCGCCCTTGGTGAACCAGTTGAACATGGCCGCGCCCGCTGGATCGGCCAGGGCGATGGTCACATCCGGCTTCTGTTCGCGCAGATAGGCGCCGACGCCGGCGATAGTCCCGCCCGAGCCGACGGCCGAGACGAAGGCGTCGACCTGACCGTTTGTCTGCGTCCAGATTTCGGGGCCGGTCGTGTTGTAGTGGGCCTCGCGGTTGGCGGTGTTGTCGAACTGATTGGCCCAGATGGCGCCGGCCTCTTCGCTGTCGTTCAGTTCGGCGGCCAGACGCCCGGAATAGTGGACGAAGTGGTTCGGGCTGGAAAAGGGTGCGGCGTCCACCTCGACCAGGCGGGCGCCCAGCGAACGGATGGCGGACTTCTTCTCTTCCGACTGGGTGCGTGGAATGACGATGACGACCGGATGACCCAAGGCGGCCCCGACCAAGGCCAGGCCGATGCCGGTGTTGCCGGCCGTGCCCTCGACGATCGTCCCGCCGGGTTTCAGCGCGCCGGACGCCCGCGCGCCCTGGACGATCGACAGGGCCGCGCGGTCCTTGATCGAGCCGCCGGGGTTCATGAACTCGGCCTTGCCCAGGATCTCGCAGCCCGTCGCGTCGGACAGACGGTTCAGGCGCACCAGCGGCGTATTGCCGATCAGATCAGTGACGGATGACGTAGCGGACAAGGTCAGGCTTTCAGGCGAAGGTCGAGGACAGGGCGGATCAGGCGGCGGCCTGGCGTTGCCCTAAGTGGATGCCGCACTCGACCTTGTCCATGCCCGACCAACGTCCGGCGCGGGCGTCTTCGCCGTCCTGGACCGCGCGGGTGCAGGGCCAGCAGCCGATGGAGGCATAGCCCTGCTCGACCAGCGGGTGACGCGGCAGATCGTTCTCTTCCAGCCAGGCTTCCACGTCGTCGGCGTCCCAGTTGGCCAGGGGATTGATCCGCAGCACTCCGTCCAACACCTCGAACGGCTTCAGCTTTGCCCGCGTGGCGGATTGGTAGCGTTTACGTCCGGTGATGAGCGCATTGAACCCGGCGGTCGCCCGCGCCAGCGGCCGCACCTTCCGCAGATCGCAGCAGGCGTCGGCGTCGGTCTTCCACAGGTCGTCGCGCGCATCCAACGTCGCCTTCTCGCCCGCATCCGGCGTGACCAGCCGCACGTCGGTCAGGCCCAGCGCCTTGGTCAGTTGCGTGCGATAGGACAGGGTCTGGAGAAAATGCTGGCCTGTCTCCAGAAACACCACCGGCACGGTCTTGTCCTCGCCGGCGATGATGTCAAGCAAGGCGGCGGATTCGGCCCCGAACGACGAGATGGCGCCGACCCTCAGGGCCAGCGCTGGGTCCAACGCCGCCTTCAGGATTTCGGACGCGTCCTTGCCCGCCGTCTCGCGGTTCAGCCGTTCGGCCAGCGCGTCCAGATCACGGTCGTTCGACACCGCACGACGACGCTGCCAGATGGTCGGCGCGGTATCGACGGCGGGCTGATAGGCACCGCTGAACGCCTGATCCATCCGGTCCCAGGCGGCGGGATCCGCGCCCTCGGCCAGTTCCACCGCATCGAAGCCCGAACGCCGCAGGTGCCGCGCCTGATCCGGCAGCACCTTGCCCGCCGCGATCAGCCGCCCGGAATAGCCCCGCTCGCGCAGCACGGCCGCCAGCGAGAATCCGCGCCCGTCGCGAAAGGCGTCGAACTCCAGCACCAGGGTATCTTCGTTGGCGGCAGCCGCCTCGACCTCCTCCAGCGGCGTGGTGACGGGCAGGCGCAGCCCGTTCTGAATGCCCTCAAGCCGTTGCATCGAGCGTCTCATAGATGGCGTCGCGGAAGGGATCGGGACCGACGCGGCGCACCGTGTCGATGAACCGTTCGCCGTCCGTGCGGATTTGCAGATAACGGTCCAGGGTCCGGTGAATGGCCGGCGCGACCTCGTCGGCCGGCAGGCTCTTGCCGACGATGTCTCCCAGAGCCGCCTGTTCGTCAGGCGAGCCGCCGACGGTGATCTGGTAGTATTCCTCGCCCTTGCGATCGACGCCCAGCACGCCGATGTGGCCGACGTGGTGGTGGCCGCAGGCGTTGATGCAGCCGCTCATATTGATGCGGACCGGCCCCAGCTTCTCCTGATAGTCCATGTCCGCCAGCCGCTTGGACAGGGCCTGGGCCACCGGGATCGACCGGGCGTTGGCCAGGCTGCAATAGTCCAGGCCCGGGCAGGCGATCACGTCCGTCGCCAGATCGGCATTGGCCGTCGCCAGCCCCGCCTTTCGCAGCGCCCGCCAGACCGTCGGCACATCGTCCAGCCTCACATGGGGCAGGACAAGGTTCTGCTCGTAGGCGGCGCGCAGTTCGTCGAAGGAATATTGCTCGGCCAGGTCCGCCACCGCGTCCATCTGGTCCGCCGTGATGTCGCCCGGCACCCCGCCGACCGGCTTCAGCGACACCACCACCGAAGCGTACCCCGGCTGGCGATGACGACGGACGTTGTTGCGGGCGAACCGGGCGAAGTCCGGATCGGCCAACAGGGCGCGGTCGAACGGACCGCTGACCTTGGGCAGATCCTCGAACGGCGGCGGGGCGAAATAGGCCTTGATCCGCTCGGCCTCGTCCTCGGGGATGCGCAGATCCTCACGGCGTAAGGTGGCGTAATGCTTGTCCACCTCCTCGCGGAAGGCCTCGATCCCCAGCGAGGCGACCAGGATCTTGATCCGCGCCTTGTGGATGTTGTCACGCCGACCCAGCAGGTTCCAAGCCCGTAGAATGGCGGTCAGATAGGCCAGAAGGTCCGCCGCCGGGACCGCCGGGGCGATCTCCTGACCGATATGCGGCAGACGCCCCTGCCCGCCGCCGACGAAGACGCGGAAGGCCGTTCCACCGTCTTCGCCCTTCACGATCTGCAGGCCGACGTCGTGGGTGCGGATCGCCGCCCGATCTTTCTCCGCGCCGATCACCGCGATCTTGAATTTGCGCGGCAGGAAGCTGAATTCCGGGTGGATCGTCGACCACTGGCGGATGATCTCGCACCAGGGACGCGGATCCTCGATCTCGTCGTCGGCGGCGCCGGCGAAGACGTCTGTCGTGGTGTTACGGATGCAGTTGCCCGAGGTCTGGATGGCGTGCATCTCGACATCGGCCAGATCGCTCAGGATCGCCGGCAGGTCGGTCAGGGCCGGCCAGTTGTACTGGATGTTGCAGCGGGTGGTGAAGTGGCCGTAGCCCTTGTCATAGGTCCGGGCGATATGGGCCAATCGGCGCATCTGACGGCTGCTCATCACGCCATAGGGAATGGCGACGCGCAGCATATAGGCGTGAAGTTGCAGATAGACGCCGTTCATCAGCCGCAGCGGCTTGAACTCGTCTTCGGTCAGGGCGCCGGATGCGCGGCGCGTCACTTGGTCCGAAAATTCCTCAACCCGTTCGCGCACCAGGGCATGGTCGAATTCGTCATAGCGATACATCAGCCCACGCCTCCGACGACGCTGTGACCCACGGTCGGCCCGGCCGAGCGGATGCGTTCCTTCAGCCGGTCGCGGCCCGAGGGCGTGCGGTTCTGACCCTCGAACAGGTAGGGATTCACAAAGACGTCCGGACGCCCAGCGACATCAGCCAGCACGACCTCGGCCGCCGTATCGTCCAGCACCAAAGCCTGATCAATGTGCTCGACCGGCTGGTTGTCGACGCCTGCATAGATGACGCGACCGTCCGACAGGCGGTTTGCGGTGACGATCTTCACGCCGCGACCTCCGCTCGAACATCCAGTTGAGCTGCCGACAACGCCGCCGTTTCGCCGACGAACAGCAGGGCCGGGCCGGTCAGGTCGGCGCCGCGCACCAAGGCGCCCAGCCCATCCAGTCGCCCGGTCAGAACCCGCTCGTCCGGGCGGCTGCCGTTCTCGACAATGGCGACGGGCGTCGAGGGCGAACGCCCCGCCGCGATCAGGCGCGCAGCCGTCTCCTCGGCACGGTCCGACCCCATGTAGATGGCCAAGGTGTGGTTGGGGCTGGCCAGTCGCGTCCAGTCGGCCTCGACGCCGCCTGGCTTGGCCTGGGCCGTCACGAAGGTGACCGCCTGGGCGTGATCGCGATGGGTCAGGGGGATGCCCGCCAAGGCCGCGCAGGCCAGCGCCGCCGTCACGCCCGGCACGACGAAGACTGGGACTCCGGCCGCCCGCATGGCGTCCAGTTCCTCGCCGCCGCGCCCGAAGACGAAGGGATCGCCGCCCTTCAGTCGGACTACCCGATGACCGGCGCGCGCCTCCGCGATCATCAGGGCCTCGATCTGATCCTGCGGCACCGAATGCTCGCCGCGCGCCTTACCCACGTACAGCCGCTTGGCGTCGCGCCGCGCCCGCTCCAGCACCGCCTCGGGCACCAGTCTATCGTGGATGATGACGTCGGCGTCCTGCAACACCCGCAGCGCCTTCAGGGTCAGCAGTTCAGGATCGCCCGGCCCGGCGCCGACGATATGGACCACGCCCTGTTCGGGTGCGGCCGAGTTCAACAGGCGCAGCATTTCACGCCGCGCCTCGGCCGTCCGACCTTCCGCCGCCAGCGTCGCGGCCGGTCCCCGGAAGGCCTTCTCCCAGAAGCGACGTCGCGCCATGAAGTCCGGCACGCTGGCTTTGACCGTGTCGCGCAACTCGCGCGCCAGCCGCGCCACATTCGCCAGTCCGGCGGGCAGCACGCCCTCGATGGCTGTGCGGATGTCCCGCGCCAGAATGGGCGCTGAACCACCGGTCGCCACGCCGATCACGACCTCGTCGCGGTCGATCAGGGCCGGGGTCTGGAAATCGCTCAGATGCGGCTTGTCCACCACATTGACCTGGGCCCCAGCCGCCCGCGCCAAGGCGCCCAGTCGCGTCAGTTCGTCCACATCGTCCAGCGCAATGAACACCAGCCGGGCACCCACCAGATCTTCAGGCTCTGGCGAACGCAGGACCGGCTCCGGCGCCGTCAAAGGCGTCTCTATCTTGGGGGGCGCGCCGTCGGGCGCGAACCAGACTACCTCGGCGGGCGTGTTCAGGAACAGTCGCAGCTTGGCCAGCGCCGGCTCGCCGCCGCCGATGATCACGATCTTTGCGGCCTCCAGCGGGATGGAGGCGAGAAATACACGCATCGTCTTGCTTTCAGGGCCGTCGGGAGAGGAAACAGGGACGACAGCAGGGCGCGAACCTTCCTCTTCCCCGTCCGGAGCCGCAAACCAGATTGCCTTTGTCTCGCTGATAGGATTTCTATCCGCGATGGCCCGTCCCCTGCTCCCGCTCAACGCCCTGCGCGCCTTCGAGGCTGCTGCCCGGCACCTGAACTTTTCGCGCGCCGCCGACGAACTGTCGGTGACGCCGGGCGCGGTCAGCCAGCAGATCCGCCTCTTGGAAGACATCGTCGGCGGGCCGCTGTTCGCACGCGAGGCGCGGGGCCTGCAACTGACCGATCTGGGCCGCTCGTCCGTGCCGCTGCTGCGCGAAGGGTTCGAGCGGCTGATGGACGCCTCGGCGCTGCTGCGTGAACCGCCGCGTCGCAAACAGGTGTCGATCAGCGTGGCGCCCGGTTTCGCCTCCAAATGGCTGATGCCGCGCATGGACGACTTTCACACCGCCCATCCCGAGATCGAACTGTGGATCTCGGCCGACATGGAGCCGGCGGACCTGAGCGAGGGCAAGGTCGATCTGGCGGTGCGCTACGGTCCCGGCGACTATCCCGGCCTGACGGTCGATCGGCTGATGACCGAGACAGTGCTGCCTGTCTGCGCCCCATCGCTGATGGATGGCGACAAGCCAATCCGCAAACCCGCCGACCTGATCGGACACACCCTGCTGCATGACATGTCCAACGACGGCGATCCCAGCCGCCCGGACTGGGCCATGTGGTTGAAGGCGCGCGGCATTCGTCACCCCGACCCGCGTCGGGGCTCACGCTTCAACCAGTCAGGCCTGCTGATCGAGGCCGCCATATCGGGACGCGGCGTGGCCTTGGCCAAACGCACCCTGGCCCAGGCGGACCTGGCGTCGGGGCGGTTGGTGGCGCCCTTCCCCGATGGATCGGAAGCGGTCGGCTTCGCCTATTATGTCGTCCAGCCCCGTGACCGCCCGCCATCGCCCAGCGCGACCGCCTTCGTGGGCTGGCTGAAGAAACAGGCCGTGGATCACGACAATACGATGGGGCAACTGTAAGGTCCGCCGCACCGCAGACTGGCGGCGCAGGAAAAGGACATCCGCCATGGCTGACGACAAGGCCCCCCGCCTCGCGGTCCTGATCGATGCGGAGAACGCCTCCGCCCGGATCGCAGAGGCGCTGTTCAGCGAGATCGCCACCCTGGGCGAGGCCTCGGCGCGGCGCATCTATGGCGACTTCGCCAGCCCGCAGATCGCCGGCTGGACGCGGGTCCTGGCCCGTTTCGCCATCCAGCCCCAGCAGAATTTCGCCAACACCAAGGGCAAGAACTCTGGCGACATCGCCCTGGTCATCGATGCGATGGACCTGCTGCATTCCGGGAGGTTTGACGGCTTCTGCCTGGTATCGTCCGACGCCGATTTCACCCGCCTGGCGGCGCGCATCCGCGAGGAAGGCGTCGACGTCTACGGGTTCGGCGAGCAGAAAACGCCCGAAAGCTTCCGTCAGGCCTGCACCCGTTTCATCTATACCGAGAACCTGATCGCGCCGGTTCCGGTCGACGCCGGCGCCAAGTCGCCCGTCGCCGAAGCGCCGGCGACCAAGCGCAAGCCGTCCGAGGCCGCGCGCCTGATCGCGGCCATCATCGCCGACATGGACGAGGACGGCGACGGATGGGTCGCGGTGGGCGGTATCGGCAATCGGCTGCGCAACGCCCATCCCGACTTCGACCAGCGCACCTACGGCTACGCCAAGCTGTCGGATCTGATCCGCGCCACCGGCCGGTTCGAGGTGGAGACCGGCGAGCGCGGGGCGATGCGAATTCGCGACCGGGCCTGATCTAAGCTCTGGCCGCCTGACTCGCCGACACGCCCAGGGCCTGAAGCGCGGCAGCGGCGATGTGTTCGGCGTTCAGGCCGGCCTGGGCGTACATGGCCATCGGCGCATCCTGGTCCTGGAAGGCATCGGGCAGATTCAGGGTGCGGATCTTCAGACCCGCATCCAGCGCGCCCTTCTCGGCCAGCAGCTGCAGCACGAAGGCGCCGAAGCCGCCCATGGCGCCTTCCTCCACCGTGATCAGCGCCTCGTGCTCGCGCGCCAGGCGCAGGATCATGTCGGCGTCCAGCGGCTTGGCGAAACGGGCGTCCGCAACCGTCGCCGACACGCCCTTGGCGGCCAGCATGTCCGCCGCCTTCAACGATTCCTGCAAGCGCGTGCCCAGGCTGAGGATGGCGACTGACGTGCCCTCGCGCACGATCCGACCCTTGCCGATCTCAAGCGGCGCAGCGAGTTCCGGGATCTCCACTCCCACGCCGTCGCCGCGCGGATAGCGGAAGGCGCTAGGCCGGTCGTCGATGGCCAGGCTGGTCGAGATCATCGCCGCCAGTTCGGCCTCATCCGCCGCCGCCATCAGCACCATGCCGGGCAGCGCGCCCATGAAGCCGATGTCGAAGGATCCAGCGTGCGTCGCGCCGTCCGATCCGACCAGACCCGCCCGGTCCATGGCGAAACGCACCGGCAGCGACTGGATCGCCACGTCGTGGACCACCTGGTCATAGCCGCGCTGAAGGAAGGTCGAGTAGATGGCGCAGACCGGTTTCATCCCGTCCGCCGCCAGACCGGCCGCGAAGGTGACCGCGTGCTGTTCAGCGATGCCGACGTCATAGGTCCGCTCGGGGAAGGCCTGACCGAACAGGTCCAGACCCGTGCCGGACGGCATGGCCGCCGTGATTGCCACGATCGACGGATCGACCTTGGCGTGTTTGATCAGCTCGGTTCCGAACACCTTGGTGTAGCTGGGGGCGTTGGAGATGGCCTTGGCCTGCTTGCCTGAGACCACGTCGAACTTGACGACTGCATGCAGTTTGTCGGCGCTGCTTTCGGCGGGGGCATAGCCCTTGCCCTTCTGCGTCACGACGTGAACCAGAACCGGGCGGTCCTCAATGGCGGCCGCCTTCTTCAGGATTGGCACCAGATTGTCCATGTCGTGGCCGTCGATCGGACCGACGTAATAGAAGCCCAACTCCTCGAAGAAGGTGCCCCCGGTGACCATGCCGCGGGCGTATTCCTCGGCCTTCTTGGCCGCCTTGCGGAAGGGGCGCGGCAGGTGCTGGGCCACCGTCTTGCCCAGGCGGCGGACGTTCTGATAGGCACCGCCCGACACCAGGCCGGCCAGATAGGCGCTCATCCCGCCAACCGGCGGCGCGATCGACATGTCGTTGTCGTTCAGGATGACCATCAGCTGGCCGCTGGTCGCCTCGGCGGCGTTGTTCATCGCCTCATAGGCCATGCCGGCGGACATGGAGCCGTCGCCGATGACCGCTACGACGCGGTTCTTCTCACCCTTCTGATCGCGCGCGGCGGCGAAGCCCAGGGCGGCGCTGATGGAAGTCGAGGCGTGGGCCGCGCCGAAAGGATCGTATTCGCTCTCGCTGCGCTTGGTGAAGCCCGACAGGCCGCCGCCCTGGCGCAGGGTGCGGATGCGGTCGCGCCGTCCGGTCAGGATCTTGTGCGGATAGCACTGATGCCCGACGTCCCAGATCAGGATGTCCTTGGGCGTCTCGAACACATGGTGCAGCGCCGTGGTCAGTTCGACCACGCCCAGCCCCGCGCCCAGATGGCCGCCGGTGACGGACACGGCGTCGATTGTCTCGGCCCGCACCTCCTGCGCCAGCTGTTTCAACTGGGCGATATCGAAGTCCCGCGTGTCGGCGGGCGTCTTGACGGTGTCGAGTAGCGGGGTGTCGGGCATCAGCCGTAAAACCTTGGAAAGTCTGGTCGATCAACCCGCAGGTCGGTTCAACGTTTCGTATCAGGACCGGCGCTTTAGCACAAAGTCCACGCTGGCCCTGAGGATTTCGGCCTCGTCGCCGAACGGCTCCAGATGCGAACGGGCCTGGTTTGCGAGATGCGCGACCCTTTGCCGCGCCGCCTCCAGACCCAGCAGGGTGACGAAGTTGGTCTTGCCGAGAGCCGCGTCCTTGCCCCCGGCCGCCTTGCCCATTTCCTCGGCCGACCCTTCAGCATCCAGCAGGTCGTCGACGATCTGATAGGCCAGGCCGACATCGTGGGCGAAGCTGATCAGGGCATGGCGGTGCTGGGCAGAGGCGTCGGCGATGATCAGAGGAATTTCGAAGGCATAGGCGAACAGGGCGCCGGTCTTCAGTCGCTGCATACGCGCCACGCCGCCCAGGTCGTCGCGCACGCCCAGCAGATCGATCATCTGACCGCCCGCCATGCCCCGCGCGCCGGACGCCAGCGACAGCCGCGCCGCCAGTTCGCAGCGCACGGCCGCATCCTCATGGGTGTCTTCGTGCAGGATGATGTCAAAGGCGGCCGTCTGCAGCGCGTCGCCGGCCAGCACCGCCGTCGCCTCGTCGTAGGCGCGGTGAACGGTCGGGCGGCCCCGGCGCACGTCGTCGTCGTCCATGCACGGCAGGTCGTCGTGGACCAGGCTGTAGGCGTGCACGCATTCCAACGCGCAGGCGGCGCGGAGCACCGACCGCTCATCGATGTCGAACAGGCGTGCGGCCTCCAACGCGAAGAACGGGCGAAGGCGTTTGCCGGGGCCCAGCGCCGCATAGCGCATCGCCTCGGTCAGGCGGGATTCTGGGCCCTCGGCGCGCGGCAGCAGTTCATCTAGCGCGACCGTGACCAGATCGGCGACCTCAGCCACGCGATCGATCACAGCCTGTTCCGGCGAGTTGGCGGCGATGACCCGGTTCACGAGAACCGGCTCCAGACCAGGCTCGAAGACGACACGGGGATCATTCGAACGACGCCGCCTCGACGCCCTTGGCCTGGCCGTCGGGGCCGACGACGATCTTTTCCACACGCAGTTGAGCCGCCTTCAGCCGCGCCTCGCAATGCGCCTTCAGCTTGGCGCCCTCTTCATAGAGGGCGATCGATTCTTCCAGCGGCGCCTGGCCGGATTCCAGGCGAGACACGATGGTTTCCAGGCGCTTCAGGGCGTCTTCGAAGCTGAGATCGGCGGGGATGGCGGCGGCGGTATCGGTCATGGCGCGGACCCTAGAGGCGCGCGCGGGGCGCATCAACGTTAGAAGCGGCTATCGCTTCTCGTAGCGACGCTGCGACCAGTATTTGAAGCCCTGGTTCTGGACCAGTTTCCAGCCGTCGGCCTTCAGCGCGCGGCCGACCATGTGGTTGAAATAGCCGTGGGCGAAGACCAGCACGTCCTGACCGTTCTCGGCTCGCGCGATCAACTTTTGCGCCGCCTGATCGGCGCGCGCCTCGGCCTGGGCGCGGGTTTCCTGGCCGCCGTGATGATCGAAAGCGTGCCACCAGAAGCGCGACACCACGCCCCACCATTTGGGCGACAGCTTGATCCATTCCGGAATCGGCGGCGGCGGCAGGGGCGCCTCGATGAACATGACGTCGGCCATGACCTCACGCCCGGCGGCGACAGCAGCGGCGGTTTCCTGGGCGCGCTGACGGGTCGAGGCGTAGATGGCCCCAGCCCCTTGGGCCGCCGCAACCAGTTCGGGCGGCGGCGTCTGACCGGCCAGCAGGCCGCCGATCTCATATTTCGCCCACCAGTCGCCGTACTGGCGCGCAGAGATCAGACACTTGCGCGACAGGGCCGGCTCGCCGTGACGCGTCAGGATGATGGCGCCGGGACGGACAGCGACAAGCGCGCCGCCGGATGGCGCGGCGTCAGGCGGGGACACGGACGGTTCGGTCGAATCGAGGGACAGGGCGGGGGCTGACATGACAAACGGACGGGCCTTTGGTTTCAAGGCGTTAAGCGTCCTCAGTCCTCCCCGAGCGCAGCGACGTGGGCGACCGCAGAGCGGCCTAGTCCTTCAAGGTCGTAACCGCCCTCAAGCGCCGACACAACCTTGCCCGAACAGGTCCGACGCGCGACCTCCAGAATCGCACGCGTCGCCCAAGCGAAATCCTCGGCCTCCAGCGACTGATGCGCCAATGGATCGCGTCGGTGGGCGTCGAAACCGGCAGAGATCAGGATCAGGTCCGGCCGGAACGATTCCAGCGCCGGCATCAACCCGCCGGCGAAGGTGGCGCGCCAGTTCTCGCGCGCCGCATGGGGCCCGACAGGCGCGTTGACGATATTGCCGACGCCCGTCTCGGACGCCGCGCCCGTGCCGGGATAGAGCGGCATCTGGTGGATGGAGGCCAGAAACAGGCTGTCGTCGTCTTCGAACGCCGCCTGGGTGCCATTGCCGTGGTGAACGTCGAAATCAACCACCGCCACGCGCGCCATCCCTTCGGATTGAGCCGCACGCGCCGCGACGGCGACGGAGGAGAACAAGCAGAATCCCATCGCGCGGTCCGGCTCGGCGTGGTGGCCCGGCGGGCGCACGGCGGCGAAGGCGCGGTCCATCTCGCCCCGCGCCACGGCCCTTACGGCATTGATCGCCGCCCCCGCCGCCAACCGCGCCGCCGGCACGCTGCCGGGTGACAGGACGGTGTCGGCATCCAGCTGAACCATGCCGGCGACCGGCGAGGCGTCCAGCAGGCGCGCGACATAGGCGGCGGGATGCACCCGCTCCAGATCCACAACCTCGGCCTGGGTCGCGGCGCACCGGTCGCGGGCCAGGCCTGCATCCTCCAGAGCATCCAGCACCGCCTTCAGCCGCTCGGGACTTTCGGGATGGCCCGCGCCCGGCGCGTGGGACAGCATGGACGGATGGGTGAAGATCGGCAGGGACATTGAAGCGACGATACGACGGGCTTTCGGACTTGTCGCCCGTGACGCGCACCAAGGCGCGCGCTAGAGCCGACGCATGACCGAAATCGTGATCCGCCCTGCCCGCCCCGAAGACGCCGCCGCCTTGGGCGCCCTGGGCCGCCAGACCTTTATCGACACCTTCGTCGAGGGGTTCGGCATCCCCTACCCGCAAGCCGACCTGAACGCGTTTCTGGACGCCAGCTTCGATCTGGAGCCGACGCTGAAGAAGTTGGCGGAGCCCGACTGCGCCTGGTGGGTGGCTGACCGCGACGGCGAGCTGCTGGCCTTCGCCAACGCCGGCCCCAACGGCCTGCCCCATCCCGCGGCCAGACCGTCGCACATGGAACTGCGCCGGCTCTATGTGTCCCAGGCGGCGCAAGGTCAGGGCCTTGGAACCAGACTGCTGAAGCTGTCTCTGGACTGGATGCAAACCCACACGGACGGCCCGCTATGGATCGGCGTCTGGAGCGGCAATGACAAGGCCCAGCGTCTGTACGCCGCCTACGGCTTCCAGAAGGTCGGCGAATACGACTACCCCATCGGGGCCTGGCGCGACCACGAGTTCATCTTGCGGCGCGGATAGACCAGGCCTATCCAGACAACCGGGGATAAGAGTTCGGGGGAACCAATGCGTAGATTATTGCTGGCGGCCGTGGCCGTCTTCCTTTCGGCAAGCCCCGTCATCGCACAGGAAACCGAAAGTCCTCCCGCCGATCCCATCGCCGCCAAGGCGGAAGGCGAACGCATTCTCGCGGAAGGTCGCGCCGCAGACCTGTTCGAGAACATTACTGCAGAGGACGGCGCAGTTCGATTGCGTCACAAGGCCAGCGGCATGGTCTGCATCTTCGAGGCCGCAGCGCCAGGCAATGTGGTTCGCGTCTATCCGCAAAGCATCATGACGCCCAATCGCGGCGACGACGTCAGTTGCGGCAACACGATGATGGGAGCGACCTTCACCCTCTACGCCACACGATACCGAACCATGCCGACCGAAGCGCAGGACATGGCGAGTTCCGTGGCAAGCATTCGCGCCAACTGGACCAACGTCCAACCGCTTGAAGGCGCCTTTGGCGTCGCCTCGGTGGAAGGCCGCCCCGCACCCCTGTTCGCCGCCTTTAAGGGACGCCATCCGTATGGGTGGGACGCGGCAACCTTCATCATCCTGACCCACATCGACGGGTGGTCGTTCAAGACCCGCGCATCCGGCCCCGTCGCCGACGCCGACACCATCGCCTTGGCGGCTGGATTGATGTCCGTCGCCAGCATTCCAGCGCCGAAGAACTAAGCCACATGACGGCGTCGCCGGCGCCGTCCTATAGTGCCGCCATGCTCCTGCCCTTCTTCACCGCCCTGCGCGACGCCAAAGTTCCGGTGTCGATGAAGGAATGGCTCCATCTGATGGAGGCGATGGATCGCGACGTGGCGGGTCGAGAGGTCGAGGCCTTCTACCACCTGTCGCGCGCCGTCCTGGTTAAGGACGAGAAACACTATGACCGGTTCGATCAGGTGTTCGGGAGGGTGTTCAAAGGGATCGAGTCGGTAGGGGCGGGCGAGGACCTGACCACCGACATTCCCGAGGACTGGCTGCGGCTGCTGAACGAAAAATATCTGACCGACGAGGAGAAGGCCCAGATCGAGGCGCTGGGCGGGTTCGACAAGCTGATGGAGACGCTGAAGCAGCGGCTTGAGGAACAGCACGAACGCCATTCCGGCGGCTCCAAATGGATCGGCACGGGCGGCACCAGCCCCTTCGGCCACGGCGGTTACAATCCCGAAGGCGTGCGCATCGGCGGGCCGGGCAAACACGGCCGGGCGGTCAAGGTCTGGGAGAAGCGCGAGTTCAGGAACCTGGACGATACGGTCGAACTGGGCACGCGCAATATCAAGGTGGCCTTGCGCCGCCTGCGCCGTTTCGCGCGCGAGGGGGCGGCCGAGGAACTGGACATCGACGGCACCATCGACGGCACGGCGCGCCAGGGCTGGCTGGACATCCAGATGCGGCCCGAGCGGCGCAACACCATCAAGGTGCTGCTGTTCCTCGACATCGGCGGTTCGATGGACGGTCACATCAAGCTGGTTGAGGAGCTGTTCTCGGCTGCCAAGACCGAGTTCAAGAACCTGGAGTTCTTCTACTTCCACAACTGCCTCTACGAAGGCGTCTGGAAGGACAATCGCCGGCGCCACACCGAGCGGATCCCGACGTGGGATCTGCTGCACAAATACCCCGGCGATTGGCGCGCCATCTTCGTCGGCGATGCGACGATGAGCCCCTATGAGATCACAATGCCCGGCGGCTCCGTCGAGCACTGGAACGAAGAGGCCGGCGCCGTCTGGATGAAGCGGGCGCGCCAGCAGTGGGAGAAGTCGGTCTGGCTCAATCCCGTCCAGGAGCGGTACTGGGACTATACCGCTTCCGTCGGCCTGTTGCGCGAGGTGATGGAGCAGAGGATGTTCCCGCTGACGCTCGAAGGCCTCGACAAGGCGATGCGCGCCCTGACAAGGTAGGGGACGTTCAGGCGACCGCCTGAAACTTCACGAAGGGTCCGACCATGATCGCCGCCGCCTTCGCCTTGTTGATCCTCCAACAGACTGCGCCGACCGTCGTGTGGGATGCGCCCGCGCCGGAGGCGGTCGTTGAAGTGCCCGCGCCGCCGCCCGAGCACAACATACCTGCCTGGGGCCTTGCCGATCCGTTCGGCTTCGAGCGCGCACGGTGCAGTCCGCTGGTGCGCGGCCAGAAGTCCATGGCCGAATGCCAGACCGAGGTGCGCGAACAACTCGCCATCGCCATGGGGTCCGACCTGCCCGAGGCTCTGCGCCCGAGCGGCATGGCCGGCGACTGCCAGATGATCCGGGCCAGCGCCGCGGGCTCGGACTATGCGGTCCAATGCGGCCCGCAGTCGCGCACGGCGGCCGCGCCCTCGAGTCTGCGCGAAATGGAATGTCGTCCGCGTCCGGTCGAGGGCGGGTTCAGCTCCGAGTGCCGCCCAGTCGATGCAGCGGACAAGAAGGGTCTGTCGCTGACGCTGTGGGGCGACAAGGATTGATCGACACAGAAAAGCGCCGCCCGCTTTCCCGGACGGCGCTTCGCATTTTCGCGCATTTCTAGCGAGGCTTAGGCCTTGTCGCGCAGGCTGTCCTTGGCGCCGCCAACGGCGTTCTGGACCTTGCCTTCGACCTGATCGGCCTTGCCTTCGGCTTGCATCTTGGTGTCGCCGGTCAGCTTGCCGACGCCTTCCTTGATCTTGCCGCCGATGTTTTTGGCGGCGCCTTCGATACGGTCATGATCAGCCATGGAAATCTCCTGTTTTCATCGCCGCGACGTGGCGTTGCGGTTCGAAAAATAAACGACTTCGCTGAGGGCCTGTTCCGTAAAGCTCAGCTTGGGCGGCGGAGCCAGACGGCGACAGCCCAGGCGTGGGAATCGTGACGCAAGCGCGAGATGGCGAAGGTCGGATCCAGCCACACCAGCGTATGATCGTCCTCGCATTTCGCATCGGGATTTTCCGCCGCCACGGTCGCTGTCCAGAAGCCGCCGACGTTGTTCACCGGCTCGCGCGTGGACCGCACGAAATACTGGCTGGCCTCGGCGATGCGGTTCAGCGGCGTAACCGTCAGGCCGGTTTCCTCGACGAATTCGCGGATCAGGGCCTGGACCTCGGTTTCTTCCATATCCACGCCGCCGCCGGGAAGGTCGAAATAAGGACCGGCCTCGCGCTCGACGCGCACGCAGGCGATCAGGCCCTCACGCTCGACGATGCCGAACGCGGTGGCGCGGTGACGATAATCCGAAGCGGGTTTGCGAACGCCGAACTGCAACATGATGAAAACCGACCCTAGAGGTCGAACGACAACCTGGCGCGCACACCCTTGTGGGCGCCGTCGAACTCGACCGCCGACCGCAGACCCGATGCCATGGCGGAAATGATCTTGGCGCCCAGACCAGTGCCCTTTGGCGTGCCGTCGCCCATGCCGGGGCCGTCGTCCTCGACCGTCAGCATCACGCGATGTTCGTTTTCGCGACGCAGATGGATGCGGATCTCGCCGCCCTGCCCCGGCGCATAGGCGTATTTGACGGCGTTGGTCACCAGTTCGGTGACGATGACGCCGATGGAGACGGCCTGATCGGTGGTGACCGACAGAGGCTCGGCGTCGAGCGTCAGTTTGGGTGATCCTTCGTCCGGTCCGATGGACTTGGACAGTTCGTCCATCAGCCCGACCAGATATTCGTCCATCGCCACGTGGCTCATGTCGCCGGACGTGTAGAGGCGGCGGTGAACATGGGCGACGGCCTCGATCCGCGCCTGCGATTCGCGCAACGCGTCCTTCGCCCCCTGATCGGTGACGTGGCGCATCTGCAACGACATGAAGCTGGACACCAGTTGCAGCGAGTTGCCGACGCGGTGGTTGACCTCGCGCAGCATGGCCTCGGCCCGATCGCGCGCCCGGCGGATTTCTTCCTGCGCCAGTTGGTTCTCGCGCTCCAGCCGACGACGCGACAGGGCGTCCTCGAGCGCCGAGCGCAACAGGGAGGTGAAGTCCTCCGACACGTCCTTGATCACATAGTCCGCCGCGCCGGCGCGCAGGGCCGCGACGGCGATCCGACCATCCTGCGCACCCGTCACATAGACGACGGGCGGCGGCGCCGTCAGGGCCAGAATGTCCGGCAGGACGTCCAGCCCGTCTCGCGTCGGCATATAGTGGTCCAGCGCGCAGACGTCGTAGTCATGCTGCTGCAACAGCTCCAACCCCGCATCGCCGTCCGGCGCGCAGGTGACGGCATAGCCGTGACGCCCCAGCTCCTTCTCGACCAGCCGGGACAGACCCCGATCATCGTCGATGTAGAGCAGGCGAATGGGCTGGGACGCGTTGATCGTCAGATCTCCGGCGCCTGAATCACCGACAGGAACAGGCCCAGCTGACGGATGGCGCCGGCGAAGGATTCATAATCCACCGGCTTGGTGATGTAGACGTTGCAGCCCAGATCGTAGCAACGCTGGATCTCGACCTTGTCGTCTGTTGTGGTCAACACGACGACCGGCGCCCGCTTCAGACGATCGTTGCCCTTCACCTTTTCCAGAATGTCCGTGCCCGACATATCCGGCAGATTGAGGTCGAGCAGGATCAGGAGCGGACCGTTGGCCAGGATTTCGTCGCTGAACAGATAGTCCAGCGCCGATCCGCCGTCGTCGAAATGCTTGATCTCGTTGTTGATGTTGGCCCGGCGGATGTTCTTTTCGATCAGTTTGGCGTGGCCGTGGTCGTCTTCGACCATAATGATTTTGACGGGTTGCGTCACAGCGCGCCTCCGGGTTCAGACAGGATCAGTCGTTTGGGGAATTTCAGCAGGAAAGTCGAGCCTTTGCCCAGTTCGGACTCGACGTCGATGGTGCCGCCCAGGCGGCGCACGCTGTTTCTGACGAACGCCAGCCCCAGACCTTCGCCGGAACGGTCTTGTTTTCCCGACCGACGGAACAGCTCGAAGATCCGCTCGTGGTCGCGTGGGGCGATGCCCCGGCCGTTGTCGGCGACCCGGTAAACGACCCAGCCGCCCGGTACGTCCTCGCCCGACACGACGATTTCGCCCGGCCGGTCGTGATCCAGATATTTGACGGCGTTGTCGATCAGATTGCCGACGATCTGCTCCATCGAAATACGGTCGCTTTCGATTTCAGGCAGCGACTGCACATCGATGCGCGCGCCCGAGGCTTCGGTCTGGTGATGGACGCTGTTGGCGATGTTCTGAGCCATCGTCGTCATGTCCAGCGGTTCTGGAAGCAGGTTGCGGCGACCTTCGCGCGACAGCTTCAGGATGGCGTTGATCAGCCGGTCCATCTTCTCGGTCGAGGCGCGGATAAAGCCGATGGCCTCGGGCATTTCCTCGCGGACGGCTGTGACGATCTCGGGATCGACCACGCGCGTCTTTTCCGCCTCGTAGATCGCCTTGTCGACGATCTTGCCCGCCTGCTCCAGTTCGGAGGTGTAGCCCATCACGTTGACCAGCGGCGCGCGCAGGTCGTGGCTGACGATATAGGCGAAGCGCTGGATCTCCTCGTTCGCGCGCATCAGGTCGCCGGTGCGCTCGCGGACCTTGTCCTCCAGGCTGGCGTTGGCGGCGTCGAGCGTCGCACGGGCGGACTGGATCTCGGCCACGTATCGCCGCACCAGCCAGGCCGACAGCAGGGCCAGAACGATGACCAGAAGCCCCGCGATGGCGTTCATGACCACCGTCAAAACGCCAGACCGTTCCGACGCGATCCGTCGGTCCTCGATCCGCTTGGATTTCAAGGCATCGAACGTGTCCACGGCCGCGCGCAGTTCGTCCATGTAGCGCTTGCCCTCGCCCGAGCGCACGGACTGGATCGACTGACCGATCCGTCCCTGCTGAGCCAGCGACACGGTGCGCTCCATCTCCGCCCATTTGCGATCGGCGAGGCGATGAATGGGATCGACGGTAGCCTTCAGGGTCGGGTCGAGCGCCGCCCCCTCGTCCAGGAAGGCCAAGGCCGGCGCCATGTCCGCCTGCGCCTTGCGATAGGGTTCGAGGAAGTCGCTGCGCCCGGTCAACAGGAAACCGCGTTGGGCCGTCTCGGCGTTCAGCATGGCGATCAAGGTCGTACGCGCCGCCCGGCGCATCTGCTGGGCGTGTTCGATGGTCCGGTTCACTGACGCCGTGCGCTGGATCATCACGAACGTCGTCGCATTGACCAGAATCAGCAGCCCGAACACCAGGACCAGCATCGCCGACATGGACCGGGCCAACGACGGCGTACGCATGAAGTCGCGCAGGCGCGACCATTGGGATCGGGGGTTCGGACTCATGACGGCGGAGCTTTAGCGGGGTGCGTCGCCGCGTCAAACGTCAAACTGCCAAGTCGGCGGGATCAGACTTGGCCCAAGGTCCGCAGACGGGCCTTGGGATGGATCTCGTTCTGGCTCATCACGACGGTCTGGCCGCGGAAGCGTTCGATGATCGATCGCACATAGGGCCGCGTCATCGGGCCGGTGAGCAGCACCGGGTTTTCGCCCGTCATGGCGATCCGCTCGAAAGTGTCACGCACGGCGCGGATGAAGTCCTGAAGGCGCGACGGCGCCATCGCCAGCTGCTTGTCTTCGCCCTGACCGATCAGGCTTTCGGCGAAGGCGTTTTCCCATTCCGGCGAAAGGGTGACGATGGGCAGGGCGCCCTCGCCGTCCTTGTTCTGCCAGCACAGTTGACGGCCCAGACGCGCACGAACGTGTTCGACCAGGGTCGTGACGCTGGAGCTGTGCGGCGCGGCCTCGGCCAAACCTTCCAGAATGGCCGGCAGGTCGCGGATCGACACTTTCTCGCGCAGCAGAGACTGCAACACCCGCTGCAGCGTCGTGACGGTGACCACGCTGGGCACCAGTTCCTCGACCAGCTTCTTCTCTTCGGCGCCCAGTTCCTTCAGCAGCTTCTGCACCTCCGCATAGGACAGCAGATCGGCCATATTATCTTTCAGGATCTCGGTCAGATGGGTCGTCAGGACCGTCGACGGATCGACAAGCGTATAGCCCCGGAACGTCGCCTCCTCGCGCAGACCTTCCTCGATCCAAGTCGCCGGCAAACCAAAGGCGGGTTCGCGCATATGCTCGCCCGGAAGCTCGACCTGGCGACCTGCCGGGTCCATCGCCATCAGGTGGCCCAGCCGCACTTCGCCCGCGCCCGTCTCCATCTCCTTGATGCGGATGGCGTAGCCCTGGGTCGGCAGGCGCATATTGTCGAGGATGCGCACCTGGGGAATGACGAAACCGTATTCCTGGGCCAGCGACCGCCGCAGAGCGCGAATCTGATCGGTCAGGCGCCGCCCTTCAAGGTCGTTGATCAGGCTGAGAAGCGAATAGCCGAGTTCAATCTTCACCTCGTCAATGGTGAGCACATTGGCGATCGGCTCTTCGACGTCTTCCTTGGGTTTTGCGGCCGCTGCCGCCGCCGCAATTTCCGCCTCTGTCGGCTGAGGCTTCAAGCGATTGCGGCCCAGCCGCCAGGCCATGAAGCCCGAGCCGATGGCCAGGGCCGCGAACGGGATCAGCGGCATCCCGGGGATCAGACCGATCAGACCTGCCGCGCCCGACACCACGCCCAGCGACACGGGATTGGTCGCCAACTGGGTGACCATGGCCTTGTCCGCCGTGCCTTCGACGCCCGCCTTGGACACCAGGAAGCCGGCGGCGATCGAGATGATGATGGCCGGCACCTGCGTCACCAGACCGTCGCCGATGGTCAGCTGGACATAGGTGTTGGCGGCCTCCATCGCCGGCATGCCGTGTTGCAGCGTGCCGATCAGTATGCCGCCGATGGCGTTGATGAAGGTGATGATCAGCCCGGCGACGGCGTCGCCGCGCACGAACTTGGAGGCGCCGTCCATGGCGCCGAAGAAGGTCGATTCCTGCTCCAGCTCCTTGCGACGCAGCTTGGCCTGGTCCTCGGTGATCAGGCCCGAGGACAGATCGGCGTCGATGGCCATCTGCTTGCCCGGCATGGAGTCCAGGGTGAAGCGGGCGGACACCTCCGCGATCCGGGTCGAACCCTTGGTGATGACGACGAAGTTCACCACCAGAATGATCGCAAAGATGATCACCCCGATAATGAAGTTGCCGCCCATCATCAGCTGACCGAAGGCGTTGATGACCTGACCCGCCGCATCGTGACCTTCCTGGCCGTGGGTCAGGATCAGGCGCGTGGACGCCAGGTTCAGGCCCAGCCGGAACAGGGTCGAAACCAGCAGCACCGTCGGGAAGATGGCGAAATCCAGCGGCCGCTTCATCATCACGGCGGTCATCAGGATCAGCACGCTGGACACCAGCGAGAAGGCCAGCAGCAGATCCAGCAGGAACTTGGGCACCGGCAGGATCAGCAGCATGATCACGCCGATCACGCCGACCGCCATCAGCACTTCGCCGCGGTTGACCCAGCCCAGAACGTCGCGACCCGTCGGGCGCGCCATGCCGTCCTTCATCATCACCGGCGTATCAGTCACGGCCCAACGCCCTCAGCGCGCGACGCGTCGCCTCGGCGATGACGGCCGCATTGGCGTCGTCCGATGTCGCCCGGGCAGCGTGGTAATAGGCGGCGACGATCACGGGTTGGCCGTTCGGCGGATACAACAGGCCGATGTCATTGGTCGGCCCATAGCCCCCCGTCCCCGTCTTGTGCGCCACCCGCCAATCCGCAGGCGTTCCAGCCCTAAGACGATTCTGACCCGTGGGCGTGTCGGTCATCCACTGCAGCAACAGGGCGCGCGACGCTGCGGTCAGGGGCGACGCCGGATCCAGAAAAAGACGTTCAAGATTGGCGACCGACTGGCTGGGAAGGATCGTGTCCTTGTCGCCGTCCAGACGATTCATCTCCGGCTCGAACCGATCTGAGCGGGTGCTGTCGTCGCCGATGCCGCGATAGAAGGTCTGCATCGCCGACGGGCCGCCCATGGCCTTCAGCAACAGATTGGCGGCGGGGTTGTCGCTGACCTCAACCGCGCCCTTCATCAACTGCTCGACCGTCAGGCTGGCGCCCACGGCAGGCTCGGTCACCGGAGCGTGGTTGATCATGTCCGCCGCCGTGATGGGGATGCGGCGATCCAGTCGCTCCTGCCCGGCCTGCACCCGCAACAGGGTCGCGGCGGCCAGATACATCTTGAAGGTCGAGCAATAGACGAAGCGTTCGTCGCCGCGCCAAACCAGCTTACGGCCCGTCGCCGCGTCCTGAACGACGAAGCCGAGACGGCCGCCATTGCGCGTTTCCAAGCCGGACAGGTCAATGACTTCCTCCGCCAAGGCGACGGGCGCGGCAGGACGTGATTCCGCGCGCGGCGAACAGCCGACCGCGCTCAAGGCGGCCAGCCCCGTCAGGACGCATCGGCGCTCCACGGGTGCGCGCATGGGTTCAGGCCGCGTAGCCCGAGGCGGAGACGCCGCTCATCGGCGCCGGAATGGCCGTGCCCTCATCGGCGTATTCGTTCAACTTGTTGCGCAGAGTGCGGATCGAGATGCCCAGGATGTTGGCCGCATGGGTGCGATTGCCGAGGCAGTGGGTCAGGGTGTCCAGGATCAGCGTCTTTTCCATCGCCGCCACCGTCTGGCCCACAAAGCTGCGGGTCACGGCGTCGGCCGCCTGAGCGGCGCGGGCGGCCACTCCGGCTTGCGGGGCCTCATAGGCCTGTCCGGCCATCATGCCGCCCAGCGGCTGGCCGTCCGGCAGGCGGATGGCGTCCACGTCGATCTCGGGTCCCGTCGCCAGCAGCACCGCGCGGTGCATGGCGTTTTCCAGTTCGCGGACGTTGCCCGGCCAGCGATGGGCCGAAATGGCCTGACGCGCGGCGGCCGAGATCGGACGCACCGGCACGCCGTTCGCGGCGGCGTATTTCTTGATGAAGTGGTCGGCCAGAACCACGATGTCGCCGGGCCGCTCGCGCAAGGACGGCAGGCGCAGGTTCACCACGTTCAGGCGATACAGCAGGTCCTCGCGGAAGGTGCCTTCCGCCACGGCCTTGGCCAGATCGCGGTTCGAGGTGGCGATGATGCGGATGTTCACAGAGACCGGCTTGGAGCCGCCGACGCGGTCGATGACGCGCTCCTGGATGGCGCGCAGCAGCTTGGCCTGAAGCCGGGCGTCCATCTCGGAGATTTCGTCCAGCAGAAGCGTGCCGCCGTCAGCCTCTTCGAACTTGCCGATCCGGCGCGCGACGGCGCCGGTGAAGGCGCCCTTCTCGTGACCGAACAGTTCGGATTCCAGCAGATTGTCGGGAATGGCGGCGCAGTTGACGCTGATGAAGGGGCGTTCGGAGCGGCGCGAATGCTCGTGCAGATACCGCGCCATCACCTCCTTGCCGACGCCGCTTTCGCCGGTGATCAGGATCGAGGCTTCCGAGCGCGCGACCTGGTCGGCCAGTTGCAGCACCGCCTTCATCGACGGGTCGGCCGAGATCATCGGCTTTTCGTCGTCGGCGACGGCCGACAGGACGGCGGCGATCAGTTCGGCATCGGGCGGAAGCGGAATGAATTCCTTGGCGCCGGCCTTGATGGCTGCGGCCGCCTCTCGCGCATCGGCATCGACGCCGAAGGCTACGACCGGAATGGTGATCCGCTCGGCCTCGTTGGCGGCGATCAGGGCGGCGATGTCCAGCTGATAGTCGACCATCAGCAGGTCCGCGCCCTGCCCCCGGCGCAGTTGCTCGGTCGCCTGGTCGGCGCGCTCGACGTGATTGACCTTGGCGCCGTGCGCCATGGCCATCTTCACCGCCGAAGCGAGCTGGCCGCTCAGTCTGCCTACCACCAGAAGACGCATCGTTCTTCTCCTCTAATCTCTAAAGCCGGTCGCCAATCAGGCGCCCGAATCCTCGGTCTTGATGATTTCCGTCATGGTCACGCCCAGCCGGTCGTCGACGACGACGACCTCGCCGCGCGCGATCAGGCGGTTGTTGACGAAGATGTCGATCGCCTCGCCGACCTTGCGGTCCAGCTCCAGCACCGAGCCCTTGTTCAGCTTCAGCAGCTGGGCCACCGACATGTGCGACTTGCCCAGAACCGCCGAGATGTTGACCGGCACGTCGAAGACCGTGGCCAGGTCGGCGGCGCTCTTTTCGCCGCTGTCGTCCAGGGGCGGCAGGCCCGAAAGGCCGGAGAATTCCTCCAGCGCCAGGTCGTCGGATGCCATCAGAACATGCTCCTGTCGACGGGAAGGGTTTCGGCGTGTCCGGCCTCGGCGGCCAAGGCGGCGGTCAGGGCCTCAGCGACGCGGTCGGCCGAGCCTTGCGGATCGTGATCAGCCCGGCCGTCGGCCCATTCCAGCTGGAAGGCGGCCTGGGCCATGCCTGGTTCATCGCGGAAGGCAACCGTACCGGTGAAGCCGCTGTCGGCGCACGCCCGCTCAATCAGGCCGCGCGCCTCGTCATCCAGGCCCGAGGAGCGAACGACCAGGCGCGGCGAGGCGTCGATCTCCTGCGCCAACAGTTCCAAAGCGGCTTTCAGCGGCGCATGCGGAAACCGGTCCAGAGCGGCCCCTGCGATGGTGCGCGCAGCAGCCAGGGCCAGGTCAGCGGCCTGTTCCCGGTGCGCCTGGGCCACAGCCTTCAGGGTCGGCATGGCCGATGCGACGGCCAGGGCGATATTGCTCAGGGCCATGGCGCGGATGTTCTCGACCTCGCTAAGGGCCTGTTCGCGCGCTTCCAGACGCCCTTGGGCGACCAGGGCCTCGACCTCGGCCGGCAGATAGGAGCGCTTGGCCGGCGTCCAGGCGCCAGGGCGCACGACCGTGCCGTCCGCGTCAAACTCAGTGTCGAAGGCGAAGAGGCGCCGGATTTCAGGGGACTGGGTCATGTCAGTAGATCAACTCGTCGTCGGCGCCCTGACCGGCCAGCATGATGTCGCCCTTGGCGGCCAGATCCTTGGCGACCTGGACCATGGCCATCTGAGCGGCGTCCACGTCCTTCAGACGCACCGGCCCCATCGACTCCATGTCTTCGCGCATGATCTTGGACGCGCGTTCGGACATGTTGGAGAAGAACATCTCGCGCAGACCTTCGGACGCGCCCTTCATCGCAAGACCCAGTGAATCCTTGTCCACGGCGCGCAGCAGGGTCTGCACCCCGCCCGGGTCCAGCTTAGACAGATCCTCGAAGACGAACATCAGGGCGCGGATGCGTTCGGCCGATTCACGATTGCGCTCTTCCAGAGCCCCGATGAAGCGGGCCTCGGTCTGGCGATCGAAACTGTTGAAGATGTCGGCCATCATTTCGTGGCTGTCGCGCTTGGAGGTGCGCGCCAGGTTCGACATGAACTCGGTGCGCAGCGTGGCCTCAATCTTGTCCAAGATCTCGCGCTGCACCGGCTCCATGCGCAGCATCCGCTGGACGCATTCCAGGGCGAAGTCTTCCGGTAGGCTGGTCAGGACGCGGGCGGCGTGGTCCGAGCGCACCTTGGACAGGATCACGGCGACGGTCTGGGGGTACTCGTTTTTCAGATAGTTGGCGAGAACGGCCTCGTTCACATTGCCCAGCTTGTCCCACATGGTGCGGCCGGCCGGACCCCGGATTTCCTCCATCAGGCCGTCGACACGATCCTTGGGCAGGAAGGCGGCCAGCAGCTTTTGCGTCTGCTCATAGCTGCCCATCACGGCCCCGGAGCCGGACAGGCCCGAGACGAACTCGATCATCAGGGCCTCGACGGCCTCGGCGCTGACGTTGCCCAGGGTCGCCATGGCCTGGGAGATTTCCTTAACCTCGTCGTCGTCCAGCCGCTCCCACAGGGCGGTGTGCTCTTCGCCCAGCGCCAACAGGATGACGGCGGCCTTCTCCGGCCCCGACAGCTTGTTGGGATCGTCGATCGAGGCTTTCTTGTTGACCAGCTTCGCCATCAGCCTTCGGCCACCCAGGTCCGCAGGATGCCGGCCGCGTCATCGGGATGCGACTGAACGAAGTCGGCGACCTTCTTGACCGACGACGCCTTCACCTGACCCTCGATGCGGGCGATGTCGATCTTCTGTTCCATCTCGCTGGGCGCCGGCAGCTGAACCAGCTGAGGCTGGCCGTCCGGGCCGATCACCGTGGTCGCCACGGTCGTGACCGGCACGCCGTTGGCGCCCGCCAGCGCCGGCAGATTGGCCCCGCCGGCCGCCGCCGTCTTCAGCAGAGGACGCAGCACGAAGAAGATCAGCAGCAAGGCGACGACCGTCAGAATGCCCAGCTCGACGAAACGCATGATGTCGTTCTTGGAGAAGTCCAGCAGCGACGACTTTCCGTCCAGACCGCCCTCAATGCCGGTGTCGTGGTTGAAGCGGACGTTGATGACCTCGATCTTGTCGCCGCGCGTCTCGTCGATGCCGGCGGCGGCGGCGACCAGCGACTTGATCTGGGCGATCTCCTCGGCCGTGCGCGGCGCATAGGTCGGCTCGCCCTTGCCGTCCTTGGCGGGCGTCCACTTGCCGTCGACCGCGACGGCGACGGCCAGCTTCTTGACCTCTCCCGGCTCCTTGGTCGTGGTCGTGGTGGTCTTGGAGATTTCGTAGTTGGTCGTCTCGGCGTTTTCCGAGTTGGTCGAACCGGCCGGCGCGGCGCCGGGCGCCGCCCCGCCAGGGATGTTGTTCGTCGCAGTCACGCCGCCGTCGGGCTGGGCGCTGTTGTCTGCGGATTGCGAGCCGTTGGTCGTGGTCGAGCGGACGACCTGACCATCGGGATCGAACTTTTCTTCCTGTGTCGTGGCGCGGCTCTGGTCGATGTCGGCCGTGACCTGAACGCGAGCAGCGCCGGCGCCGACGACGCCTTCGACGATATCCTTGATGCGCGCCTGAAGCTGGCTCTCGGTATTGCCCTTGGCCTCGGCGGCGGAAGCCGAGGTGAAGGTTCCGTCGTCGCTGCCGGCCGCCAGGGTGCGGTTCGTTTGGTCCGCCACGGTGACGCGGTCGGGCTTCAGGTTCGGCACGGATGAGGCCACCAGGTTGCGGATCGCCCGCACCTGATCGCTCGTGAGATCGCGCCCGCCCAAGCCCACCAGCACGGCGGCGGTCGGTTCGCCGGCGGCCGAGGTGAACATTTCGCGGCGCGGCATGGTGATGTGGACGCGGGCGGCCGTGATGCCACGCATGGACATGATGGTGCGCGAAAGCTCGCCCTGCAGGGCGCGCTGTTCGTTCAACTGTTGCTGGAACTCGGTCTGGCCTAGCACCGACTGGCTGTCGAACAGCTCGTAACCGACCGATCCGGACGTGACCAAGCCCTTGCCCGCGACCAGCATCCGCGCCGTGCCGACCTCGTCGCGGTTGACCATGATGGTCGAACCGTCGCCCTTGGACGAATATTTGATGCCGGCCTGATCCAGGGCGGCGCTTATCTCGCTGGCCTCGCGCAGATCCAGGTTGGAATAGAGAAGCGCGTCGGGCGCTTGGCCCATGCGCAGCATGACGGCGACCAGCACGGCGGCCACGCCCGCGGCGACGCCGAGGACCGCAGCCAGACGGCCGATCCCGAACTTCTGCAACGCCGCTGTGAAGCCGCCCACGCGTCCCCGCCCCCTACTCGCGGGAGACACGAACGCCCCGCTAGGCAGAAAATGCCGCCTGGATGGTAAACGTCGCGTTAAGACCCGTTTAAGGGCGCGCCCCGCCCGCCTGAAGCTGCGGCAAAACCGCCGGCGCACCGGACGGCAGGGGGGCTGTCGGGTCTCTCAACCACGAGACGACGTCGCGATAGACGATCTCGGCGTCCAGATCGCGGTTCAGCAGATGCCAGCCGTTCGGATACCAGGCGGTCCGCAGCGTTCCGCCCTCCCGCTCGGCCCGCTCAAGCGCTGCCTTCATCGGCCCCTTCTTCACCACCTCGTCGTGGGCGCCGTACATCAGGATGGCGTCGCCCCGAATGCGGCCCAGGCTGCGCGATGAGGCCTCCATCAGATCGACCAGCCCATAGACGGTGTCGAACCGCGTCGCGAGGATGCTCATCGGATCGCGCCCGTTGCGGATCAGCTCCAATGTATTCGAAGAGGCGTGGATGTCGCGCGTGATGAACTCCGGCGGCTCCAGCGCCACGTCGCCCAGCGCTCGAGCTGCGATGTTCAGCGCCGTGCTGTTCAACGGTCCTTGCGTCGACCAGCCCCATACGCCGGGCGCCAGCAGCACGATCCGGTCCGCATCCGGCGGATTGTCGGAGCCGAACGCCGCCGCCGTCACCGACCCTCCCATACTCTCGCCCACCACAGCGATGACGGCATTGGGATAGCGGGCCCGCGCCATCGCGGTGATCTCGCGCAGATCATCCGTCATCCGCTGCTGCCCGGCCCATTCGCCCCGCCCCGGCGCCCCGCCGAAGCCACGCTGGTCGTAGGACCAGGTCTCGATACCCTGCTCGGCCCACCAAGGGCCGGCCAAGCGGAAGCTGGCGTCGTGATCGTTCATCCCATGCAGGGCCACGATCACCGCCCAAGGCGCCCCATCCTTTGGCCCCCAATGCAGATACGGCAGGCGCGCGCCGTCCGACATGACAAGCGCCCGATCCTCGACATGGGCGCCGACAAAGCCCGGCGGCGGCGTCAACGGCGGCTGAATGTGGGGTGCGGCGCAGGCCGACAGAATAAGCGCGGCGGTCAGCGGCATAAGTCTGGAGGCGATCAAGGCCATGTGTCCCAAGCAGCGCTCATGATACCACCGGCGTGTCCTTCTCGCTGGAGCGAATGGCCGCCGGATTTGCAGAAGTCAGAATGCGCTGAACCCGTTCCCGGAGATAGGGAAGCACCTCCGCCTCGAACCACGGATTCTTCTTCAGCCAGGCCGTATTGCGCCACGACGGATGCGGCAGCACCAGCAGATCCGGTGCATACTCCCGCCACGCCCTAATCGTTTCGGTCATGGTCCGCTTGGCGTCATCGCCCAGCGCCCACGCCTGGGCATAGCCGCCGACCAGCAGGGTCAGTTCCATCTGTGGCAGGGCGTCCAGCAACTGCGGTCGCCACAGTTCCGCACAGCGTGTCGGCGGTGGATAGTCGCCGCCCTTTGGCGCAGTGCCCGGATAGCAAAAGGCCTGGGCCGCGACCCCGATGCGCGGGTCGGCGTAGAAGGTCTCATAGTCCACGCCCATCCAGTCACGAAGACGATCGCCCGAGGGATCCGTGAACGGCAGGCCGCTCTCATGGACCCGTCGTCCCGGCGCCTGGCCGCAGATCAGCAGCCGCGTCTCGGGAAAGACCCGCACCACCGGGCGCGGCGTGTGCGGCAGGACGCCCGCGCAGGCGCGACAGGCGCGGATGTCGTTCAGGATATCCTGGAGATCAGTCGTCATCGCCCTCGACGACCGGCGGACGGCGGCTCAGCGCCAGGGCCGTTTCTTCCTCGGTCGCCTGGCGCAGGCGCGTGACGCCGCGGAAATTGTCCGGATCGACCGCCTTGCCCTTCTTGATGATGGTCAGCTTGCCCTGGCGCATCAGGCCCAAAGCGGTCGCGCGGACCTTGGGCAGCATGCGCTGCCATTGCTCGGGCTGTAGCTCTTTGGCCACTTCCGCGGGCTCAATGCTCTTGCCGGCCTCAAGCGCGGCGATTTTGTTCAGGATTGCGGTTTCGATCGGGTCGCTCATTGCGCCTATATGCTGCAACGCACGCCCATAAGTAAGGCCGAGTCTGCATGCCCAAGAAAATCACCATCACCGAGGGCGAGTTCGCCGGCTGGCAGACCTACGATCTGCACGACACCTTCGACACGGTGGTCGGCCCCTTCTACGGCAAGCCGGATCCCGATGGGCACATGCGCTGCGCCTTCCGCGCCGAGCAGAAGCATATGAACGCAGGCGGGCGGATGCACGGCGGCTGCCTGATGACCTTCGCCGACATCGCAATGTTCCAGATCGCCTATCAGGAGATGGAGGGCGCCTCGGGCGTCACGGTCCAGCTGGACTCAACCTTCATCGACGGCGGCTATGTCGGCGAACTGATCGAGGCCACCGGCCAAGTCACCAAGGCGGGCAAGAGCCTGATCTTCGTGCGCGGCCAGATCAACACCGGCGACCGCCTGCTGATGACCTTCTCCGGCGTCATCCGCAAGTTCACGCCTCGGTGAGACGCGCGCCCTAGCCGAAAACGACGCTCGGCATGGCGCCGACGATGGCCGCGGTCATCAAGGTGGCGAGGAAACCGGCGAACAGGCCCTTCCAGACCATGCCCAGCACCTCTTCGCGGCGTTCGGGCATCAGGACCGAAAGGCCGGTCACGGTGATGCCGACCGAGCCGATATTGGCGAAGCCGCACAGGGCGTAGGTCATCAGCATCCGCGTGCGCTCGGTCATCTCGGCGGCCGGCACCTTGCCCAGGTCGATGAAGGCGACGAACTCGGTCAGGGTCAGTTTGACGCCCAGCAGCCAGCCGGCGACATCGGCGTCCTTCCACTCCACCCCGATCAGCCAGGCGACCGGCGCGAAAATCCAGCCCAGCATCCGCTCGACGGTCAGGGGCGCATCGAACACCACGAACCCGCCCAGCATGACATTGACCAGGGCGACCAGCGCCACGAACACGATTAGCACGGCCGAAATGTTCAGCACGACCATCAGGCCGTCGGACGTCCCTTTGACGATGGCGTCGATGGCGCTGTCGTATTTCAGGGCCGAGTCATAGTCGGCGACGGCGCCGCCCATCCCTTCTTTCTCGGGGATGATGATCCGCGCCAGCAGCACGCCGGCCGGCGCCGACACGATCGAGGCCACCAGCACGTGACCCGCCGCATTGGGCAGCACCGGCGACAGGATCGTCGCATAAGCCACCATGGTCGAGCCGGCGACCGTCGCCAGGCCCACCACCATCATCAAAAAGATCTCGGACCGCGTCAGCTTGTCCAGATAGGCGCGGATCACGATCGGGCTTTCGATCATGCCCAGGAAGATGTTGGCCGCGACCGCCAGGGCCGAGGCGCCGCCCAGCCCCATCGTCTTCTGAAACAGGAAGCCGAAGCCCAAGGTGATCCACTTCAGAATCTTCCAATGCCACAGGAGGGCCGACAGGGCGGAAATCACCAGGATCAGCGGCAGAACCTGGAAGGCGAAGGTGAAGAGCGCGCCTTGGTTGGACACCGCATAGGGTTGGTCCCCGCCGGCCAGATAGCCGAAGACGAACTTCGTTCCCTCGGTCGTGGCGACCGCCAGACCATCCACCGCGCCGGTCACCGCCGCCAGCACCGCCTGCGAACCGGGGATCGCGAACAGGGCCAGCACCAGCCCCGCCTGCACCAGGATCGCGCCGATGGTCAGCCGCCAAGGGAAGGCCTTGCGGTTTTCCGAGATCGCCCAGCAGACCGCGACGATGACGACCAGACCGAGAAGGCTCTGGAGGTTCAGGAGGCTGAACATAAAAACGATCCCCGCACCCGGCGCGCCTGCCGGTCTTTACTCGCTTCAAGGACAAAGTGACGCGGCTGGCAAGCGAAACGAAAAAGGGCGGCCCCTTAAGGGACCGCCCTCATCCTGTCGTCGCGCCTCGGCTTACAGCTGGCCGCGCACCAGCTTGCCGTAGTGATCCATCAGATCCAGCGACAGGGTGCCGGGGGTGAATCGATATTCGCCCACCTCGGCGACCGGGGTCACCTCGACGGCCGTGCCGGTCAGGAAGCATTCGGTGAAGTCCGACAGTTCTTCCGGCTTGATCTCGCGCACCACGACCTCGATGCCCTTTTCGCGAGCGATCTCGATCACGGTCTGACGGGTGATGCCGTCCAGAATGTGCTCGACGTTCGGCGTGTGGATGACGCCGTCCTTGACGAAGAAGACGTTGGCGCCGGTCGCCTCGGCGACATAGCCGCGCCAGTCCAGCATCAGGGCGTCGGCGAAACCGCGACGCTCGGCGGCGTTCTTGGACATGGTGCAGATCATGTACAGACCTGCCGCCTTGGCCGTTGTCGGGGCCGTCGCCGGATCGGGACGGCGCCACTTGGACCATTCCAGACGCAGGCCGCGCGCCTTGACTTCGGGGTCGAAATAACTGGGCCAGTCCCACACGGCGATGGCCAGATGGACCTTGTTGTTCAGGGCCGAAACGCTGGTCTGTTCCGGGCCCAGGTAGGCGACGGGACGCACATAACAGTCCGTCAGACCGTTCTTGGCGCAGGTTTCCTTACAGAAGGCGTCGATTTCAGCGACGCTGTAGGGTATCTCGAAATCGAGCAGGTTGGCGGACCGCTTCAGGCGCTCGGAATGTTGCGTCAGCTTGAAGATTTCGCCGCCGTACATACGCTCACCCTCAAAGACCGACGAGCCATAGTGAAGGGCATGGGTCAGAACGTGCGTTTTCGCTTCCCTCCAGGGGACGAAATCGCCATTCACCCAGATGAAGCCGTCACGATCGTCGAAAGGAACGAAGGCCATTGAAATACGTCTCCCGCGAAACTGACGGTCTTAGAGCCGCACGAATCGCTCAGGTCAACGCCGCAAGCGGGGGAAACGTCGCATGAGCATGACGGAATCGCGTTCGCATGGCCGCTCAGGCCCCATCGCCGGCCCCGGCGTCGGCCGCCATCTGCTGATTGTCGACGACGACGATCGCATCCGCGAACTGCTGAAGGAATTCCTGGCGCGCGAAGGCTACCGCGTGACGGGCGCCGCGCACGCGGCCGCCGCCAAGCGGATGATGGAGCTGATCGAGTTCGATCTGGTCGTGCTGGACGTCATGATGCCGGGCGAAAGCGGCCTGGACCTGACCAGCTGGGTCCGCAACAAAGCCGAGCTGTCCAAGACGCCGGTCCTGCTGCTGACCGCGCGCGGCGATCCCGAGGATCGGATCGAGGGCCTGTCGCGCGGCGCCGACGACTATATGTCCAAGCCCTTCGAACCGCGCGAACTGGTGCTGCGCATCGACGCCATCCTGCGCCGCACCGGCGGCAAGCCGATCGGTCCCAAGGAAATCAAGCTGGGCACCGCCGTCTTCGACATGGAACGGCTGGAGTTGAGCCGTGACGGCGCGCCCCAGCGTCTGACCGAGGCGGAGGCCCAGTTGCTCAAGACCCTGGCGCTTCACGCCCATGCGCCGGTCGAGCGGATGAGCCTGTCGCCGGATACCGCCGACATCACCGGACGCGCCGTGGACGTCCAGGTCACCCGTCTGCGCCGCAAGCTGGAGGTCGATCCCAAGAACCCGCGCTATCTCCAGACGGTGCGCGGCGTCGGCTATATGCTGGCTCCCGACTGAGCCGATGCGGCTTCTGCCCGCCTATCTGTGGCCGCGCTTTCTGAAGCGGCGCCTGCCGACCTCGCTATGGGGCCGGTCGCTGCTGATTATCGTCCTGCCGGTGCTGGTCATGCAGATGGCGGTGACGTGGGTCTTCTTCGACGCTCACTGGCAGACGGTGACCGCGCGCCTGTCCGAAGGCCTGGCCGGCGACATCGCCTGGGCCGTCGAGAGCTATGAGGACGACCCCAGCCCGGCGAACCTGGACAAGCTGGCCAATCGCGCCGAGCGATCCATGTCCCTGTCCATCGTGCTTCAGGATGGGCGCACCCTTCCGACGGAAGAACGCCGCGGCGCCATCGGCGTGGTGGACCGGGTGCTGGACAAGGCCTTGGATGCGCGTCTGGACCGCCCCTACTGGTTCGACACCACCCGCTATCCCGCCTACGTCGACATCCAGGTGCAGGAGCCGCAAGGGGTGTTGCGCATCATCGCCCCGCGCGAGCGCGCGGTGGCGACGCAGGCTCATATCTTCGTCCTATGGCTGGCGGTGGCGACCGTTCTGTTGATGGGAGTCGCCATCCTGTTCATCCGTAATCAGGTCCGCGCCATCGAGCGTCTGGCCGACGCGGCCGAAGCCTTCGGGCGCGGCGAAACCGTGCCCCGGTTCAAGCCGCACGGCGCGCGCGAGGTCCGCGCCGCCGCCGTCGCCTTCATGGCCATGCGAGACCGGATTCAGCGCCACATCGATCAGCGCACCGCCCTGCTCGCCTCGGTCAGCCACGATCTGCGCACGCCCCTGACCCGTCTGCGCCTCGAACTGGCTCTTGCTCCACCTTTCAAGCGCCAGTCCGCCATGCGGGGCGACCTGGACGAGATGGAGCATATGATCGACGAATACCTCGACTTCGCCCGTGGCGAAGCGGGCGAACCACCCAAGCCGGTGTCGATTTCCGACCTGTTGAACGCGGCCGGCGAGGATGCAAAACGTGCTGGCGCCGAGGTCGAGGTGGTGGTCGCCGACGGGCTGACGGCCTCGGTTCGCCCCCTCGCCTTCAAGCGCGCCCTGGTAAACCTGGCCGGCAATGCCGCCTCGCACGGCGAGCATGTGCGGCTGTCGGGCCGCGCCCTGGCGTCAGGCGGGCTGGAGATCATCGTCGAGGACGACGGTCCCGGCATCCCCGAGGCCATGTATGACGAGGCCTTCCGGCCCTTCTCGCGCCTGGACGACTCTCGCAACCAGAACCGCAAGGGCGTCGGTCTGGGCCTCGCCATCGCGCGCGATGTGGCGCGCGGCCACGGTGGCGACGTCACCCTGGATCGCAGCGAACTGGGCGGGTTGAAAGCGACGATCCGCATCCCCGGCGCGGTCACCGTCGCCGAGCCCGCTTAAGGCTTAAAAGCTTTCGTCGGCAGGGTCTGGCGGAACGGCGCTGCAAGGGTCATCTTGAGGGCGACAGGGCTTGGAGATGATTTCGATGCGTAAACTCGCCTTCTTTGCACCCTTGGCCGCGACACTCGCCGTCGCCGCCATGGCTCAGGCTCAAGCGCCGACGGTGAACGTCACGGTCGGGCCGCAGCTTCAGCGCGAGGTCGAAAAGCTCGGCGACCGCGAGGTCAACGAACAGATCGCCGGCCTTCAGGCCGAGGTCGGCAAGGCCTTGGCCCAGCGTTATCCGGGCGCGACCGCCAATCTGGTGCTGGTCGATCTGAAGCCCAACAGGCCGACGTTCGAACAGGTCCGTCAGACGCCCGGCCTCGACCCGATCCGCAGCGTGTCCGTCGGCGGCGCGGCCATCAAGGGCGAGATCGTGATGGCGGACGGCGTGACGCGGCCCGTGGACTATTCCTACTTCACGCCCAGCATTAACGACGTCTGGGGCTACAGCGTCTGGCGTGACGCCAACCGCGCGTTCGAGCGCTTCGGCGATCAGATCGAGCGCGGACGCTTCTAGCCCATCTCGCGGTTGCGTCTGACCGCCGCCGCGACCGTCTCGTCCAGCATCGCCGTCAGGCGGCCGTCCTTCGCCATGACGTCAAGCCCGGCGCGGGTCGAGCCGCCAGGCGAGGCGATGCGGCCTATCAGGGCCTCCAGCCCGTCGTCACCCATGGAGTCGGCTGCGGACCTCAGGGTCGCGCGCGCCAGCACATCCGCCGTCGCCGCATCCAGACCCGCCGCCTCCCCGGCCCGCGCCAGGGCCTCGGTGAAGGCGTAGAAATAGGCCGCGCCCGATCCGGCCACCGCCGTCGCCGCATCCATCAGGGCCTCGTCGGCCAGAACCACGGTCTCGGCCATCGGCTCGAACAGCGCCCGCCCGATGCCCTCGGCGCGCCGGTCCGCCGACCAGACAGAGGCCACGCCGCGCCCGCGCGACACGCCGGTTGTCGGCATCACCCGAACGATGGGCCAGCCTCCCAGGCCTTCGGCCAAAGTCGGCGCCGTCACGCCCGCCATGACCGACAGGATGACGGCTCGGTCATTCAGGAACGGCGCCAGCGGAGCCATCACTTCACGCCACATGGCCGGTTTCACCGCCAACACGATCACCGCCGCCTCGGTCAGGGCCTCCAGCGGCGGATTTATCCGCGCGCCCTTGGCCCGCGCCATCTCGGCCGCCGGCTTTTCAGAGGGAGAGAGAATGATCAGGTCGGACGCCGCCACCGTCTCGGTCAGCAGCCAGCCTTCCAGAATGGCGGAGCCCAGCCGGCCGCAGCCGACCAGAACAACGGCACCCGGCACAGATGCCGCGCTTGGCATCAGGCGGTGCCGACGGTCTCGAACAGGCAGGCGTCGATCGCCTCCTGCGGCTTCTTGTTCCCGCGCACCATGAAGTCGAAGGCGGGGTAGTAGCGATCCGAAGCCTCGATGGCCGCGTCGATCATCGACGCCGCCTGGGCCAAGGTCGGGCGCTCGCCCATCGGCAGGGCCAGCGAATGGCGGAAGACGATCTCCCCGTCTTCCGCCCAGACCTCGAAATGACCCATCCAGGTGCGCTGGTTGATCAGGCCAACCAGTTCATAGGCCGCCGTCTTCCGGCTTTTGGCCACCTTCAGATCCAGCGCGCAGCACAGCTGAAGACAGTCGCCCTCGGGACGCCAGGCGAACCACAGCTCATAGTCCTTCCAGTCGCCGGCCAGAGCAAAGGCGAGGTCGCCGTCGTCGGTGCGGTCGAACGGAAGGTTCTCGGCCGTGAGCACATGCTCGACGACCTCAAGCGGGTCGAAGGGCACGTCCACTTCCTCGGGCCGGGCGATGTCCATCAAGTGTCTTTCACGCTGCGTCCGCGAGAATCGCGGGCGTTAACAGAACGGTAAGCCTGTTCGCAGATTCGGCTCAACCGGCTGCGTCCCCGGGTTGAGTTCCATCTGTGGACGTTCCCTTCACGGGCTTTGCAGCCGGCTTTTGGGCGCCCTTCAGCTCTGCGATCTCGGCCCGCAGGGCGGCGATCTCGTCCTTCAGAACATCGAACTCGTCGCGACGGACCAGGTCCATTTCGGCGGCGATCCGGTCGGCCTGGGCGCGCCAGGCGGTCTTGGCCTCTTCGCCTGCGGCCTGGGCCAGGCCCATGGCGCCGGTCGTCAGCTTGGCGAACTCGTCCAGAATGGGATTGCGGGTCTGCATGGCGGCTCCGACCTCAACGTCGTTAACGAAGGTTCACCGACTATGGTGAACGAAACCTTTCTTTCTGCTGCTTCGCGGGCGCCATCAAGGCGTCGTGATGCGTCTTCACAGGCGACGACGGCGGCGACGCTTGCTAAACCGCAGTCAAAGACAGTCCCGCACAGGAACGCCCCTTGCCCTTTCCCGAATTCGATCCGGTCCTGATCCACCTCGGACCGCTTCCGATCCGCTGGTACGCCCTGGCCTATGTCGCCGGCATCGTGCTGGGCTGGTGGTATGCCGCGCGCCTGGCCAAGACTCAAAGGCTGTGGGCGCCCGGCAAGCCGCCCGTCACCACGACGCAACTGGACGACCTGGTTCTGTGGATCGTGCTAGGCATCATCCTGGGCGGCCGCTTGGGCTACGCCCTCTTCTACAAGCCGACCATGTACGGCCAGTTGTTCACCGGCCAGACGCTGGGCGAGCGGTTCGAACTGTTCCAGCTGTGGACCGGCGGCATGAGCTTCCACGGCGGCTTCCTGGGCGTCTGCCTGGCCATCGTCCTCTATGCCCGGTCGCAGAAGATCGACATGCTGCGCCTCGGCGATCTGGTCGCGCCCGTCGTGCCGATCGGCCTTATGTTCGGCCGCCTGGCCAACTTCATCAACGGCGAGCTGTGGGGCCGCGAGACGACCGTTCCCTGGGCCGTGCGCTTCTGCAACGCCCGCATCGAACAGATGTACGGTTTTTGCCCCGCCGGCGACGCCCCCCGCCACCCCAGCCAGCTCTATGAGGCGGGTCTTGAGGGGATCGTCCTGTTCTCGATACTGTCCATCGCGATCTGGAAGTTCGATCTGCTCAAGAAGCCCGGCTACATCACCGGTCTGTTCCTGGTCGGCTACGGCGTCTGCCGCGCCGCCTTGGAGAATGTGCGCGAGCCCGACTTCGGCATGCCCGACTTCCCGCTGGGCCTGACCATGGGGATGATGCTGTCGATCCCGATGATCCTGGTCGGCGCCTGGCTGATCTGGCGCGCGTGGAATCGTCCCCCGGTCGTCGCCGAGGCATGAGCGAAGCCGAAACCCTCAAGACCCGTCTGGCGCGCGAGATCGCCCTGACGGGTCCGATGACGGTCTCCGACTACGTCACCCGCTGCCTGCACGATCCCAAGGGCGGCTACTATGCGTCGCGTCCTGACCTGGGCGCACGCGGCGACTTCATCACCGCCCCCCTGGTCAGCCAGATGTTCGGCGAACTGATCGGCCTGTGGGCGGTCGAAACCTGGAACCGGCTGGGCGCGCCCGAGCGGTTCCGCCTGGTCGAGGTCGGGCCCGGCGACGGCACATTGATGAGCGACGCCTTGCGCGCCGCCCGCCTGGTCCCCGGTTTCCTCGAAGCTTGCGACCTGATCCTGATCGAGCCCAGCGCCCCCTTGCGCGATCTTCAGGCCAAGGCCTTGGCCGGCGCCGACCTGTCGCCGCGCTGGGTGCGCGACCTGACGCGGATCGAGACCGACGCCCCCGTCATCCTGATCGCCAACGAAGTGCTCGACTGCATGCCCGCGCGCCAGTTCGTCCGCACCGAAGGCGGCTGGGCCGAGCGGCGCATCGGGGTCACCCACGACAACGATCTGATCTTCGGCCTCACCGCCATCTCCGGCGGCTTCCAGAAGCCGGACTTCGACGTCGCGCCGGGCGGCATCTTGGAGATTTCGGAGCAGCAGGCGATCTTCGGCCGCGACCTGGGCCTGTTGATGAAGGCCGCCTCGGGCGCCGCCCTGCTGATCGACTACGGCCGCGCCCGCCCCGAGGCTGGCGACACGCTCCAGGCCTTGCGTCGTCACCAGAAGGTCAATCCCCTCGCCACGCCCGGCGAAGCCGACCTGACCCAATGGGCCGATTTCCCACTGGTGCTGGAAGCCGCAGTGCGAACCGGCGCCGACGTCACCGGCAGCCTGCCCCAAGGCGATTTCCTGCGCCGGCTGGGCATCGAGGCCCGCGCCGAGGCGCTGAAAGCCGGCCGGCCCGCCGCTTCCGGCGTCATTGCGCGCCAGCTGGATCGGCTGACCGGCGACGACCAGATGGGAACCCTGTTCAAGGCTGCCGCCATCTTCGCCCCCCGATCTCTGGTCGTGCCCGGTTGGGACGCCTGATATAGGTGGGGGCATGAGCGACCTGGCCCCCATCACCCACCCGCTTCTGACCGCCGCCGGCATCGCCCACGGCTTCTTCACCCGCGCGGGCGGCGTCTCAACCGGCATCTATGAAGGGTTGAACGCTGGTGTCGGCTCCAAGGACGAACCGGCCGCCGTCGGCGAAAACCGCCGGCGCGTCGCGGCCCATTTCAATGCCGACGCCAATCACCTGAACGGCTGCTACCAGATCCATTCCGCCGTGGCGCGTGTGGCCGAAGGTCCCTGGCATGGCGACCGGCCGGAGGGCGACGCCGTCGTCTCGGCCGAGCCGGGCCTGCTGTGTTCAGTCCTGACCGCCGACTGCGCGCCGATCCTGATGGCCGATCCCGAGACCCGCATCGTCGCCGCCGTCCACGCCGGCTGGAAGGGCGCGCTGGGCGGCGTCATCCACTCCGCCGTTTCCGCCATGCAGGCTCTGGGCGCCGAGCCTCGCCGGGTGGTCGCCGTCGTCGGCCCCTGCATCGCGCCCGCCAGCTATGAGGTCGGCGTCGATTTCGAAGATCGCTTCACCCACCATGATCCTGGCAGCGACCGCTTCTTCCACCCCGGAGAGATCGACGACAAACGCCAGTTCGACCTGCCCGGCTTCGTCCTGTGGCGGCTGCAGCAGGCGGGAGTCGGTCAGGCCGTCTGGACCGGGCACGACACCTGCGCGGACGCAGAGCGGTTCTATTCGAACCGTCGCGCCTTCCAGCACGGCGAGCCGGACTTTGGTCGATTGATTGCGGTGATCGGGGCTTAGCCCGCGCGCGCCAGCTCCGGCACGCGGGTCACTTCACGCCAGGCGTGCGGGGCGGCCAGCAGGGCGCGGACCAGCTTGTTGTTCAGGGCGTGACCAGCCTTGTAGCCTTCGTAGCGACCCAGCAGCGGCGCGCCCAGCACATACAGGTCGCCGATGGCGTCCAGCGCCTTGTGACGGACGAACTCGCGTTCCATGCGCAGGCCGCCGGGATTCAAAATCTCGTCGCCGTCGATGACTACGGCGTTCTCCAGCGAGCCGCCCCGCGCCAGACCCGCCTTGCGCAACGCCTCGACCTCATGGGCGAAACCGAAGGTGCGGCAGGCCATGATCTCCTTGCGGAAGGTCGGTTCGTCCACGACGAAGTCGATCACTTGATTGCCGATCACGGCCGACGGGAAGTCGATCTCGAACCGCATCTCGTAGCGGTCGCACGGCATCAGGGCCGCATGCTTGTCGCCCTCGACGATATGGACCGTTTCCAGGATCTCGATGTAGCGCTGCGGCGTCGGCTGCGGTCGGAAACCGGCCCGGTCCAGCAGCTTCACGAACTCCAGCGCCGAACCGTCCAGGATCGGCAGCTCCGGTCCGTCGACCTCGACCACGGCGTTCGACACGCCCAGCGCGGCGAAGGCGGCCATCAGATGCTCGATCGTCGAAAGGCGAACGCCCGCGCCGTTCACGATCATGGTGTTCAGGCGGGCGTCAACGACGGCCTCGCCCGACACCGGAATGCGGTTGTCGCGGTCGGTGATGTCGGTGCGCACGAAGACGATGCCCGTGCCCGACGGCGCAGGCCGAACCGCCAGCCGCACCCGGCGGCCGGTGTGCACCCCGACCCCGGCGATGATGGCCGGGGCGACGATGGTGCGTTCGTGATGGTCGCTTCTGACCGACAAACCTGAACTCGCTCTTTCCTTTGCGCGCCGCACGCCGTGCGGATTGCGCCCTGGGTTTCCTGTAGCGGCCATGCCGCAAGCGCGAAATCAAAGTCCGGTTTCGGATTGTTTCGGTCTGAGAAACATCGGAAACGAGAAACGCCCCGGAGGCGGGCTCCGGGGCGTTTCGCCGTCATTTGGGACGTTTAGTTGGCCAGACGGCGGAGAAAGGATGGGATTTCCAGGTCGTCATCGGCCTGTCCCGCCTCCGGTTCTGGATGTTGGACCGGTTGAACCGACGAGCGCGCCTGATGCGACGATTGCGGCGCATAGGACATGTCGTGCTGCGGCTGGGTGCGCTTGCCGCGACCAAACAGGCTCCAGCCGCTGCGGCGGTGGTCACGGTCGTCGTAACCCTCGTCGGCTTGGGGTTGCTGGGCCGCAGGCGTGGCGCGCTCATAGAGATCGCCATGCGGTGCGACGCGCGGCGCAGGCGCTCGGGTTTCATATTCCTCGACCCAAGGATCGACGATCGGGTCCAGAGCGCGCGGTTGCGGCTCGGCGACGCGGATCACCGGCTCGGGGCGCGGTTCCGGTTCGCGAGCGGCAGGGGCCTGAAAGGTCGGCACGACCGGCGCCGCCTCGATACGGGGCTCAGGCGCGCGCGGGGCTTCCGCGCGAACCGGCTCGCGGTAAGCGTCGCGGGTCGGTTCCGGCGCGCGGGAGGCTTGCGTGCCGTAGAGGCCGCCAGCTGAGCGGCGAGCGTCATGACCAGCCAGCGGCGCGCTGGCGGCTGGCGGGGCGATGGGTTCGATGCGACGCACTTCGCCCTCGTCCATGCCGGTCGCGACGACCGAGACACGGATCTTGCCATCCAGGGCCGGGTCGAAGGCGGCGCCGAAGATGATGTTTGCGTCGCCGTCCACTTCCGCGCTGATGGCGTTGGCGGCTTCGTCGACTTCCAGCAGAGTCATGTCCAGACCGCCGGTGATGTTCACCAGCACGGCCTTGGCGCCCTTCAGGCTGGTCTCGTCCAGCAGCGGGTTGGCGATGGCGTTCTGGGCCGCCAGCAGGGCGCGGTCGTCGCCCGTGGCCTCGCCCGTGCCCATCATCGCCTTGCCCATCTCGGACATGACGGCGCGCACGTCGGCGAAGTCCAGGTTGATCAGGCCCGGCAGGATCATCAGGTCGGTGATCGAACGCACGCCCGAGTGCAGAACCTGGTCGGCCATACCGAAGGCGTCGGCGAAGGTCGTGCGTTCGTTGGCGACGCGGAACAGGTTCTGGTTCGGGATGACGATCAGGGTGTCGACATAGCGTTGCAGCTCTGCGACGCCGGCGTCGGCCAGACGCATGCGGTGACGCCCTTCGAAGGTGAAGGGCTTGGTCACCACGCCGACGGTCAGGATGCCGCGATCTCGCGCGCATTTGGCGATGACCGGCGCCGCGCCGGTGCCGGTGCCGCCGCCCATGCCGCACGTAATGAAGACCATGTGCGCACCTTCCAGGTGCTGATGGATTTCGTCGGCGGATTCCTCGGCGGCGTTCATGCCGACTTCGGGGTGGGCGCCGGCGCCCAGGCCTTGGGTGATGGTCTCGCCCAGCTGGATGCGGCGATCCGTCTTGGCGAAGCTGAGGTGCTGCGCGTCGGTGTTGGCCACGACGAACTCGACCCCTTCGAGGCCGGCGTCGATCATATTGTTCACGGCGTTGCCGCCGGCGCCGCCGACGCCGAACACGACGATGCGGGGCTTCAGTTCAGTGTGTTGCGGCTTGACCAATGAGAGCGACATTTTCTGTTTCCGACCTGCTGACCCGCCCCTTCAAACCAACCGACCGCCCCGCCGAATCGCTTTGGTTATGAGCGCGTTAAGGATTGCGCCCATGAAGGTTAAGAGAAGGTTACGGCGATAATGTGAGTCGGACCGAAGAACACCCCAAACCGAAAGCGTTGCTGGAGTTTTGTTGTCGAGAACGAAAAAGGGCGGCTCTTTCGAGCCGCCCTTTCCGTCCACAAGCTTCGCCTAGAAGAGCCGGTAGTTCAGACCGACAAAGTAGCGTCGGCCATACGGATCGAAGGTCGATGCGAACCCGAGGTACAGCGGCGGTTCCGCATCGAACGCGTTTGTAACACCGCCTCTCAGGACGACCTTGTCATTGACATTGTAACGGACGGTGAAGTCATGCCGGACAAAGTTACCTGTGGTGTACCAATCGGTCGGTTGACCATCGGCATTGCCGCTAGTGATCACATCACGCGTCTTGACCAAATCCTGAGAAGCCATCCAGTCGGCGTTCCAAGTCACGGAGAAGTTGCGATTAGGCGACCAGGTCAGGCGGGAGACGCCTTCCATACGCGGATAGAACACTCCGGTGGTCAGGTCGGAGAAGAAGTTGGGGTTCACAAGGCTGGTGAACTGCTTCTGCTCAATCAGCCACAGGGCGTTCATAGTGTAGTCAAAGCGACCAAAGTTAACGCCAAACACATCCTGGGTTTCGAACCCATAGGTCGCGCTGATGTCCAATCCGCGGGTCTCCAGCTTCGCAAAGTTTAGCGATTGCAGGATAAAGCCGCCGATGGGATCTCCGGTCGGCGCACCAACCTTGAAGACGTTGTACGGATCAACGTTGGCGTTCGGATTGTTGCGACGAACCAGCGCACAAGTGACGGGGTCGAGATTGGGACCGTTGACGCAGGCCTCAGCAATCGCTTGGCCGCCAGGGGTCACAATCACATCGTCGATTACGATCTCATAGTAATCGAGCACCAGCGAGAAGTTCGGAACAAACCGAGGGCGCAGAATGGTCGAGAAGGTGAAGGACTTGGAGGTTTCAGGACGCAGCGCAGGATTCCCGCCCAACGAGCTGGCAATACCACCGCTGTAAGTTGGGCGGTAGTCGTCGTTGATCGTCGTGGTCGTCTGACCAAAGTCGTAGGTGAGCCCACGCTGAGAGGCCAAGGCCGTGCAGTTCGCGATGCGGTTAGCACGAATTTCCGTGGCGTTGTCTCCGGCGAACGCCGCGATGACACGGGTGTCGCAAGGATCAGAGAAGTTGTTGACGAACGTCTGCGAGAACGGGCGGAAGTTCTCCGTCAGGTTCGGCGCGCGGAACGACGTGTTGTAGCTCGTTTTGAACATGATATCGCGGATCGGGCGATAAACGAGGCTCACCCCATACACGTCGCCTGTCCCAGCGGTCGTATAGTCAAAATACCGATAAGAGCCGCTGAGCTCTGCGAACTCGCCAAGCGCACTATCTTTGAACAGCGGGATAGCAACTTCGGCGAACGCCTCTTTGGTTTCATATTCAGCGCCGGTGAAGTCCGCTCCGGTATTGAGCTGCAGAACACGGCCTGCGGTGTCGCGATCACGACCGATACCTTCGGTGTATTCACGGCGGTACTCGGCGCCCAACGAGAAGCCGATTGGACCAGCGCCCCAGAAATCTCCCAGCTCGCCTCCGAACGTGGCGACCGCGCTTTCCTGAATGTTCTTTTCCTGCACGCGAACGAAGGCGGAAATGTAGTCGATTGCGGCAGCCGACTGGTTGCCTGCCCCGAATACGTTCAACGGCACGCAGCCTGCGACCTCAGGATTGGACGACGGGTTGGCATAGGTGGTCGCTGTCGTGAACGGGTTCTGCTCGGTGATCGGAAGGCCTTGCGCATTCAGCAATCGGACGCGGCAGACGATCTCGCCGGGACGGCCGTTCACCAGACCTGCGGTATCTACCACGGAATCCATGGCATGGCCGAAACGGATCGCATCCGGTCCCGTCTCTACGTTGAGATTCTTCATTTCACCGTAGACGTAGGACAGACCCCAGTTGACGTTGTTGATGAAGCCCAAACGGTCGTAGTCGCCTTCCAGCGCAGCGACATATCGCTGCACTTCACGATTGTTGGTCTGGGTGCGGGGAATGCCGAAACCGCGGTGAAGCGCGATCGGCGCATTGACGGTGCCAAGCGTCGCGCCGGCGGTCGTGTTGGTGGGATCTCCATAAGAGGTGAAAGTGTTGCCTCGAATGGCGTCTCGCAGGTTAGCCGGCAGGAAAGCGTTGTCTGTACGCGTGCTGAAGGTGGACGAGCCCGAGATCAAACCTGGAGTGGTCGTAGTACCCGTACCAGCACCCAGCGACGCATCGACGATATAGATGTCCCAGAACGAATACTGACCTTGGTCGTATGCATCTTCGGTCGTATATTTGGCTTCAAGCGTTCCTCGAATATTATCGCTGAACTTGAAGTTTGCGCCAACTTGATAGCGCTGAGCTTCCTGATCCGGAAAGCGCGTCAAGGCGTCGAACGCCGTGATGTTCACGGGCTCGCCGTCACCACCGATATTGTACGGACGGCTCGCGCCCGTTACGCCGACCCGCTGACCGAAGTTGGCCAGACGCGCTGTCGTGCCGTCAAACCAGTATGTGTAAGACGGATCTACGTTGAAACAGTTCGATGACGTTGAGAAGCTGCGGCACGCGGCGACGGGGACATCAGGATCATTGAACTGGCTGGGTCGCTGCATGTTGGCAAGCGTTGTCGTTCCCCACAACGGTCGATCCAGTCGACGCACGTTGAAGAACTCGCCCGTATCGATGATGCCGTCGGATGCCGGACCAATCGCCGGATTGGTCGGATCAGCGTCGATGCCCAGAGCGATTCGGCTGCGACGCAGCCAGTCGATCTGATCCGAGCGAACCTCGTCAGCCTTCTCGTATTCACCGAAAGCGTAAAGATTCAGACGATCGTCCAACAAGTTGACGCCAGCCAACGCCGAGACCCGACGCGTGGCGGCATCACCACCCTCGGTCAACTGACCGTAGTTCGCGTCAATCTCCAAACCCTCGTAATCACGACGGAGAGTATAGTTGATAACGCCGGAGACAGCGTCTGCGCCATACACCGACGACGCACCACCAGTGATAATCTCAATGTTATTGATCAACAGGCGCGGGATGGTGGACACGTCCACAGAAAGCACGCCCGCTTGCGAACCGACATGACGACGCCCATCAATCAGGGTCAGCGTCCGGCCGCTGCCCAAAGAGCGCAGGTTGGCGAACTCGAGACCGCCGTCATTTAGGCCTGTTCCGGTGGTGTCCGAAGGAACGAGCGAGTTTGACAACGCCGGGATCGTCGCGAGGTAATCGATCACAGTGGGCAGGCCGGTTTCGAGCAGTTGCTCGCGCTGGACCTGGATAATAGGCGCGGCGACCGTGGTTGGATCGCGCCGAATACGAGAGCCTGTAACGACGACTTCCGAGACGGTGGCCGCTTCCTCATCCTGCGAAGTCGAGGCGGGCGCCTGGCTCTGCGCCATGGCAGCGGTGCTCGCCAGAATGCCGGCGAGGACCGTAGTCCCAAACAGATATCGGCGGTTCATAATCATTCATTGTCCCCAATATGTCAGCTCGCCCTCAAGACGGACGCGAGATCATAAAATTCTCGTAACGCAATTGAGGCAGCTCTCAAACGTTTCTGACACATTTCAGACACGACATAACGCCGGTGTAGCAGCCAAGACACAGGGTTATGTTACCCTAGAAGGCGGCTCCGACTAGCCGCTCTGGTAAATTGTTGCGTCACAAACCTCTATAGGAGATTTTTATGGCTATATTTCGGATCTCAAGGGTATTTTTGTTGCCATTTGGGCATGCTTGGATCGTCTGATACGAGCCGAAAATACGCCGCATTCAGAGGTTGTCGCGCAGCCAGCCGGCCACACGGCCCACCACGTTGCCACGGTGGACGCGCGGCGCATCCGCAGCCGTGATTTGCCGCGCCATCAGCTTCCGCGCCGAGACCGCTTCACGCGGGCCGTAGGCGGCGCGGAGGAGGACGCCGGCCGTGGCGCAGAAAGCGGGGCCGGAGGCGGCGTCGGCCAAATGTGGCGCCCGTTGGGGTTTTCCGAGGCGGACAGGACGGTCGAAGACGCGCACCGCCAGTTCGCGCACGCCGTTTAGCTGACTGGCCCCGCCGGTCAGAACGAGGCCCGCGCCGGGCTCCAGGCCGACGCCGGCATTTTTCAGCCGATCACGGAGCAGTTCGAGGGTTTCCTCGACGCGAGGCGCGATGACGGTCTTCAGCATGGCGCGCGGGACGATGACGGGGCCGGCCGAGGCGTCCTCGCCGCGCGGCGGGGCCTCCAGCATTTCGCGGTCCTCGTTGGCGCTGGCCATGGCCGAGCCGTGCAAAGTCTTCAGCCGCTCGGCGCCCGCCTTGGACGTCGACAGGCCTCGCGCGATGTCGGATGTCACATGGTCGCCGCCGACGTTCAGGCTTTCGATATGCAGCAGCGACCGCCCGCCCCAGACGGCAGCGCTGGTCGAGCCGCCGCCCATGTCGATGCAGACGGCGCCCAGGTCCATCTCGTCCTCTTCCAGCGCGGCCAGAGACGAGACGACGGGTGCGGCGGCGACGCCTTGCAGGTCGAGGTGCGCCAGTTCCAGGCAGTGGCTGAGAGTCGTAAAGACGTTCTCGGCCATCGAGACGACCAACAGATCAAGACCCAGCGAGCCGCCCCGCATCGAACGCGGATCATGCACGCCGCGCGCGCCATCGACCGACCAGGCGATGGGCAGGACGTGGATCGGGCGACGGTTGGGCAGGCGGATCTGAGCCAGGGCCATGCCGATGGCACGCGCCAGATCGGCGTCGCCGACCGGATTGGCCCCCAGCGAGACGCGGGCCTGCACCCGGTGGCTGGCCATCTGGCCGATGGCGGTTGTGACAACGACGCCGGAAACCGGGCTTTGGGCCGCGCGCTCGGCGCGTTCGACGGCGTGGCCGATGGCCTGGGCCGCCTCGTCCATGTTGATGATCGCCCCGCCCCTCACGCCCTTGGACTGGACGTGGCTGGCGCCCGCGACGCGGATGGTGCGGTCTGCGTGACGCACGCCGTCCGGCTTCATGATGAAGCACGAGACCTTGGACTGGCCGATGTCCAGCGCAGCGACCACGGGCGCACGACCGGCGCGAGGATCCATGCCCCGACCGTGATCATTCGCCGCGCCGCGTTGCTTGGTCATATCTCTACGGTCCTTAGGCGTCGCCGGCGGGTCGCACGGCGACCTCGTCCGGGGTTCTGAGATCGACACGGGCAAAGCCCAGGTCGAGCAGGCGTTCGCGCTGGTCCAGCGCATCGAGGCGGATCAAAGCCGCCTCCTGTTCGGTGGCGGGAAGCTGGATCAGGCTGCCGTCCTTCAGACGCAGGTCCCAGCGGCGCTCATCCACGCGCACCAGGGCGTCCACCATCCCCATCAGCCGCGGGCGCTGGGCCAGCAGAGGCAGGATCTCGCCCGCCGCCACGTCGGCGCCCTTGCCCACGACGAGCGGCAGCGTCGGATAGCGACGCGCGTCGGCGCCGTCGATGACCTGGCCCCGGTTGTCGATGACCTTGATCTGACCAGCCTCCTGCCAGACGGCGAGGCGGTCGTGTTCCTTGACCTCGACGATCAGGGTGTCGGGCAACAGGCGCACCACGCGCGCCTCCTTGACCCAACCGACGCCCTGAACCCGCGTGCGAATGGCGTTCAGATCCAGGCTGGTGATCGGCTGACCGGAATACAGGCCCAGCGCCTGCTGGATCGCCGGCTCGGCCTCGGACGACGCGCCGGTGATGTGCACCCGCTTCAGCGTCAGGCCCATACCGGCCGTCACATTATCCAGGCCATGCGAAACCGAGGCGCCGATCCGCTCGGCACGAGCGCCCGTGGCCAGAACCCCGACCAGCAGCAACGCGCCGGCGCCCAGGGCGATCACGGCGGTGCGCGGCGAAATATCGACACGGCCGATGGCGGCCATCTTGCCGGGAACGGCGGACGCGTTCTGGGCCCCGCCGCGCGACCGTCCTCCGCCCTTGGAAGCCGAACCGCGCTGTGGAGCCTGATTAGAACCCTGTCGCCGGCCGCCGCGAACTACCGCGGGCATGAGGCGTCCTCCACCATCCACCGAACCAGATCGTCATAGCTCATCCCGGTATGGGCGGCCTGCTCGGGCGCGAGCGAAGTCGGGGTCATGCCGGGCTGGGTATTGACCTCCAACAGGACCAGATCGTCCTTAACATCGTCATAACGGAAGTCGGATCGCGACACGCCGCGGCAGCCCATGGCGACGTGCGCCGCCTCGGCCTGACGCAGCGCCTTCTCGAATACATGCGGCGGCAGGACGGCCGGCAGGACGTGCACCGAACCGCCCGGCGCATATTTGGCCTCGTAATCGTAGAAACCCTTGGTCGGGGTGATGTCGGTGACGGTCAGGGCGCGCGGCCCCGTCGCCTCGCCAATCACCGCGACGGCCAGTTCCTTGCCGGCGATATAGGGTTCGACCATGACCTGCTCGCCATAGGCCCACTCCGGATAGCCGACCTCGGCCTGCGGACCGTTGGCGCCTTCGGGCACCAGGAAGACCCCGACGGACGAGCCTTCGGCGTTCGGCTTGATGATGTAGGGCGGGTCGATAACGTGGCGGCTGGCGACCTCATGGCGATCATACAGGCCGCCGCCCGGCACCTTGATGCCCGCCGCGCGCAGCACGGCCTTGGACTTGTCCTTGTCCATCGCCAGGGCCGAGGCCAGCACGCCCGAATGGGTGTAGGGGATCTTCAGCGTCTCAAGCACGCCCTGGACGCAGCCGTCCTCGCCCCAGGCGCCGTGCAGGCAGTTCAGCACCACATCGGGCTTGATCAGGCCGGACAGCACATTGGCCAGGTCGCGCCCGGCGTCCACGCGACTGACGCGCACGCCCTGCCGCTCCAGCGCCTGCGCGCACTGCTCGCCCGACGAGAGGGACACCTCCCGCTCTGCGGAAAGGCCGCCCATCAGAACGGCGACATGAAGAGAAGAGAAGGGGCGGGTCATCGGCGGCTCCAGAACCGACTGGATGCCGCGCAGGTCGTTAACAGCCCGTCAACCAAACCGTAATGGCGTCACTGAAGTGTTGATGGTGCCGGTCGTTTCGACCACGACGACCGGGTCATCCGCACCCGTGACCTGAGGCGCAGCCGCCTCTGCGACCGTCTCGGATGGCGGCGTCAGGTCCAGCGCGTACAGATATGCGCCCTGACACTGTTCCTTGTCGCCATACGACCATTCCGCTGCGCGGTGACGCAGGCCTGCCGTTGCGGCCGGCGACGTGGGCGCCAACAGATCGTCGCGCAACGTCATGTCCGGTCGCAACTGCTCGCCCGACAGATCGAACGCTCCCGCATAGACGGCCTCGCCGTCGCGAACCTCGAACCCGGAGGTCCCCAGGCAGAAGTGGGTGATGTACTGGCCGACATTGACCGCGCTCAGACGCCAGCGACCGGGCGGCACAGAGAAGGTCTGGGTCACGGCCCGCGTGCGATCGCCACGTACCGCGCCGCGCGTTGGCAGGGCGACGGCGAACAGCGCCGGACGACCGTCCTGCTCCCAAGGCTGAATATCGGGCGCAGGCCCCTGGCGGGTAAAGAACAGCGTGCGGCCGCCCTGCTCCGCCAAGCCGGTCAGACGCACGGTGACGAGAGCGTCCCCGGACGCCACGGCGACGTCCTCTGGCTTCAACGCGCGCGGCGGACGCGCGGTGCGCGGGGCCTGCGGACCCTTACGGGCGGCCGGCGGCGTGGCGCTTTGCGGCGGCAAGGCCTGAAGGCTCAAAGACGCCTTATCCAGATCGCCCGATTTTCCGATCAATACCGTTTCACCGCGCACCGCGTCGTTGTCATAGATGCGAACGATCTCTCCCTTCGGTTGGTCGGCGCCGACGTGGTCCGCCAGGGCGACGTGGAGGTCCGCCTGCTCCAGCAAATCCAGCGCCTTGCCGTCGGTCTCATCCAGTCGAACGACACGCCAACCGTTCACCACCATGCAGTTTTCGACATTGGCGGCGACGCCTCTGCGCTCGTGCATGCCATTCATCGCGCCCTGGATGACGCCGACCACCAGCATGCCCAGCAGACCACCGGCCGCACCGGCTGCTGCGGCGCTGTTGTCATCAGGCTGCGTCATCCGCGAGGCCTCGGCCAGACACCCGTTCAACGCGGCGTCGTGCTGCGCCAAATCGGCGCCCGCCCGGTTGAAATAGGTATATCCCGCGCTGGACCGCGTCAGATCGATCCGGTTCTGGCCGCCCGCAACCGCGGGGCCGACCGCCGCGCGGGTGGCGAGTTGGGCGTGGGCCGGTTCTGCGACCATGGCCAGAAGGCCGACGACGGCTGCGATACGCTTCATCTGATTTCTCCCCCGAGAAATCCTCACCTAACGTGCGGCATGTCCCTGCGCAACCGCCGATCAGCGTCGGCCGATCCGCTTGATTTCCCACTCCAGCTGAACGCCGGTCTTGGCCAAGACATCGGCGCGAACCGCCTCGCCCAGGCCTTCGACGTCGGCGGCTGTCGCCTCGCCGGGATTGATCATGAAGTTGGAGTGTAGATCGCTGAACATGGCCCCACCGCCCGTCTCGGCGTGCAGCTTGCCGCGCCAGCCGGCCTCATCCACCAGCTTCCACGACGAATGGCCCTCGGGGTTCTTGAACGTCGAGCCGCCCGTTTTCTCACGGATTGGCTGGGTGGTCTCGCGACGGCTTGTGATCTCGGAGATCCGGGCCGCCACCGCCTCGGGTTCGTCGGCCGTGCCGCGATAGGTCGCCTCGATCCAGATGATGTCGGCCGGCGCCCGGGAATGGCGATAGGTGTAGCCGAAGTCGGCCAGAGCGTAATCGACCCGCTCGCCCGCCCGCGTCAGCCCCCAGGCCGAAACCAGAACGTCCTTGGTCTCGGACCCATAGCAACCGGCGTTCATAGTCAGGGCGCCGCCGATCGTGCCCGGGATGCCGGCGTAGAATTCCAGCCCGGCGATTCCCGCCTTGGCGCTGGCCTTGGCGACCATCGAGTCCAGCGCGCCCGCGCCGGCCGAGACTGTGTCGCCGTCCGTCGTGATCTGCGCCCACGGGCGGCCCGCCAAGCGGATCACTACGCCCTCGACCCCGCCGTCACGGACGATGACGTTCGATCCAACGCCCAGAACCGTCACCGGCACGGACGGGTCCAGCGCCTTCAGGAAGTCCGCCAGATCCTCGGCGTCCGCCGGAATGAACAGGGCCTCGGCCGCGCCGCCTACGCGGAACCAAGTATAGGGCGCCAGCGGCTCGTTCCGCAGCAGCTTGCCGCGCACCTCGGGCAGACCGTTCACGCCAGAGCCTCCAGCTGCGCCGGCAGGCCATAGGCCCAGCTGGTGATATCGCCGGCGCCCAGCAGCACGACGACGTCGCCGGATTTGGCCTCATCCTTGATCAGGCGTGGCAGGACGGCGGCGTTCTCCAGGGCCTGGACGTGACGATGGCCGTAGCGGCGCACTCCGTCGGCCAGGGCGTGCTTGTCCACGCCTTCGATCGGTTGTTCGCCGGCGGGATAGACGTCGGCGACGATCACGCTGTCGGCGTCCGAGAAGCAGGTCGAGAACTCGTCCATCAGATCGCGCAGACGCGTATAGCGGTGCGGCTGAACCACGGCGATGACCCGACCGTCCGTCACCTGACGCGCGGCCTTCAGCACGGCGGCGATCTCGACGGGGTGGTGGCCATAGTCGTCGACGATGCGGACGCCGCCCACGACGCCCGTGGTGGTGAAGCGGCGCTTGACCCCGCCGAACCCGGCCAGGCCGGTGCGGATCGCGTCGTCCGACACATCCAGCTCGCGCGCCACGGCGATCGCGGCCAGGGCGTTCGACACATTGTGCCAGCCGGCCATCGGCAGATGGACGCCGGAGATCACACGGGTTTCGCCATTCTGGATGACCACGTCGAAGCGGCAGCCGTCCGGCCCCATCTCGACATTGTCGGCCCGCACCATGGCCTGCGGATTGACGCCGTAGGTCACGAGCCGTCGGTTATCGATGGCCGCGACCAGCTTCTGCACTTCGGGATGGTCCAGACAGACTGCGGCGAACCCATAGAAGGGGATGTTCTCGACGAAGTCCACGAACGCCTTCCGCACCCCGTCGAAGTCGCCGTAGTGGTCCAGATGTTCGGGATCGATATTGGTGACGATGGCGACCGTCGATTTCAGGCGCAGGAAGCTGCCGTCCGACTCATCCGCCTCCACCACGATCCAGTCGCCGTCGCCGACCTTTGCGTTGGTGCCGTAGGCGTTGATGATGCCGCCGTTGACCACGGTTGGATCCAGGCCCGCCGCATCCAGCAGGGCCGCCACCATCGAGGTCGTCGTCGTCTTGCCGTGCGTGCCGCCCACCGCGATCGAGAACTGCAGCCGCATAAGCTCGGCAAGCATCTCGGCCCGGCGCACCAGCGGGATGCGGCGCTCGCGGGCCGCCTTCATCTCGGGATTGTCGGCCTTGACCGCCGTCGAATAGACCACCGCCGAGACGCCCTCGCCCACATGGGCGGCATCGTGGCCGATGAAGATCTCGGCGCCCAGCTGTTCCAGCCGCTCGGTATTGGCGCTGGCCTTGGCGTCAGAGCCCTGCACCGAATAGCCGATCTTCAGCATGATCTCGGCGATGCCGCTCATGCCGATGCCGCCGATGCCGACGAAATGAACGGGACCGAGGTCGAACGGGACGGGGCGAAGGCGTGCGATCATTTTCGCCTCATAAACGCCGCCTCGCCTCCTGCGAAGGGCGCGCCGCATACTGAGCGAACTTTTCTAGGGACGATCGGGCGCGGCTGTGCGCGAACTCGCACAGAACTATTGCGCCTCCACCGGGTTGTCTTCGGGAACGCGCGCGGCTTCCGCTTGCGCCGCTGCTCCAAAGGACTCCCAAGATGGCCAAGAACTCAAAGCCGGCGCGCGCGCCGACAATCGGCGCCGCCGGCGAGGTGCACCAGACCGCCTCGACGCCTGAGACCCGCCTGACTACCAATCACGGCACGCCGATCAGCGACAACCAGAACTCGCTGAAGGCCGGGCCGCGCGGCTCGACCCTGTTGGAGGACTTCATCCTTCGCGAGAAGATCCAGCATTTCGACCACGAGCGCATCCCCGAGCGGATCGTCCATGCGCGCGGCTCGGCCGCCCACGGCTTCTTCGAACTGACCGACAGTCTGTCGGACTTCACCACCGCCAAGATCCTGACCGAGGTCGGCAAGAAGACCGAACTGTTCACCCGCTTCTCGACCGTCGCTGGCGGCGCGGGTTCGGTCGATACGCCGCGCGACGTGCGCGGCTTTGCGGTCAAATTCTATACGACCGAGGGCAACTGGGATCTGGTCGGCAACAACATCCCCGTCTTCTTCATCCAGGACGCGATCAAGTTCCCGGACCTGATTCATTCGGTGAAGATGGAGGCCGACAAGGGCTATCCCCAGGCGGCCAGCGCCCACGACACCTTCTGGGACTTCATCGGCCTGATGCCCGAGAGCATGCATATGGTCATGTGGGCCATGTCGGATCGCGGCATCCCGCGCAGCCTGCGCATGATGGAGGGCTTCGGCGTCAACACCTTCCGCCTGCTGAACGCGGACGGCGAGGCGACCCTGGTCAAGTTCCACTGGCGGCCCAAGCTGGGGACGCAGTCCACCTGCTGGGACGAGGCGGTCAAGATCGCCGGCGCCGACCCCGACTATCACCGCCGCGACCTGTATGAGGCCATCGATCAGGGCGACTTCCCCGAGTGGGAGTTCGGCGTGCAACTGTTCACCCAGGAACAGGCCGACGCCCTGCCCTTCGACATTCTGGACGCCACCAAGCTGGTGCCGGAAGAAGATTATCCGATCCGCGTGATCGGCCGAATGGTGCTGGACCGCAACCCTGACAACTTCTTCGCCGAGACCGAACAGGTCGCCTTCCTGCCGACCAATATTGTTCCGGGCATCGACTTCTCGGAAGACCCGCTGCTGCAGGGCCGCCTGTTCTCCTATCAGGACACCCAGCTGTCGCGTCTGGGCACGGTCAACTTTCACCAGATCCCAATCAACCAGGCCAAAGGCTGCCCCTTCCAGAACTTCCAGCGCGACGGTCATATGCAGATGGCCGTGCCCAAGGGCCGCGCCAACTATGAACCCAACAGTCTCACCGAGGCGGGCGAGGACGGCGGCCCGCGCGAGGATCCCAAGGGCGGTTTCCGCACCGCGCCCAGTCCGGTCGAGGGCGAAAAGGTCCGGCTGCGCGCCGAAAGCTTCGCCGATCACTATAGTCAGGCGCGTCTGTTCTTCCGCTCCCAGACCGAGATCGAACAGGCCCACCTGGCCAGCGCCATCGTCTTCGAACTGTCCAAGGTGTCGCTCGCTCACGTCCGCGAGCGCGTTTTGGCCAATCTGCAGAATGTCGATGAGACGCTGGCCCAGCGCGTCGCCGACGGCCTGAACCTGCCCCTGCCCAAGGCGTCCGACCCCGGTGTGGCGCCCATCGATCTGGACGCCTCGCCTGCCTTGCGCATCGTCGGCAAATACCCCGACACCCTGAAGGGCCGGAAGGTCGCCATCCTGGTCGCCGACGGTTCGGATGGCGCGGTCATCGACGCCGTGAAGGCGGCGGTTGAAGGCGACGGCGGCTCGGTCTTCATGGTCGCGCCCAAGATCGGCGGCGCAAAGCTGAAGGACGGCAAGGCCCTGGCCGCAGACGGGCAACTGGCCGGCAGCCCGTCGGTCCTGTTCGACGCCGTCGCCATCGTCCTGTCCGACGACGGCTGCGCCCAGTTGCTAAAGGAAGGCGCCGCGGTCGATTTCGCCAAGGACGCCTTCGGTCACCTCAAAGCCGTTGGCCACACCCCCGAAGCCCAGCCCCTGTTGGACAAGGCGGGCATCGAGCCGGACGCCGGGGTGATCGACCTATCCAAGAACGCCGAGGCCTTCCTCGTCCCCGCCCGCACCCGCCAGTGGGATCGCGAGCCCAAGGTGCGCATGCTGGCCTGATCGCCCCACCTTTCGTCATCCCAGGCCCTGTGCCTGGAATGACGGGACCGGGCGGATTTCAACACTGCCTTAACCGTAAGGATTCACCATAGCGGTCTCATTGTTGCGAGACCGCGTTCCATGTCCGATCTGAAGACCGACGTCATTCACCGTGGCGACTGCATCGAGGTGCTGAAGAGCCTGCCCGACGCCTCGGTGGACATGGTCTTCGCCGATCCGCCCTATAATCTGCAGCTGGGCGGTGACCTGCTGCGTCCCGACAATTCCAAGGTCGATGCGGTCGATGACGACTGGGACAAGTTCGCCAGCTTCGCCGACTACGACGCCTTCACCCGCGCCTGGCTGGCGGAATGCCGCCGCGTCCTGAAGCCCGAGGGCTCGATCTGGGTGATCGGCAGCTACCACAACGTCTTCCGCCTGGGATCGGCGATCCAGGACCTGGGCTTCTGGGTTTTGAACGACATCATCTGGCGCAAGTCCAACCCGATGCCGAACTTCAAGGGCACCCGGTTCACCAACGCCCATGAGACCCTGATCTGGGCCGCCAAGTCGCGGGATCAGAAGCGCTACACCTTCAACTATGATGCGCTGAAGGCCTTCAACGAAGACACCCAGATGCGCTCCGATTGGACCTTCGCCCTGTGCACGGGCGAGGAACGGATCAAGGACGCCGACGGCAAAAAGGCCCACCCGACCCAGAAGCCCGAAGCCCTGCTGCACCGCGTCCTGCTGTCGGCGACGCGCCCCGGCGACGTGATCCTGGACCCCTTCTTCGGCACCGGCACCACCGGCGCCGCCGCCAAACGCCTCGGCCGCCATTACATCGGCATCGAGCGTGACGAGACCTATTCCCAAGTCGCCGAAACCCGCATCGCCTCGGTCATCCCTGCCCGCCCCGAGGACCTGATGGTCACAGGCTCCAAGCGCGCCGAGCCCAAGGTGCCGTTCGGCGCCCTTGTCGAGGCCGGCCTGCTGCAACCCGGCGACCGCCTGTATTGCCCCAAGGGCGAGCGTGAGGCGCGTGTTCGTGCGGACGGTTCGCTGGTTCACGGTTCGCTCAGCGGCTCGATCCACAAACTGGGCGCGCTGCTGGAAAACGCGCCGGCCTGCAACGGCTGGACCTACTGGCGCTTCAAGACCGATCAGGGACTGAAATCCATCGACGCCCTGCGCTCGGAAGTCCGCGCCGCGATGTGAGCCGCTGCGACCGCGCGTCGCATAAGCCGCATCAATCACTTAGCTGACAATGCGTCGCTGAAACGTACGATTTCGCACACTCATTACGGGTCAGCATCGCTGTAACCCCGCGAAACCTATGTAAAAATTAGTCAGCTGCGATGGAACTTCGCAGTTGCGAGAACATTGATGTCAACGGCCCGCCAGGATGCGGTGTCGGAGCACATCACCATGAAAATCGCGCAAATCACCCCTCTGTATGAGGCCGTGCCTCCCAAGCTGTACGGCGGCACGGAGCGTGTGGTGGCGCATCTGACCGACGCCCTGGTCGATCTGGGCCACGACGTGACCCTGTTCGCCAGCGCCGACGCCCAGACCAAGGCCCGTCTGGTGCCCGTGCGCGATCAGGCCATCCGCCTGGATCCGGCGCCGCTGAAATCCGATCTCGCCGCCCACCTGTCGATGCTGGGCGAAGTTCTGGACCGCGCAGACGAGTTTGACGTCATCCACTTCCATACCGACATGGTCCATTTCCCGCTGTTCCAGAAATGCGCGGACAAGACCCTGACGACCCTGCACGGCCGTCTGGACATGAAGGACCTGCCCGGCGTCTATGCGCGCTGGAGCGAGTTCGGCCTGGTCTCCATCTCCGACGACCAGCGCAAGCCGCTGCATTTCGCCAACTGGAAGGCCACCGTCCATCACGGCATGCCCGGCGAACAATACATCTTCTCCCCGAAGTCCGAGGGCTATCTGGCCTTCCTGGGTCGCATCTCGCCCGAGAAGCGCCCCGACCGCGCCATCGAGATCGCCACCAAACTGGGCAAGCGTCTGAAGATGGCCGCCAAAGTGGACGCCGCCGACAAACGCTATTGGGAAGAGACCATCCGCCCGCTCGTCGAGGGCAATCCGCTTATCGAGTTCATAGGCGAGATCGGCGACCACCAGAAGTCTGCCTTCCTCGGCGGCGCGGAGGCCCTGCTCTTCCCTATCGACTGGCCCGAACCGTTCGGCCTGGTGATGATCGAGGCCATGGCCTGCGGCACGCCGGTGATCGCCTTCCGCTGCGGCTCGACGCCAGAGGTGATCGAAGACGGCGCCACCGGCTTCCTGGTCGATACGATGGAACAGGCCGTCGCCGCAGCCGGACGCGCGCATCTGCTGGATCGCGAGGCCATCCGCGCGCGCTTCGATCTGCGGTTCTCGGCAACCGCCATGGCGCGTCGATATCTGGACGTCTACGGCGATCTGCTGGCCCGTCGCCCGTTCGCGGAAACCGCGCTGGATGACGTGGTCACGCCGTTGCGTCCTCGTGAAGAACGCAGCTTCGCCGCCACCGCCTGAAACCAACTCAGTCGGGACGCCGTTGCAATCCTGAGTTAGTAACGGCGTTCATCCAAAAGTTAAGCTTATCCATTACGGTCGTCCCAAATCGGGGCGACCACTATGCAATGGACAGCGATGAGGCGGCGGCTGGCGCATCTGCGCCGGAATACCGCGGGCAACATTGCGACCTTCTTCGCCCTGTCCGCCATGGGACTGACACTGATGGTCGGCCTGGCCATCGACATCAATCGCTATGTCTCGGTCAGGAACCAGGTGCAGGAAGCGCTCGATGCAGCAGCGTTGGGCGCGGCCGCGTCCCGCGCCCAGACGGTCAAGGAGTTGGAAGCGGTCAGCGGTCCCTATCTGGAGGCCAATCTGAAGACCGGCCAACTGCTCGACGGCTGGAAAACCGGCACTCAATACGTCGATGGCAAAATCGTCAGGGTGACGTTCAAGGGCGGGGTCAAACCCATCTTCGCGGGTCTGGCCGGCGTCAAACAGTTCGACATCAACGCCCTGTCCGAGGCGACGCGCGGCGTGGCGCAAAAGATCGAGACCGTCCTGGTGCTCGATAACACCTGGTCGATGAGCGAAAAGGACAGCCGCTCGATCAAGCGGATCGATGCGCTGAAGACCTCGGCCAGTCTGCTGGTCAACGAGTTGATGGCGACCGAGAGCGACGAGGTCTCGATCGGCGTCGTGCCCTATGCGGACTACGTCAATGTCGGGATTGCCAATCGCAAGGCCCCGTGGATTTCCGTGCCCGACGACTATGTTCAGGAGCGCACCTGCACGACCAAGACGACCTATAGCGGCGGCACGCCCTATCCGTGCACCACCGTGCGCGATGGCGTCAGCGAGACCGGCACCTGCTACAAGGATCAGGTGGTCAAGACGGTCACGGTCCCGCCCTATGCTTGCAACGTCAGCTACAAGTGGTTCGGCTGCGTCTATTCGCGCAACGTCGGCACGACGCGGCTGAACGACCAGTCGCCGGCGACGCCCTACAAGGGTTTCCTGACGACGGGCCAGAGCTGCCTGAATGCGGTCAGCCCCTTGTCCAAGAGCAAGTCCAGCGTCCTGAACGCAATCAAGAACCTCGTCATCAATGTCGGCGGCTACAAACCCGAAACCCACATTCCATCCGGCCTGATCTGGGGCATCAATCTGCTGTCGCCTACCGCGCCATTCCAGGAAGGCGGCGCCTACGATCCCGCGAACCGCACGCCGCGCAAGATTTTGGTGCTGATGACCGACGGTGTGAACACCCTGCGCTACCGCTCGTCGGACGGCGCGCACGTCGCCACGGTCAAACCCAATGAGCTGGCGGCGACGGATTCCGATCTCGACTCGATCTGCACCTACGCCAAGTCGAACAAGATCGAGGTCTTCACCGTCGGCCTGAACGTGCCCACCCAGAACGGACGCAATCTGCTGAGGACCTGCGCCACCGATTCCGATCATGCCTTCCTGGCCGAAGACAGCGCCGCCCTGGAAGCCGCCTTCCGCGAGATCGCGCGATCTATCGGCGTCGTACGGTTGATCAAATGAAGGTCGCCCGGCCTCTGTTGATGAAAAAGCACAGGTTCGCCTGAACCCGTCGGCGACTTGCCCATTAAAGTCTGCAAGCGGCCCCTGAGCGCCGCATTCGGGTGCGACACGTTCGGCCGAGGCCTCACAACGACGGGGAAGAGACCGCATGGACGACGCCTATTCCACTCAACTGACCGCCGGTGAATCGGTCGAGGCCACGGGTCTCGAACAACTGATGGCGCTGAAGGAAGGCGATACCTTCCTGGTTGCCGACGGGTGGGGCGACATGAAGGGCGGCGCCGACGGCCTGTTCGCAGGCGACACCCGCGTCCTGTCGCGTTGGGCGATGACGGTAGGCCTGCTGAAGCCGTCGCGCCTGTCGTCGGGCGTCAGCCAGGACAACGTCTTCTTCTCCTGCCACACCACCAACCGTCCCCTGCCCCCGATGGGCGGTCGATCGGCCCCGGCCGGCGTCCTGCATATCGAGCGCCGGCGGTTCCTGTGGAACCGGCGGATGTTCGAGCGCATCCGCATGGTCAACCACGGGGTGGAGGACATCCTACTGCCGCTGGCCTTCGACTTCGGCGCGGACTTCTTCGATATCTTCCAGGTGCGCGGCACGCCTCGGGCCAAGCGCGGGACGATCCATACGCCGACCACCGACGGTCGCCGCGTCACCTTCCGCTACACCGGCCTGGACGATGTGGACCGGTCCAGCTGCATCGCCTTCTCCGAACCGCCCGCGCGCCTGACGCATCAGCGCGCCGAGTTCATGTTCAGCCTACCCAAGGGCCGCTCGCTGGACCTGTTCATCGAGTGCGGCGTGGACGCCTGCGAAACGCCGGACGCCGATCGCTGGCGCCAGAACGCCATCCAGGCCCGCCTGGCCATGCGCGCCAAACGCCGGCGGGGCGCCTCGGTGCGCGGCCCGCGCAGCCCGCGCTTCAACGACTGGCTGGACCAGTCGCGCGCCGACATGGCGCTGTTGACCACAGACTTGCCGACCGGCCCCTATCCCTATGCAGGCACGCCGTGGTTCTCGACCCCGTTCGGCCGCGACGGCATCATTTCGGCCTGGCAAATGCTTTGGCTGGATCCGTCGCTGGCCAAGGGCGTGCTGACCTATCTGGCCTCACGCCAGGCGACCGAGACGTCGCTCTATCAAGACAGCCAGCCCGGCAAGATCATGCACGAAACCCGCGGCGGCGAGATGAGCGCCCTGCACGAGGTGCCGTTCGGTCTCTACTACGGCGGGGTCGACACCACCTGTCTGTTCGTGGCCCTGGCCGGAGCCTACGCCAACCGCACCGGCGATCTGGATCTGATCCGCAAGCTCTGGCCCAATCTGATCGCGGCCGCCGACTGGATGCGCGACTATGGCGACAGCAACAACGACGGCCTGATCGACTACCAGCGCGGGGCCGACACCGGCCTGTCCAACCAGGGCTGGAAGGACTCAGAGGATTCCATCTTCCACGCCGACGGCCGCTTCCCCAAGGGTCCGATCGCGCTTCTGGAGGTTCAGGGCTACGCCTTCGCCGCCTGGAAAGCGCTGGGTGATCTAGGTGAGCGTCTGCACGACGACCGCACGACCGAATGGCGTATGCGCGCCGAACAGGTCCGCTCTCTGGTCGAGGAAAAGTTCTGGATGGAGGACGAGGGCTTCTACGCTGTAGCCCTCGATGGCGACGGACAGCAATGTCGCGCCATCGCCTCCAACGCAGGGCATCTGCTGTTTACCGGCCTGCCATCACTAGAACGCGCTAGGCGCGTCACAAAACGCCTGCTGACCGCCGAGTTCCGCACCGGCTGGGGCATCCGCACGCTGGAGGTCGGACAGGCCCGCTTCAATCCGATGAGCTATCACAACGGCTCGGTTTGGCCTCACGACACCGCCATGGCCGCCGCCGGCATGGCGGCTTACGGCGAGCGCGATGCGGTCGCGCAAATCCTGGCCGAGATCTACGCTGCGGCCGCCCACTTCCACCTGCGGCTGCCCGAACTGTTCTGCGGCTTCCCGCGTGAGCCGGGCGAGCCGCCCATCGCCTATCCGGTCGCCTGTCTGCCTCAGGCCTGGGCGGCGGGATCGGTCTTCCTGATGCTTCAGGCGACCCTGGGCCTGTCGATCGACGCCTGGACCGAGACGGTCGATCTCTCTGACCCCGTCCTGCCCGCCGGTCTGGACCGTCTCAAGATCACCGGTCTGGAAGTCGGCGGCGCCGTTGTCGATCTGAATATCCAGCACGCCGACGGTCGCGCCGTGGTCATCCCGCATCACAAGCAGGGCAAGGTTTCGATCCGCACGTTGCGATAGGGGTCAGCCGAACAGATCAGGCACGCTCGCCCGGTCCAGCGCCTTGGCGAAGACCGTCGGCAGCGCGGCCCGCGCCGCCTCGATCGGCATCCAGCGATAGTCACCGTCCGCATCGACGCGCGCGGTCATCACCGTAAGCGTAAGGCTGAAGTGCGTGAAGACGTGCTCGACAGCGCCCGCTTCGCGCCAGTCGGCCTCGACCGGCGCTGCGGCAACAGGCTCGCCTGTTGTCCAGTCGCTGGTCGGCAGGCCCAGCATTCCGCCCAGCAGCCCCTTTTCAGGCCGCGTCTCGACTGCGACCCGCCCCTGATCATCGACCAGCACATAGGCCGCGCCCCGCCGATGCGGCCGGTCCGCCTTCTTGGTCTTCATCGGAAACCGGGCCGGGTCGCCCGTGGCCAGACCCAGGCATTCGCCGGCTGCCGGACAGGTCCCGCACGACGGCGACTTGGGCCGGCAAACCGTCGCGCCCAGATCCATCAACGCCTGCGCCCAATCCCCTGGCCGCTCGTCGGTGACGAACAGGCCCGCCAGCCGCCTCAACTCTGGCCGGGCGGCGGGGACCGGCGTCTCGACCGCAAACAGCCGCGCCATCACCCGCTCGACATTGCCGTCCACGACATTGGCCGCCAGGTCGAAGGCGATGGAGGCGACGGCTGCGGCCGTATAGGCGCCCACGCCCGGCAGGGCGAGCAGCGCCGCCTCGGTGTCCGGAAACACCCCGCCATGCGCGCCCGCCACCGCCCGCGCGCAGGCCAGCAGATTGCGCGCACGCGCATAGTAGCCCAGCCCCGCCCAGGCCCCCATGACCTCCGCATCCTCGGCCGCCGCCAGGTCCGAGACCGTCGGCCAGCGCGTGGTGAAGGCGTGGAAATACGGCGTCGCATGCGGCACGGTCGTCTGCTGCAGCATGACCTCCGACAACCAGACGCGGTATGGCTCGGTCCGCGGCGCGCCGACGGCCGCTCGCCACGGCAGGCTGCGCGCATGGGCGTCGTACCAGGCCAGCAGCCGCGAGCGGATCAGGTCTATGTCGGGAGAGACGTCAGGCATCGGTCGGGCTATATAGACCCATGCGCCGCACGCTGCCCACAGACGCCGAGGTCCGCGAGATCCTGTCTCGCCGCCGCACCCGTCCGGTCCCCCGACCGGCGCCGCGCGCGGGCAAGGCGCTGACGCCCCTGATCAAGAAGCTGGACGAACAGTTCGGACGCGGCGCCGGCGCGCTGGAGCCCCGCTGGCGCGAGATCGTCGGCGATCGCCTGGCGCGCGTCACCCGCCCGCAGAAGCTGACCAAGGGCAAGGGCGGTCAGCCCGGCGTGCTGGAGTTGCGCGTCGCCGGCGCCGCCGCCCTGCTGATCCAGCATCAGTCCGAGGACATCTTGGCCCGCGTCAACCTGTTCCTGGGCGCCGGGACCGTGGACCGGTTGCGCATCGCCCAGGGTCCGGTCGCCCCTTTGAAGGAGGCCGCCGCCCGTCCCAAACGCAGCGCCAAGCCGCCGCCCCTGCCCGCCGAGGCCGAGGCCGATCTGGCCGCATCGATCGCTTCAGCCCCCGACGATCTGCGCGCCGCCTTGGTCCGGCTGGGCCGCGTCGCCCTGTCGCGCTCCGACATCAAGTCCGACTGAGCGCCGCGCCTTGGTTGGCAGTCGCCCCCCGGTGCTGTAGGAAGAGATTGTAAAGCGACAAATATCCGCACGGCGCTTCCGGTCGCGCGCCTGTATTCCGAGTCCCGATGAAGCAGCAAGACGACTGGCGACTTACCGATGTCGTCGAACACGAAATCGGGCGCGGAGATCCGTTCGCCGCTGCCATACGTGGCACGCGCATGCCGATGGTCATCACCGACCCGCGTCGCGACGATAATCCCATCGTCTTCGCCAACAAGGCCTTTCAGGACCTGACAGGCTACGAGCGCGACGAGATCATCGGCCAGAACTGCCGTTTTCTTCAGGGGCCAGATTCCGATAGGGACGCCGTGGCCAAAATCCGCGACGCCCTGCAGGCCGGTACAGACATCCACATCGATCTGCTGAACTATCGTAAGGACGGCAGCACCTTCTGGAACGCCCTGTTCATCAGCCCGGTGCGCAACGCCCACGGCGACATCGAATATTTCTTCGCCTCGCAGTTGGACGTGACCGAGCGGATCGAGGCCCAGGCCTATGTCGAAAAGCAGAAGGCCCTGGTCGAACGCGAAGTCGCCGCCCGCACCGCCGATCTGCAAGAGGCGCTCGCCGCCAAGACCCTGCTGCTTCACGAGGTCGATCACAGGGTCAAGAACAACCTGACCATGATCGGCTCGCTGCTGCGGCTGCAATCGCGCTCGCTGTCCGATCCGGCCCTGACCGCCACCTTGGACTCCATGTTAGAGCGAGTGGACGCCCTGGCGACCGTTCACCGCAAACTCTATCAGTCCGAGGACGTCACCCAGTTTGACGTCGGCGCCTTCACCAACACCCTGGTCGCCGATGTGATTGGCTCGACAGGACGCACCGATATCGAGGTGTCCGTCGATGTGGAGCCCATGTTCATTCCTTCGACCCATGCCTCGTCGATCGGGCTGATCATCAACGAACTGCTGACCAATGCGATCAAGCACGGCTTCCCCGAGGATCGCGGCGGCCGATTGATCGTCTCGGCCAAAAGAACGGAACAAGGCGGCCAGGTCGTTGTTCAGGACGACGGCCCCGGCATTCCCGGCGCTGCGCATCAGGGATTGGGCAAGACTTTGATCGGTCGTCTTTCAAAGCAGATCGGCGGCAAGACGCTGTGGCTGCCAGCCGACCCCGGAACGCGCGCGGTCGTCGACTTCCCCGTGAGCGGCTAGGTGCGCGCCGCTGGGCCTCACTTCGACATCCTGGTCGTCGAGGACGAGGCCCTGCTTGTGATGGACCTCGAGGCGATGCTTGAGGACGAAGGCCACCGGCTGGTCGGAGAAGCCATGTCCCTGAGCGAGGTCGAGTCGCTGTCGCTCGACGCGCCGCCCGACATCGCCTTTGTCGACATCCAGCTGGCGGATAACTCCAGCGGTCTGGACGTTTGTCGCCTGATAAAGGATCGCTGGCCGTCCACGGCCGTTGTCTTTCTGACCGCCAACCCCAAGATGATCCCCGAGGACTTCCTGGGCGCCCACGGCGTGATCCCCAAGCCCTTCTCACGGTCCGGCCTGCTGTCGGCGATGCGCTTCATTCAGCAGGGCATAAGCGATCCGCCGCCCCGCCAGGACAGGCCGCAAAGTTTCATCCCCGCACCGGCGATCGATCGGGCCTGGGCGCGCGGATAAGGCCCTGTTGACAAAACTTCGCCGCACCTGTTCCAGACTAGTTCAGGGTTGCGCCATTCCCGGGGAATCGCGCGATCATCGCCAACGATCCGATCCGAGGAACCTTCATGGCCGACACTGAATCCCGCTTCGCCCGCATGAGCCGTCGTGCGGCCATCACCGGCGCCGCACTGGCGACCATGGCTCTGGCGGCCTGCGGCGGCGGCGCCAAGGGTGCGGCGGAAGGCGACATGGGTCTGGGCGCGCCCGAAGGCGCCAAGGTCACGGTGGTCGAATACGCCTCGGTCACCTGCCCCCACTGCGCCCTGTGGCAGAAGAACACCTGGCCGGCGTTCAAGGCCAAATACGTCGACACCAACAAGGTCCGCTACGTCTTCCGCGAACTGCCGACACCGCCGGTCGACGCCGCCACCGCCGGCTTCCTGGTCGCGCGCTGCGCCGGCCCGGACAAGTATTTCGACGTGGTTCACCAGCTGATGGCGACGCAGCAGGAGATGCTGACGTCCTCGCCGCGCGACTGGCTGCTGCGCACCGCCCAGGCCGCTGGCCTGTCCGAGCAGCAATTCAACGACTGCGTCACCGACAAGGACGCTGTCGCCGCCATGGAGAAGCGGGTTCAGGCCGCGCGCGCCCAAGGCGTGACCGGCACCCCGGCCTTCTACGTCAACGAAACCCAGGTCATCTCGCCCGGCGGCGAAGGCGCCAGCCTGGCCGACCTGTCCACCGCCATCGACGCGGCCCTGGCCAAGTAACCGAGGCCAAATCAGATGATGCGACGCGCCTTCATCGCCGCCGGTTTCGCCTTGGCCGCCCTGACCGGCGGTTTGGCGACGCCGGCGCTCGCCGCCGATGCGCCCCCGCCCGTCACGGCCCAGGATCATATCCTGGGTCGGGCGAATGCGCCGGTCACGGTGATTGAATACGCGTCCTTCACCTGCTCGCACTGTGCGGACTTCCACAACACCGTGCTGCCGGCCTTCAAGGCCAAATACATCGACACCGGCAAGGTCCGGCTGGTTCACCGCAACCTGCCGACCGCGCCCGCCAATGTCGCCGCCGCCGCGGCTGCGGTCGCCCTGTGCGCCGCGCCCGAACGCTATTTCGACGTGGCTGCCGTCTTCATGCGCGATCAAGCCAACCTGCAGACCACCGGCGCCCAACCCTGGTTCGCGGCCGGTATCGCCGCCAGCGGCAAGAACCGCGAGCAGATCGAGGCGTGCCTGAACGGCCCGACCATCCGTACGGCCCTCGACGCCCAAATCGAGGGTGCGCGCGCCGCAGGCGTCACCGGCACGCCCACCTTCTTCGTCAACGGGACGATGGTGATGGAGCATTCGCTGGAGGCCCTGTCGGCCGCCATCGATCCGCTGCTTCGGTAGTCCGCCAGGACGATGCAGTTCCAGCGCCTCCGGCTTGTCGGCTTCAAGTCGTTCGTCGATCCGGCGGAGGTACACATCGAATCCGGCCTGACCGGCGTCGTCGGCCCGAACGGCTGCGGCAAGTCCAACGTCCTTGAAAGCCTGCGTTGGGTCATGGGCGCCAACTCGGCCAAGGCCATGCGCGGTCAGGGCATGGACGACGTCATCTTCGCCGGCGCCGCTGGCCGTCCTCCGCGCAGCCACGCCGAAGTCAGCCTGACCATCGACAACGCGGCTCGCCGCGCGCCCCAGCCCTTCACCGACAGCCCCGTGCTGGAGGTGTCGCGCCGGATCGACCGGGGTCAGGGCTCGACCTACCGCATCAACGGCAAGGAGGTGCGCGCCCGCGACGTCCAGCTGCTGTTCGCCGACGCCTCGACCGGCGCCAACTCGCCCGCTCTGGTGCGTCAGGGCCAGATTTCGGAACTGATCGCCGCCAAGCCGCAGAACCGCCGGCGCATTCTGGAAGAGGCGGGCGGCGTCGCCGGTCTGCACACCCGTCGGCACGAGGCCGAGCTGCGCCTCAAAGCCGCCGAGACCAACCTGGACCGGCTGGACGACATCGGCCGCGAGCTGGAGACGGCGCTGAACCGGCTGAAGCGCGAAGCCCGCCAAGCCGAGAAGTACAAGAAGATCTCGGCAGAGATCCGCGCCCTTCAGGCCGCCCTGCTGTATGTGCGTTGGAACGACGCGCGTCTGGCCGCAGAGGCCGCCGCCGCCGAACTGCGCGAGGCCGACCGGGCGGTGGCCGACACCACGACCGCCGCCGCCGCCGCACAGACGGCCGCCCTGTCCGCTCAGGACGCTCTGAAGCCCGCGCGAGAGGAGGACGCCGTCGCCTCCGCGCTGCTGCACCGCGCCAGCCTGGAGCGCGATCGGCTGGACATGGCTGAACAGGCGGCCCGTGCGGAAGTGGATCGCCTCAAGGCCGAGGCCGCCCGCATCGCCGCCGACGCCGCGCGCGAAGACGGCATGGCCGCCGACGCCCAGCGCGAACTGGACCGGCTCGACAACGAACTGAGCCGGCTGAAGGCCGAGATCGCCGCCGCCCCCGAACGCGGCCCCGAATTGGACCTGGCCCTGGCGGCCGCCGAGGACGCCCGCAAGGCCGCCGACGGCGAGGTCGAACGGCTGGCGGGGATGCTGGCCGCCGTCGAGGCCCGCGCCAATGCCGAGACGGCCCGCAAGCGCGACGCCGAGGCCCGGCTGACCCGCGTTACCGCCCAGCACGATCAGGCCCGGCGCGAACGCGAGGCTCTAGGGCCGCTGGAAACGCCCGAGCTGGAAACCGCCCGCCAGGCTTTGGAAGCGGCGCAGGCCGACCTCGCCGCGGCGCGCGACGCCGTCGAGGCGGCCGAGGCGACACGCGGCGAACTGGCCCGCGCCGAACAGGAGGCCCGCACCGCCGCCCGCGCCGCAGAGGACCGGCTGGGCCGGCTCCAGACCGAGGCGCGCGGCTTGGCTCAACTGCTGGTCACCGGCAAACGCGACCATCCCCCCGCCCTGGACAAGGTGCGGGCCGACAAGGGTTATGAGGCCGCCCTGGCCGCCGCCTTGGGTGACGATCTGGACGCGGCGCTGGACGCCAAAGCCGCCGCCTATTGGGGCGGGGCGGATGCGCCCTCCTCGTCCTGGCCCGCCGGTATCACGCCGCTTTCGGATCATGTGCAGGCGCCGGAACAGCTGACCGCGCGCCTCGCTCTTTGCGGTGTCGCGCCCAAGGCCGACGCGGCCCGGCTGGCTCAGGCCCTGCCGCCCGGCGCGCGCCTGGTGACGGTGGAGGGCGACCTTTATCGCTGGGACGGGTTCGTCAGCCGCGCCGAGGCGCCGCGTCCGGCCGCCGTGCGGCTGGCACAGCGCACGCGCCTGGCCGAGCTTGAAGCCGAGATCGACAAGGGCAGACCAGCGCTGGATCAAACGCAGGCGGCCCAGAAGTCGGCGACGGAAGCCTTCCGCGCCGCCGAAGAGACGGTCAAGGCCGCACGCCTGAAGCCCTTCGCCGCCGACAAGGCCGTGACCGCCGCCCGCGACCGCGTGGAAACCCTGGCCCGCGAGCAGGCCCGCCGCGAGGCCCGCGCCCAGGCGCTGGACGACACCGTGAGCCGGCTGGCGGCCGACGCAGCCGAGGCGCAAGCCGCCCTGGACGCCGCCCAGACCACCGAAGCCCCGTCCGAGACGATCGCCGGCCTGCGCGACGAACTGACCGCCGCCCGCTCCACGGCCGACGCGGCCCGCACCGCCGCCCAGACCGCGCGCTCGGACCGAGACGCCGAGGCCCGCGATCGTCAGGGTCGCGAGCAGCGGCTGGGCAGCCTGACCCGCGCGCGCGAAGGCTGGGTCACGCGGTCCAAGGACAGCGCCGGCCGCGTCGCCGCCCTGGCCAAGGACGCCGACCGGACCGCCGCCCTGCTGAAACAGGCCGAGGTCGCGCCCCAGGGCTTCGCTGAACAGCGCGGCAAGCTGCTGGACACGCTGGTCGCCGCCGAACAGAGGAAACAGGCGGCGTCGGACGCCATGGCCGTCGCCGAAACTCAGGCGACCGAGGCCGACCGCGCGTCGCGCGCCACAGACACCGCCGCGTCGCAGGCCCGCGAGGCGCGCGCCGGCCTGTCCGCCCGCGCCGAGGCCGCCGCCGAGAAGCTGGCCGAGGCCGAGACCACCCTGCGCGAGACGGCGCAGATGTCGCCGCAGGAGCTGGGTCAGAAGCTGACCGACGACGCCATCGCCCGCCCGCCCGACGCCGCCGGCGCCGAGAGCCTGCTCTATGGGCTGGAGCGCGAACGCGAGGCCCTGGGCGCCGTCAACCTGCGCGCCGAGGACGAGGCGGTCGAATACGGCGAGCGGCTGAACAGCATGAAGTCGGAACGGATCGACCTGACCCAGGCGATCGCCAAGCTGCGCGACGGCATCGACGAGCTGAACGCCGAGGGCCGCGAGCGGCTGGTGGCGGCGTTCGACGTGATCAACGCCAACTTCAAAACGCTGTTCGAGGCCCTGTTCGGCGGGGGCCAAGCCGAGCTGAAGCTGGTCGAGAGCGACGACCCGCTGGAGGCGGGGCTGGAGATCTACGCCTGCCCGCCCGGCAAACGGTTGTCGGTCATGAGCCTGATGAGCGGCGGCGAGCAGGCGCTGACCGCGGCGGCCCTGATCTTCGGCGTCTTCCTGGCCAACCCCGCGCCGGTTTGCGTGCTGGACGAGGTGGACGCGCCGCTGGACGACGCCAATGTGGACCGCTTCTGCCGGATGCTGCACGAGATGCGCAGCCGCACCGACACCCGCTTCATCGTCATCACCCACAACCCCGTGACCATGAGCCGGATGGACCGGCTGTACGGCGTCACCATGCCCGAACGCGGCATGAGCCAGCTGGTCAGCGTGGACCTGAAACAGGCGGAGACCCTGGTCGCATGATCGCCCTGCTGCTCGCGCTCGCCGATCCTCAACTGATTCCAACCGGCGTCGGGCGGTTCGCCATCTATGCCGACGCCGCCTCGATCGAACGCGAGGGCGACGTGGCGAGGATGCGGGAGCTGCAGGTGACCGAGGCCGGGTTCAAGGTCGGAGACGTGACCTATGTCGGGGGCTGGTCGCGGTGGGCGTTCGACTGCCGCGCGAGGACGGCGGATCGGTTGGACTTCTCCTCTTTGAAGGCGGACGGGACGGAAGGGCCGGCGACGCCCGACGCCGCCCCCGCCTATGACGCCGCGCCGGGCGGGGATGCAGCCGAGCTGCTGGCCATCGCGTGCGGGGTCGAACGGCCGGCCCAGGCGCTGACGCTGCACCAGGCCATCAGCCAGGGACAAAGGGCGCTGGCGGACTGACGGCCCCCTCGGCGGGCTTGTCCGACCCTTGCGGCCATTCGATACGGTCGCGCGGCAGGGCCTCGCGGCATTCGTTGCGCATGAAGGCCATCAGCTTCTCGCGGATCTCGCAGCGCAGGTCGAAGGCGACCGGGGCCGAGCGGGCGCTGGCCAGGCAGCGCACCTGAAGCACGCGTTCTGTGATGTCGGTGACCTGCATCACCTGCACGTCGCCGTCCCAGTGTTTGGACGCCTTGACGATGCCTTCAAAGGCGGTGCGCAGCCGGTCGATGGGCGCTTCGTAATCGACGTAGAAGAAGGCCACGCCGATCAGGCGGGCGTTCTCGCGCGTCCAGTTCTGGAAGGGCTTGGTGATGAAGTAGGACAGGGGCAGCACCATCCGGCGCCAGTCCCAGAGCTTGACCACCACATAGGTCGAGGTGATTTCCTCGACATTGCCCCACTCGTTCTCGACGATGACGGCGTCGTCCAGGCGGATGGGCTGGGTCAGGGCGATCTGGATGCCGGCGACCATGTTCGTCAGGATCGGCTGAAGCGCCAGACCGGCGATGATGCCGACGACGCCAGCCGAGGCCAGCAGGCTGACGCCCCATTGACGGAAGCCGGCGATGGTCATCAGGGCCAGGCCCACGGTGACGATGAACAGCACGACCTTGGCGACCCGCTGCAGGATGCGGGTCTGGGTCAGGTGCTTCCTGGCCAGCAGATTGTCCTCGACGGCGATATTGTACCGCTTGAGATGCATGACCGACCACATGTCGAGCACGCCCGACGCCATCCAGCCGAGGGTCAGGATGAACAGGAACAGCAGAGCGCTGCGGATATCCTCGGACGGGCCGGGATCCATCGGCGAGACGGTCACGCCGATGCCGATCCCGATGATGATGATCAGGACGCGCAGCTTGACCCGCGCGCGCTCGACTACGCCGCGCCAGAAGAGATCCTTGTTCCGAACGACGCGACGCAGGATGGCGAAGACGATCTTGTGCGTCAGCCAGCCGCCGCCGACGAAGACCAGCAGGACCAGGCCGATGACCGCCCATTCGGGCAGCCAGTCGAACCGGTGCCACAGGGCGCGGATCTGGCGAGTGACGGCGATGATTTCGGGAGGCATGAGCTTCCTAACGCGTCAGGGCCGAGACGGTTGATGTCTCCTCCCTGTCGCGAAGCGATGGGGAGGTGGCGCGGCGCGCCCTTTGCGCCGTGACGGAGGGGTTCTTCTTTCGGCGTGAAGAGCCCCTCCACCGCTACGCGGTCCCCCTCCCCACACGTGGGGAGGAGACATCATGCACGCCCCGCCGTCGCCTCGACGAGGTCGGCCAGGCGTTGGGCGGCGTCGGGGATGGCGACGCTGCGGGCGGCGGCGGACATGGCCGACAGGCGCGCCGGATCGGACAGGACGCCGGTCAGGGTCGAAGCCAGGCGATCGACGGTCAGGTCGTCTTCCAGAATGACCTCGGCCGCGCCCGCATCGGTCAGGGCCTTGGCGTTCAGGCGCTGGTGGTCGTCGGTGGCGATCTTCAGCGGGATCAGAACGGACGGCAGGGCCGCGACCGCCAGTTCGGCGCAGGTCGAGGCGCCGGAGCGGCCGACGACCAGGTGCGCCTTGAACAGCCTGTCAGCCATGTCGCGGAAGAAGGGGGCGACCTCGGCCTCGATCCCGGCCTCCAGATAGATCTGGCGCGCGGCCTCCAGCGTCTCGGGGCGTGACTGCTGCTGCACCTTCAGGCGGCGACGCAAGGCCTCAGGCAGGGCAGCCAGCGCGCGGGGCGTGGTCTCGGACAGGATGCGGGCGCCCTGGCTGCCGCCGGTGACCAGCAGATGGATGGGACCGTCGGCGGCGGGCGCGACATAGGGGCGGTCGAACAGGGCGCGGATCTCGGACCGCACCGGCGAGCCGACGACGTGGGAGCGGCCCTGGACCTTGGCCGGCGCGCGTTCTAGCGTCGGGAAGGACGAGGCGACCTGACCGACATAGGGGGCCAGGATGCGGTTGGTGCGGCCAAGCACCGCGTTCTGTTCATGGATCACCGTCGGTCGCTGGGACGTGACGGCGGCGACTAGGGCCGGGGCGGACGGATAGCCGCCGAAGCCGACGACGACGTCCGCGCCCAGCCGGTCGAAGGCCGTTCGCGCCTGGACCACGCCCTTGAAGATGGCGACGCCCGCCTTGATCAGGCCCAGCGGGCCGGAGCCGGTGGCGGCGTCCAGCGCCAGCCGTTCCTCGGCCGGAAAGGCGTGGGCGTATTGTTCGCCCCGGTGATCGGTCGCCAGGACCACGCGCCAGCCCCGCGCCGCCATCTCGCGCGCCAGCGCCTCGGCCGGGAACATATGGCCGCCGGTGCCGCCGGCGGCGACGACGCAGAGCTTGGTCATGGGCGAGGCTCCGAAAAAGAGGGTCTGAATAGTCTGAAGTTCAGACGGTGGGCAGGCAAAAACACCGTCTAATTCGTCTAATCTGTCTAATGTCGGCCAGGAACGGTGCGGCGAGGAATGGGGTGGCGACAGGATCGCACGGTTTTTCAGCGTGGGCAGGAGACGGTCGATCGCGAGCGGTAAGCGACGGAAATCATCCGGATGTTTTCGTCAAAGAAGGCTGGCTAATCGCTCTTTCGTCCTCCTGCGACTGGCGTAGCGAGATCGCGGGACGACGATAGAGAACTACAGCAACCGCCGGCCCATGGTCAGGCTGGCGCCGGGTTCGTAGGCGCCGGGTCTGCGCCGCGTCAGGGCTAGGGCAAAGCCCATGGTCAGGCCCATGGCCAGCATGGATGAGCCGCCGTAGCTGATGAAGGGCAGGGTCATGCCTTTGGTCGGGATCAGGTTCAAGTTCACCGCGACGTTGATGCAGGCCTGAAGCCCGATCAGCATGAACAGGCCCGCCGCCGCCGTCTGCTCGAACGGGTCGGTCAGCTTCATGGCCCGGCGCATGCCGCGGATAACGATTAAGGCGTAGAGGCTGATCATGATCAGGCTGAGGATCAGGCCGAACTCCTCGGCGCCGACGGAATAGATGAAGTCGGTGTGCAGGTCGGGCACGCGGCGCTTCATCACGCCCTCGCCGATGCCGCGTCCAAGCAGGCCGCCGGCGCGGATGGCCTCGGACGCGCTGTCGATCTGGTGGGTGTCGGTGGTTTCGGGCGAGAAGAAGCGGCTGAGGCGGTCGCGCATGTGGCCGAAGACGAAATACAGCGACACCAGCCCCGCCATGCCGAGGCTGGCCAGAACCGCCATCCATTTGAACGGCACGCCCGCCATGAAGAAGACGGCCATGAAGGTGGTGGTGATCAGAAGCGTCTGGCCGATGTCGGGCTGGATCAGCAACAGCGAGACGGTCAGGGCGTAGAAGCCAAACGCGATGGTGACGCCGGGCACCCCCTGCCCCTTTTGCGCCTCGGCGAACATCCAGGCGGCGAAGACGATCAGGCCGGGCTTGGCGAACTCGGACGGTTGCAGACTGAAGGGGCCGAAGTTCACCCAGCGGGCGGCCCCCTTCACCGTATCGCCGATAAACGGCAAGGCCATCATCACGACGATGGCCCCGAACAGGGCCAGGACCGCGATGCGTCGCACGCCGCGCGGCGACATCAGCGAGGTCGTCAGCATGATGCCGAGCCCCACGCCCGAAAAGACCATCATCCGCCAGGAATAGTGGAAGGGGTCGGTGATCGATTCATCGGCCAGGATGGCGGCGGGGCTGGAGGCGAAGCTAAGCGCGACGCCCAGGGCCATCAGCGCGAGCGCCGCGCCCAGCAGGCCGCGATCCACGGTCCAGAACCACTGGGCCACATGGCTTTGGTCATTACGGGAAAAGGCGGGGGTGTATGGAGCGCTCATGACGCGGTTTCCGAGACGGCGCCGAGGGCCAGGACGGCGGCGCGGAAGGCCTCGCCGCGCGCCTCGAAGTCCTTGAACTGATCGAAGCTGGCGCAGGCGGGGGACAGGAGGACGATCTGCTCGCCGCCGGCAGAGGCCGCATCGGCGGCGGCGGCGGCCACGGCGGCGTCGAGGGTGCGGGCGATGACGTGGGGCGTGTCGGCCAGTGTGGCGGCGAAGGCCGGGGCCGCGTCGCCGATCAGATAGGCCTTGGCGATGCGGGGGAAGAGGTCGGCCAGGTCCGCGATTCCGCCGGCCTTGGGCACGCCGCCGGCGATCCAGAAGACGGACGGATAGGAGGCCAGGGCCTGACGCGCGGCGTCGGCGTTGGTGGCCTTGGAATCGTTGATGAAGCGCACGGAGCCGAGGCGGCCGACCGCCTCCATCCGGTGGGCCAGGCCGGGGAAGGACAGCAGGCCGGCGACGGCGGCGCGCTCCGAGATTCCAAGATTGAGGGCGGCCAGTAGAGCAAAGGCTGCATTTTGAGCGTTATGCCGGCCGGTAAGCGATTTGGCTTGGGTCAGATCAACCACATCGCGAAAGACATCACCGTCCTCAACAGCCAGTTGCCCAGCAATCAGGCGCACGGTGGAATCAGCGTTCCCGAGCATAGAAATCGGGGCTGCAACACGCCCATTGTCGATGAGATTTTCCCATATGAACCGCCCTTCGGGCTCATCTACACCGATCAGAGGAAAAGTGTCGGGGGACTGGAAGATGCGCGCCTTGGCCGCGACATAGCCCTCCATCCCGCCGTGGCGGTCCAGGTGGTCGGGACTGATGTTCGTCAGGATGGCGACATCGGGGGCGAAAGCGGTGGTCAGGTCCAACTGATAGCTGGAGACCTCGATCACATAAACGGCGTCGGGCGTGGGTTCGGGCAAGGCCAGGACGCCGACGCCGATATTGCCGCCGACGTGGACCGTCAGGCCCGCCGACTTCAGCACCCAGCCTATCAAGGCGGTGGTGGTGGACTTGCCGTTGGTGCCGGTGATGGCGACGACGCGCGGCCGCTGATCCTTCGGCTGGGCGGCCAGGGCGCGGGCGAACAGTTCGATGTCGCCGACGACGGGCACGCCGGCCGCGCGGGCCAGGTCCACGGTCCAGTGGGGCCTGGGATGGGTCAGCGGTGCGCCGGGCGACAGAACCAGGGCGGCGAAGTCGGACCAGTCGGCGGCGGCCAGGTCCTCGACCGTGAAGCCCTCGCCTTTCGCCAGCGCCCGACCGGCCTCGCCGTCATCCCACAGGATCGGGATCGCGCCCCCGGCCTGAAGGGCGCGCGCAGCCGTGATCCCCGACCGTCCCAGGCCGAAGACCGCGACCCGCCTGCCTTCAAAGCCGGGAACGGGGATCATCGGATCAGCGCAGCTTCAGCGTCGACAGGCCCAGCAGGGCCAGGGCGCCGGCGATGATCCAGAAGCGGATGACGACCGTGGATTCCGGCCAGCCCATCTTCTCGAAATGGTGGTGGACCGGCGCCATCAGGAAGATACGCTTCTTGGTCAGCTTGTAATAGCCGACCTGGATCATGACCGAGGCGGCCTCCATGACGAACAGGCCGCCGACGATGCCCAGAACCAGTTCGTGCTTGGTGGTGACGGCGATGGCGCCCAAAGCGCCGCCCAGAGCCAGCGAACCGGTATCGCCCATGAAGATCTTGGCCGGCGGTGCATTGTACCAGAGGAAGCCCGCGCCCCCGCCGATCATGGCCGCGCAGAAGATGGCCAGTTCGCCCGCGCCAGGCACGTGGTGGACCTGAAGATACTGGGCGAAGACGAAGTTGCCGGCGAGGTAGCTGATCACGCCGAACGCGCCCGCCGCCATCATCACCGGCACGGTCGCCAGACCGTCCAGACCGTCCGTCAGATTCACCGCATTGGAGAAGCCGACGATGGTGAAGGCCGCGAACGCCACATAGAACCAGCCGATGTTCAGCAGCACGGCCTTGAAGAAGGGGAAGGCGATCGACGTCTCGAGCCCCGGTGAGGTTGGCGACACCGTCATCCACAGCACGGTCAGGACGCCGGCGACGACGGCGACGACGGTCTGGGCCAGGAGCTTCTGCTTGGAGGTCAGGCCGGCCGAGGTCTGTTTGGTCACCTTGGCGTAGTCGTCGATGAAGCCCAGCACGCCGAAGGCCGCCGTCACGAAGCTGACGATCCAGATGTAGGGATTGGTCAGGTCGCCCCAGAGCAGCACCGCCACGCCGATGCCGGCCAGGATCATCAGACCGCCCATGGTGGGGGTGCCGACCTTGGACAGGTGGGACACCGGGCCGTCGTCGCGGATCGGCTGGCCCCGGCCCTGTTTGGCGCGGATCCAGTTGATGAAGCGGCTGCCCATGGCGACGGCGACGATCATGGCGGTGGCCATGGCGAGCGCCACGCGCACCGTCTGGTACTGAACCAGGTTCAGCAGCGGATACTGGTGCGCCACGTCGGCGTAGTAGAGATAGAGCAGGTAAAACATTCGGCTTCCCTATCGCGTCGTGGGCGTCGTGTCGCGGCCTTGAAGGTCGGCGAGCGCCTTGGCCACCAGCGAGGCCTTGGAGCCGTTCGAACCCTTGACCATGACGATGTCGCCGGGCGCGACCAGTAGGGCCGCCTCGGCCGCCAGTTCCGCCGCCGTCGCGCGCCAGACGCCGCGTCGCGAGACCGGAAGCGCGTCGTAGAGCCAGCGCATCTCGGGACCGGCGGCGTGGACCAGGTCCAACCCGGCGGCGTCGATGGGGCCGGCGAGGCCTTCATGCAGGTCGCGGCTCTGCTCGCCAAGCTCCAGCATGTCGGTCAGCACCACCACGCGGCGGCCCGAGGTCGAGCGCGCGCCCAGGGTCTTGAACCCGGCGGCCATGGACAGCGGATTGGCGTTGTAGCTTTCGTCGATCAGGGTGAAGGCGCCGTCCGGCGTCGTGACCGTGCGCGTCTGGCCGCGTCCGGCCAGAGGCTGGAACCCGGCGAGGGCTTCGAGACCCGTCTCCAGCGTCACGTCCAGGGCGTCGAGCATCAAGAGGACGCACAGGCTGTTCAGGCCCCAATGGGCGCCGGACTGGGCCAGGCGATAGTCGATGCGTCGCCCGAACAGTTCGGCGGCCACCGCCGCGCCCTCGGCGTCCGGCCGGAAGTCCAGCAGGCGGGCGTCATGGCCGGCGTCGGATCCGAACGTCAGCAGACGCGCGCCGACCGCCTTGGCGGCGTCGCACAGGATAGCCGAGAAGGCGACGTCGCCGTTCGCCACCGCCGCACCGCCCGGCACCAGGCCCTGGAAGATGGTCGCCTTTTCACGCGCGACGCCCGCCTCGCCGTCCGCAAAGGCCTCGATATGGACCGGACCGACCGTGGTGACGCAGGCGGCGTGGGGGGCGACGAAGCGCGACAGGGGCGCGATCTCGCCCGGCGCATTCATGCCGATCTCGAACACGGCGCGCCGGGTCTCGACCGGCATTCGGGCCAGGGTCAGGGGCACGCCGATGTGGTTGTTGTAGCTCTTGATCGAGCCGTGGGCGGGACCGGTCAGGTCGAGGCCCGCCTTGATGGCCTGGGTGACGCTGGTCTTGCCGACGCTGCCGGTGACGGCGCCGCGCTTCACATGGGGCGCGCGTTCGCGGGCGGCGACGCCCAAGGCCTCCAAGCCGCGCAAGGTGTCGGGCACCACGACGCACGGGCCGCCCTCGACCGGATGTTCGACCAGGGCGGCCGCGGCGCCCGATGCGAAGGCGCTGCCGGCGAACTGATGTCCGTCGCGTTCGCCCTTCAGCGCCAGGAACAGGTCGCCGGGGACGATCTCGCGGCTGTTGTAGGTCAGGCCCGTAATCGGGCGGTCGTCGCCGTGCAGCACGCCGCCCGTGGCGGCGGCGACTTCGGCGGCCGACCAGAGCGGGCGGGCGGAGTTTTCAGGCATAGAGAGACAGGGCCTCGGACGCGGCAGTGGCGTCGTCGAAGGGGTGGGTCACGCCCGCGACGATCTGACCCTGTTCATGCCCTTTTCCGGCGATGACCACCACATCCCCGTCACGCATCATTTCGACGGCGGCCTCGATGGCGGCGCGGCGGTCGCCGATCTCGATCCCGTCCGGGCAGCCGGCGCGGACCTGGGCGCGGATGGCGGCGGCGTCTTCGGACCGCGGATTGTCGTCGGTGACGATGGCGATGTCGGCCAGACGCCCGGCGATCTCGCCCATCAGGGGGCGCTTGCCACGGTCGCGGTCGCCGCCGGCGCCGAAGACGACGATCAGTCGGCCAGTCGCGTGCGGACGCAGCGCGTTCAGCACCGTCTCGAGCCCGTCGGGGGTGTGGGCGTAGTCGACATAGACCTCGCCCCGACTTTCCTGGCCGCCGTCGATGCGTTGCAGGCGGCCTTGCGCCCCGGTCAGGCCTTCCAGCGCGCCGATGACGGCGTCGGCGGGATCGCCGGCGGCGATGCACAGACCGGCCGCCACCAGGGCGTTGGACGCCTGAAACGCGCCGGCCAGGGGCAGCAGGATTTCGCGGATGTCGCCGCGCACGTCGATGGTCAGACGCTGGCCCTCAGGCGTCGCGCGACGGCCGATCAGGGTCAGGTCGCGACCGCGCTCGCCCACGCCCATGACGCCCAGGCCCGCCATAATCGAGGCGGAGGCGAAGACCGAATAGGCGTCGGAATCGGCGTTCAGCACGGCGGTGCGGCCGCGCGGCAGCAGGGTCTCGAACAGGCGCATCTTGGCGGCGCGATAGTCCGCCATGGTGCCGTGATAATCGAGATGGTCCTGGGTCAGGTTGGTGAAGGCGGCGGCCTTCAAGGCGACCCCGTCCAGGCGGCGCTGATCGATGCCGTGGGACGAGGCCTCCAGCGCGACGTGGGTCACGTCCTTGGAGGCCAGTTCGGCCATCAGGCGCGCGGCCTCGGCGGCGTCGGGGCTGGTCAGGCCGGGGCCGGTCAGGGCGTAGGTTTTGACGCCCTTCTGGCCGATGACGCCCAGCGTGCCCATGCTGGCGGACTTGTGGCCGATCCCGGCCCAGATCTGGCGGCAGAAGGTGGCGACCGAGGTCTTGCCGTTGGTGCCGGTCACGGCGACGCAGGTCTTGGGCTGGGCGCCGTAGAAGCCGCGCGCGGCGATGGCGTAGGCCCGGCGCACGTCGCCCGAGGTAACCAGAACGGGCGCCGCGCCATCCGGCGTGTCGGTCGGGGCCAGAACCGCAGCCGCGCCTTGCGCCAGGGCCTGGGGGATGAAGGCGCGGCCGTCGGCGGCCGTACCCGGCAGGGCGACGAACAGGGCGCCGGGCGAGACCTTGCGGCTGTCGGCGGTGACGCCGGTGATGACGGGGTCCGAGGACACGTCGCGGCGCAGCAGGTCGGACAGGTGAAGCGCGCTCAAAGCCCGTCCCCCGCCACGTCCTGATATTGCGGGATCTTCTCGCCCGAGGCCGTGCGCCAGCGGTCGTCGCGGCGTTCGACGCCCAGGAAGCCGGCGATGCGGTCGGCGATATTGTGCACGGCGGGCGCAGCGACATAGGCGCCGGTCTTGGGATAGGTCCCCGGCTCGTCCATCACGATCAGGATGGCGTAGCGCTTGCCGTTCAGCGGGCCGTCGACGGGGAAGACCGCCGCAAAGGAACCCAGGGCGTGGCTGGGGTCGTAGCGACCGCCGACCAGCTTGTTGGCCGAGCCGGTCTTGCCGCCGACCCGCAGGCCTGGCGCGTCGGCGAAACCGCCCGAACCCTTGACGACGTTGCGACGCAGCAGGTCGAGAATGGCGCGCGAGGTTTCTTCGGTGACAACCTGTTGCGGCTGGACGTTGCGGGCGCCGCCCTTGCGCAGCGACAGCGGGATTATCCGACCGCCGTTGGTCAGGGTGCCCATGGCCTGAACCATCTGGGCCGGGGTGATCATGATGCCGTAGCCGAAGGACAGCGACGCCAGGGTCGAGTTGTCCCAGCGACGCGGCACGACCGGCTTGGCCGATTCCTTCAGCTCGATCTTGGCGGCGTCCAGCAGGCCCAGGCGGCGGAAATAGTCGCGCATGGTGTTGGGGCCCATCTGCACCGCCAGCTGCGACGTGCCGATGTTGGAGGAGTGCAGATAGACCTCTTCCAAGGTCATCACCCGGTTCTGGGCGTGGAAGTCCTTGATCTTGCGATCGCCGATCTGGAAGGCCTGGGAGGCGTCGAACAGGGTGTTCATGTCGGCCCGGCCGGTGTCGAGACCGGCGGCGACGGTGAAGGTCTTGAACACCGATCCCATTTCGTAGTGGCCCGAAACAGCGCGATTCAGCGTGGCGCCGTCGGGCGCCGCGCCGCGATCGGCCGAGTTGAAGGTCGGCCAGGACGCCATGCCCAGCACCTCGCCGGTCTGGACGTCGGTGACGATGCCGACGGCGCCCTTGGCCTGGTTCTTGATCGCGGCGGCGGCGAGTTCGTTTTCCAGCACGCCCTGGACGCGCAGGTCGATGGACAGGGGGAAGGCCTCGCCGCGCTGACCCGCCGCGCGGATCTCGTCGTTGAAGGCCAGTTCGGCGCCCGAGACGCCCTGCCCGCCCGTGTCGGTGTCGCCGATCAGGTGGACGGCCGACGTTCCCAGCGGATAGGCGCGACGGTCCTCGGGCTCGAAGGTGACGCCACCCAGCGCCAGGTCGTGGACGGCGGCCTTTTCCTGAGGCGTCAGGCCGGTCAAGGCGATCAGACGACGGTCGCCGCCCAGCACCTTCTTCAGTCGCTCGGCCGAGATGCGCGGCAGGGCGCGGCGGATCTGGCGATAGGCCAGGTCGCGATCCCAGATCTCGGCCGGGTCGATGTAGAGGCCGTAGTGGACGATGTTGGTGGCCAGCAGCTCACCATTGCGGTCCGTCAGGTCGCCGCGCACCAGGGCGTTCGGATTGACGCCGCGCCCCAGCCCATTGGCCGGTGCGAACAGGGCCTTGTACGACGCGCCGATGGCCAGGCCGCCGAAGACGCAAGAAAAGACGATCAGGATCAGGAAGATGCGGACGCGGGTGTCCTCTTCCGGGCGGGCGTCGGCGCGGGCGCGCTCGAAGCCATGCTCCAGCCGCCAGACCAGTTCCGTCAGCCAGCGCCAAAAGGGCGACAGGCGGCCTTGCAGTCGTTCCTGGAAATCGGCGCCCGGCGCGGGGCGATGATAGCGATGATCCTGAACGCTCATTGCGCCGGCTCCGGCGAGGGCGTTGGGACAGGCGCGTCATCGGCGACGGCGGCGGGCGCCGGCGCGGCCGCAGGCGCGGACGCGGCGGGTTGAGCGGGGACGGGTTTAAGGGCGGTCAGTTGACCTTCCTTGGCCTGACGGGCGACCGCGACGGGGGCCATGCCGATCTGGCGCGACAGGCTTTCCAGACGGGCGGGCTGCTCCAGCCGGGCCACCTCGGCGCGCAGCAGGCGGACGCGCTGTCCGTTCTCGCGGATGTCCTGTTCGATCTGGGCGATGCGGCTGCTCTCACGCGCTGCGGCGGCCTTGGCCGCATAGACCGAGACGATCATGATCGCGACCAGAGCCACGCCGATGATCTCGACCCAGCGCACGCCACGCACCTTCCAGTCGAACAGGCGCTGAAGGGCGGAGCGGGAATAGGTGAAGAAGGGCGCCGTGGTCATGCCGCCGCTCTCCCATCGATCCGGCCCCAAGCCGGCGCGTCGGTGCGCACGGCGGCGCGCAGCTTGGCCGAGCGGGCGCGAGGGTTGGTGGAACGCTCTTCGTCGCCCGCCTCGCGCGCGCCCTTGAACTGAAGCGTGAAGCTGGGCTTGCGCGGATCGACGGCCATCGGCGCATGACGCGAACCGGCGGGGCTGTTGCCCGTGCGCTCGGTCAGGAAGGCCTTGACGATGCGGTCTTCCAGCGAATGGAAGGTGACGACGGCGAGGCGTCCACCGGGGGCGAGCGTCGCCTCGGCGGCCTCCAGACCGCGCTCCAGCTCGCCCAGTTCGTCGTTGACCGCGATGCGCAGGGCCTGGAACACCCGCGTCGCCGGATGGATGGGCGCGCCGCGACGGCCGCCCAGAGCCTTTTCGACCACCTCGGCCAAATCTAGGGTGCGGGTGAACGACTGTTCGGCGCGGCGACGCAGGATGGCGGTGGCGACGCGGCCCGACTGGCGCTCTTCGCCGTACAGTTTGAAGATGTGGGCCAGGGGACCGTGGTCCCAGCCGTTGACGATGTCGGCGGCGGTCGCGCCCTCATCGGACATGCGCATGTCCAGCGGACCGTCGCGCATGAAGGAAAAGCCGCGCTCGGCCTGATCCAGCTGCATCGACGAGACGCCGATGTCGAAGACGGCGCCGTCCAGCTTCGCCTTGCCGCTGTCGGCGAACGCCCCGGCCAGACCCGAGAAGGGGGTGCGGATCAGCTGGAACTGGCCGGGGAAGTCGCTGGCGACGGCGTCGGCGTGCGGCTGGACCGTCGGGTCGCGATCCAGGGCGACGACCTGGGCGCCGGTCTTCAGGATGGCGCGGGTGTAGCCGCCGGCGCCGAAGGTGGCGTCGATCACGACGTCGCCGGGCGCGGGCGCCAGGGCCTCGATCACCTCAGCCAGCAGGACTGGAGCGTGGGGAGCGCCGGGGAGAACGTCGATCACGACCCGCCTCCCGCCAACTTCATCTGGGCCGCCAGCTTCAGGGCGCCGATCTGGGCCATGCCGGCCTTGGCCAAGGCGCGCTGTTCGGCGCGGCGGGCCGCCCATTTCTCGCGCGACCAGATCTGGAAGCGGTCGTTCAGGCCGACGATGACGACGGTGTCGCCCAGACCGGCTTCGGCGCACAGCGCCTCGGGTAAGGTGATCCGACCGCCGGAATCGTAGGCCAGACGCACCTGCTCGCCCATCACCTGCCACTCCAGCGCCGAACGCTCCTCGGAGCCGAACGGCAGGGCTTCAATCATTTCGGCATAGACGGCGAACAGGCGGTCGCCGCCCGCTTCCAGACAGTCGGCCTCGATCGAAGGGAAGATGAAGACGCCGCCAGCGGCGCCGTTTTCGGTCGTGCGGAAATCGTTGGGGATGAGGAGACGGCGCTTGCCGTCCAGCTGCTTCTCATAGGTCGAGAGAAACACGCCCTGTCCAATCGAGCCCTTCGGCCCGTCCCTAGATGCCCTGACGAACGCCCGCCGCGCCCGCCTCTCAGCCCCAAATCATGAAGCTGGGATAGCATGGGATGAAATGGGCCTCAATGGGATCAAGGCCAAGATTTAACCATGTTTTGACGTGTGACGACTTAAGCACGCTCGAACAGCTGGAACATACACGGAACAAACAAAGTATTCACAGGCTGTGAGGCGTTCTAACCTTCCATTGCCAGACAATAGGTTAACGCGCGCGAAAGCGCGGGACCGCCGCCAGAACGCTGAAATGCGGGGATAATCCAAACTCGGATTAGGCGACGCGCTTAGGGAGGGCACCAACGCCCAACCCTCCGGGCCTCAAGTAGGCCAAAGGCCGATAGGCCCAAAGAAAAAGCCGGCCTCAAGCAGCGCAAAGCGCGGTAGCCAAGAAAAATGCCAGACGGCCTGTAAGCCGGGTTTTGTTCCGCTCCGAAGCCGAGGCCCGGATCGGCGACGATCATTCCTCTGGACCGACCATTGCTGATCGGTTCTCGCGACCTACCCGGACATCTGAGGCGGTGAGCCCCGCGAGCGAGCCCGCGCGATGTCCCTATTTGGTCTTGCTCCAGGCGGGGCTTGCCATGCCGTACCTGTTGCCAGGTCCGCGGTGGGCTCTTACCCCACCCTTTCACCCTTACCGGCCTCGCAAGGCCGGAGGTTTGCTTTCTGTGGCGCTATCCCTCGGGTCACCCCGGGCGGAAGTTATCCGCCGCCTTTTCACCGTGGAGCCCGGACTTTCCTCGACGGACGCGAAGTCCGCCGCGACCGCCCAGCCGTCTGGCGCGCGCTAGATGCGCGCTAGCGGCGCGAACGTCAATTCAATACGCCCGTGACACTCTCGGCGCTGGCTAGCTGGAGCAGACCGACCAGGCGGGCGCGGGTTTCGCCGTCGGCGACGCCGTCGACGCGGGCCGGGCGCCAATGACGCTGGAAGGCGCGGACGGCGGTTTCGACGGCGGCGTCGTAGTCGCCGCTGGCCTTCAGGCCGTAGCCCAGCCGATGCAGGCCGGCGCTGAGCACCATCGGGCCGATGCCCTGATCGCCCTTTTGCAACAGGCCGCCCAAGGCCTGAACCCGTTCGGCCGCCGGTTCGAACCACAGGCCGTGCCCGGCCTCGGCCAGACGTTTCCAGGGGAAGAGCTCGCCCGGATCTTCCTTGCGATCCGGCGCCAGGTCGGAATGGGCGATGATGCGGTTGTCGGCGATGGTCCAGCGGCTGCGAATGTCGGAGATCAGGGCGATGACGGCCGCGATCTGGGCTTCGGGGAAAGCGCGGTAGCCGAACTCATGGCCGGGATTGACGATCTCGATCCCGATTGAGACGGCGTTGCAGTCGTCCTCGCCCTGCCAGACGCCGCGACCGGCGTGCCAGGCGCGGCGCTCCTCGGGCACCAGTTGAAAGACGCGGCCGTCTTCCTCGACCAGATAGTGGGCCGAAACCTTGGCCTCGGGGTCGCGCAGGCGGGCCAGAGCGGCCTCGCCGGTCTGCATGCCGGTGTAGTGCAGCACCAGCATGTCCGGCGGCGCACGGCGCGCGTCGAAGTTGGGCGAAGGCGCGTCGATGTAGGACGTCATGGGCGGCGTCGGCTCAGCGGCCGTTGCGCTCCCAGCCATAGGCGACCCAGGCACCGTCCACCTTGTGCGCCTCGATCAGGTCCGGATCGCTGTTGCGGCGACGCGGCGCGATATTGCGGCGGGTGCGCATGACCAGACCGACCAGAAAGACCAGAACGCCGGCGAACAGGGCGATGACCGCCACGGCCGCAGCGGTGAAGACGGCGAGGACGGCGCCGACCGCCATGGCGCAGACGGCGGCGATCGTGCCGGCGACCCACATGACGGACGCCACCAGGCCGTTGGGACGGCGGCGGGCGGCATGGCCGATGGCGGCGAGACGTTCAGGCTGGAACATGGATCATCCTTTCAGGCGATCCGGGGAACGCCTGACACGCAATGTCGGTCCATCGGGGCCTGCGGTCAATGGACCGCGACGCACGGTCGCGTGCGCCGCGCTCCGTCAAAAGATCGGCTGATCGGCCAGAACCACCGCGCCCTGGCTGCGCATCCGGTCGCTGTCGATCCGGCGCATCACGGCCTGGGCCTGGGGATCGGCCATGACGCCGCCCAGCATGACCAGCGCCTTGGCGGCCTCGGTCTGGACGCCGAACATTTCCGACAGGGCCTCGAACGGCGACTGCTGCTTGGGGAAATGCTTGAAGCGGACAGGCTCGTTGTCGGGAATCTTGGCCAGTTGGCGGGCCTTGTTCACCGCCTCGGTCACGCCGCCCAACTGGTCGACGAGGCCCAGCGGCAGGGCTTGGGCGCCGGTCCAGACGCGCCCCTTGGCGATTTCGCGCACCCGGTCCGGCGACAGTTTGCGGCCCGTCGCCACACGGGTGATGAAGTCGTCGTAGATCCGGTCCATCGAACCGGCGAAGGCCGCGCGCTGCTGGGGGGTGAACTCTTGCGTCGGCGAGAAGGCGTCGGCGTATTCCCCGCCCACCGTCAGCTCACGCATGTCGACGCCGAACCGGCCCAGCGCATCGGCCAAGACGAACTTGCCGCCGAACACGCCGATCGAGCCGGTCAGGGTCGTGGGCTGGGCCACGATCCAGTCGGCCTCGGAACTGATCCAGTAGCCGCCCGAGGCCGCATAGGCGCCCATGGACACCACCACCGGCTTGCCCGCCGCCCGCGCCGCGCGCACGGCGGCAAGGATCTGCTCGGACGCTTCGGGCGAACCGCCGGGCGAAGAGACGCGGAAGACGATCGCCTTGACGCTCTTGTCCTCGATCGCGTCGTAGATGGCCTCGGCCGTGTCGTCGGAATGGATGGACGAGCCGCCGCCGAAGCTGGCGCCGCCGCCGCGCCCGGTGACGATGGCCCCCTCCCCGCCCACAATGGCGATGGCGTTCTTGCCCGAACCCGTGCGTTCGCCCTTCTGGCTGGCGTATTTGCCGAATTCGACGATCTCGGCGCCTTTACCGGCGCGGGTCTTGATGGCGATCTCGGCCTCTTCGACCTGGCCCACCTTGTCGATCAGCCGATTGCTGAGCGCCTGTTCCGCCGAATAGGGGCCGGCCTCGATCACCGTCTTCAGCGCCGGGGCCGTCGTCTTGCGATCCTTGGCCGCGTTGGCCAGGGCGGTGTCGTAGATCGACGTCATCCAGGCAGTCATCGCCTCGCGGTGCGGGCCGGTGTAGTCGCTCTGGGTGTATTCGTTGACAGCGTTCTTGTACTCGTAGCGCTGTTCGAACTCGGGTTTGACGCCGTATTTCTGGAAGGCGCGGCCCAGGAACAGGCTGTCGGCCGAGAAGCCCGTGGCCTGGAAGCCGGCGGTGTTCTGCATCCACAGCTCCGACGCCGAGGCCCCGACCATATAGGTGGACATCACCGCGCCCGACGGGGCGAAGCCCTGGCTGTGGGCGATGACGGGCTTGCCGGCATTGCGGAAGCGGTGGATGGCCTGGCGCAGTTCGTCGGCGGTGGCGGGCGTCATGCCGCTTTCCGGCAGGCGGATCAGCAGAGCCTTGACGCTGCTGTCGCTCTGGGCCTGATGCAGGCCATCGACCACGTCCGTCAGGGCCAGGCCCGAACTGCCGAAGGCCGCGAACGGATTGGACGACGGCTGGTCGCTGACGCCGCCGCGCAGGTCCAGCTCCAGCACGGTGGTCGCCGGCGTCGTCGGCTTGGACGACGAGGCGACGGCGACCGTCAGCAGCACAACGGGAATGACGACGACGAACAGGATCAGCCCGGTGAAGACACCAAGGACCGTCAGGAAGAATTGCTTCATCGGAGGGAAAACGCGCGCTCGCAGGCCGGAAATGGCGTCGCCAGCATAGGGGGACGCGGGCCGTCGTCAAATGACGCGCGTGCAATCCGTCGGTTGACCTGGCGTTCGCAGCCGAACCCGATTGCTGCGACGCAGCGTGCGGATTGATGCGAGGCCCGGAAATCCCTATATGAGCCGCCTGTGAGCGAGGGCCTGCGCCCCGCGTTTTTCTTGCTGGAGACCGCACGATGCTGGTCACCCTGATGAAGTCCAAGCTGCACCGCGCCACGGTGACCCAGGCCGATCTCGATTACGAGGGATCGATCGCCATCGACATGGACCTGCTGGACGCCGCCGGCATCTATCCGCACGAGCAGGTCGATGTGCTGAACATCACCAATGGCGCGCGCTTCACCACCTATGCGATCGAGGCGCCGCGCGGCTCCAAGGTCATCGGCGTCAACGGCGCCGCCGCCCGCCTGGTGCAGAAGAACGACAAGGTGATCGTGGTCACCTACGGCCAGCTGCCGCAGGAAGAGGCGCGCCAGTGGAACCCGAACGTGGTCCTGCTGGACGACGCCAACGCGATCAAGACCGCCGGCTAAGGCGCTTCGCCTCTCAGAATGCAAAAAGGCCCGCCGGCGACGGCGGGCCTTTTCTTTATCCGATCGATGCGATCAGCGGGCGATGTCGTAGACGCCCGTGATGTCGATCCGCACCGTCAGTTCGCCGGCGGAAACCGGCGTGCTCTCGGCCCGGTCCATCGACACGGCGCGGGCGGCGAACATCGGCATCGGCGGCTGGGGCGCATAGCCGCCGCCCTCGGTCAGGTTGCGAATGCCCGACAGTTGGACGTTCAGCGACTGGGCGTACAGCTGGGCCTTGGCCTGCAGGTTGCGCACCGCCAGCTGGCGCGCCTGGTTTTCGGCGGCGGTCGGATCCTTCAGGCCGAAGCTGATGCCGTCGATCTGGTTGACGCCGGCGGCGACCACGGCGTCGGCCGTCGTACCGACCTTGCTCAGGTCGTTGATGACCACCGTCACACGGTTCACAGCCTGGTAGCCGCGCAGCTTGGGCGGCTCGTTCTGGACGTAATCGTATTGCGCCGACAGGTTCAGACCCGAGGTCTGGATGTCGCGTTCAGCGACGCCCGCGCGGCGCAGGGCGGCGACCACGCGCGTCATTTGCGCAGCATTATCGCGCATAGCGGCCTGGGCAGTCGTTGCCTCGGTCTGGACGCCGAAGGTGATGGTGGCCATGTCCGGCGCGGCCTTCACCTCGCCGTAGGCCGACAGGTTCAGCGACGGCGCGGGTTGCATCATGTGCATGGCTCCCATGGGTTCGGCCGTCTGAGCCATGGCGCGCGGCGTGGCGGCGGCCAGGAAGGCGGCGGCGGCGACGGCGCCGCCCAGGGCGACGGTCTTCAACGACAGGGTCTTCAGGGGGGCGGCGGCCAGGTTGCGGGTCATGCAGTCTTCTCCGTGAGCGATCCGGGACCGGCGCATTCGCCGATCCGTTGCAACGACCTTGGCCGTTCTCGCCTGAACCAACGCCCGTGCGCCTTGGCAGTTTCCGTTCATCTTCGTGAAATCGCCGAAAGATCGCCTTCTTGCCCGCCCCCGCTTGGCAAGCCGCGCCCGCGCCTGCTAGGCGAAACCCCTACCGCCGGGGCGCGCCTTGGGGGCCTGTAGCTCAATGGTTAGAGCCGACCGCTCATAACGGTCTGGTTGGGGGTTCGAGTCCCTCCGGGCCTACCACACTGGAATGTCCACTACCGTCTGCTCGTTACAGATGATTTTGCGTCGTCCCCTTACCTGACGTCACGAGTGTCTGCTCAGGGTGGGAAGCGGACCCTAGCGGACCGGCGTTTCGGCGATGACGGCGGCCAAATCTTCCTCCACATGCGCTTCAAGGTACTCGCGTACTGGAAGGGCGAAGCAAGCCTGCCAGGGCTGCGTCTGCACGTAGTGATCCCAGAACCGTCGACCGGCGGGGCTTCGGGTGAACTGCCGTAGAGCCTCCAAATCCGGCACGTAAAGACTTTGCGCTAAAGGCTCTGCGACACACTGGATTGCCTCATCGATCAACGGAGCTGGCGCTGCCCTCACGCGTGCGATGAAGCGATCGGAGAGAAGACTGTCGCGATCATAAGCGTTGGCGCTGCGCTCACTCAGGACATCTCCGGCAAACATGCTCGCAGCAATCTGGAGTCCCCAACTATTCTCAGACGTGTTCGGATCGGGATCGAAAAGCGCCGAAGCGGCAGATCTCCGCTCAGGCCCCGGATCCTGAGGCAGGGCGGGCGGGATTGAAGGAACCTGAAGGGCCAGGGTCGAGACGAGCGCTGCGATCATGGACTGACCGTATCGGCAGCCCAGGATGTCATCAACTGGTCTCCAGCCGTCATTGGCCCGGCCGAACTAGACATCACTGCCCTTGGCAGAAAGCCTACCTTCCGCATGTCCGCAACGGGGCGAAAGCCGAAGCAGCCATCACGGCGGAGACGGACCTCCGCCTAGATTTCGCGATGCGCTGACAAGAGCGCCCTCATCGCACTGTGTTTTGTCCGCTCAGATCAGGGCGATGGGGATCAGGATGGCCAGGAGGTAGATCAGCGCCCGGATCAGGGCCAGCACGGCGATGACGGCGCCGCGCCTCTTTGACACGTTCAGTCGTCGGGCGAACCAGCGGGACTGCACGACGACGAACCAGGCCGTGCCGCCGATCATGATCGCGGCGCCGACCGCATTGGGCAGTTCGGGCCGCTGAAAGATGGTCCCGCCCGCCGAGACGAAGGCGGCGCAGACGGCGGCGAGATAGCATTGCGCATAGAAGGGCGCGCGCAGGGTCTCGCGGCTGATGCGTTTCTTCTCGTGGCGCAGCAGGGTGACGGCGGCGACCAGCGGGATCAGGCTGAAGGCCAGCGAGCGGAACAGGACCAGGTTCTGCTGAGACGCATAGACCACCCGGCTAAGGTCGGTCGCCTCGGGCGGCGGCGGCACATGCAGCGCCATCGACAGCAGATTGGTCAGGACGATGGTGGCCAAGAGGAACAGCGGCGGGCTGAGCGCGTCGTCGTAGCGACGCTCCTCGCTGTCGCTCTGCTCGCGGTCCGAATAGTCCATCGCCGCCAACGGTCCGCGCAGGATGCGCCACAGGGTCAGGGGATAAAAGACCAGCCAACTGACCGCCTCGAAGAGAAACTCCTCGAAACTGCGCAGGATCTTCAGCAGGTCCATTCGCGCCCCCGGTTACGACCCCGCGATCGTGGGTCGACGGGCCGGCGGTTGCAACCCCCGACTACTGAACCGCCAGCGCCGCCTCGCGGATGCGGCCGACCATGCTGTTCAGGCCGTTGGCGCGCTGGCGCGTCAGGGCCGAGGGCAGGCCCAGCCGGTCGAGCGCCGCGCGGGCGTCGAAGGCGACGATCTCCTGCGGCGTGCGGCCGGAATAGAGTTTCAGCAGCAGGGCGATATTGCCCTTGGACAGGGCGCTGTCGCTGTCGGCGGCGAACCACAGCCGCCCGTCGTCCTGGGTCGTCGCCAGCCAGACCTGGGCCGCACAGCCCGGCACCTTGTTGGCCTCGATGCGGTCGGCCTCGTCCAGCGGAGCCAGCCCCTTGCCCAGTTCGATGACGTATTCGATCCGCTGCTCCCAATCGCCCAGCAGGTCGAAATCCTCGGCCAGTTCGGCCAGGGTCTGGTCCAGGGTGTCGGTCGGCGGCGTGCGGTCGGTCATGCGCCGCCAGATAGGCCGCGCGGCCGTTAACGACAACCGGCCGTTTTGTCCCCCGATATTCATGGTGAACGCCGCAATGGGGTTCGCCTCAGGGGGGAGCGGCCTCGCACCGACTCAGCCGCAGCCCTAGTCTGGGCGCAGACGAAACCCATGGCCCGCCCTTCTTGAAACCCGACGCCCACGCCAGATACGAGGACGACCCCACGCACGACGCGGCGTTGGGCGCTCCGCTGGTCGCCTTATGGCATGCCATCTGGGCGGTGGCTGTGGCGTTGACGGCGCTCGCGGCCCAGATGATGGACGGGCTGAAGGACGCGCCACTGGCCGCCCTGCTGCTGATGGCCTTCCCCGGCGTGTTCGGCGTCGTGCTGATGGTGCGCGACAGCGTGGGGCTGAGGCTGGCCGTCATGGGCGGGTGGATTTTGGCCGCCACTGCTTCGGCCGGCCTGACCGGCGGCGTGACCGGCGCCCTGCCTGGTCTGATCCTGACGCCGCTGGCGGCGGGGATCGCCCTCGATCATGCCCGCGTCGGCGCCGATCGTCTGACTCGGATGGGCGCCTTTGCGGTGGCCCTGCCGCTGCTGGCGGGGCTGATCTCGACCTGGCTGAACGGGGCGGAGGCGCAAGGCCCCTTGCTGGCCGCCGTCTCGGGCCTGCTGGCCATGGGCGCGATCATTGCCGCCATGCGCCTGACCTGGAGCGCGCGCCAGCGTCGTCTGGCCGAAGCCGAGGACGAGGCCGCCCGCATCGCCGCCCTGCTGGAGGATCAGCCGGCCCTGACCCTGCTGCTCGATCCGTCGGGCCGCGCCGTCGCGACCTGGGGCACGCCGCCGCCCGCCCTGTCGGTGCTGGCCCTGACCGAACAAGGCCTGATCTCGGCCGTCCATGCGCCGGATCGCCCGGCCGTTTCCGCGGCCCTGGCCCGCGCCCTGGCGGGCCAGTCGGTCGAGGTCCAGTTCACCCCGCGCATCGCCCTGGACCGCCGGGTCGTCATGATCCTGGGCCCGTTCCAGCACGAGACGGACCGCCCGCGCCTGATCGCCCAGGCGTTCGACGGCACGGCCCAGTTCGCCCGCGAGCTGGGGCTGGAGACCGCGCGCGTCGAGGCCGAGGCCCAGTCGGCCGGAAAGACCCGCTTCCTGGCCAATATGAGCCACGAGCTGCGCACGCCCCTGAACGCCGTGATCGGCTTTGCGGACATCATGCGCCAGAAGCTGTTCGGCCCCCTGCCCGAACGCTACGCCGGCTATGCCGACGCCATTCATCAGGCGGGCGGCCACCTGTTGGACCTGATCAACGACGTTCTGGACCTGTCCAAGATCGAGGCCGAGCGCTACCAGCTGGCGATGGAGACGTTCGACGCCCGCGACGCCGTGTCCGCCGCCGTCGCCCTGGTCCGGCTGCAGGCCGACGACAAGGGAGTCGAGCTGGCCGCCGTCCTGCCGTCAGAGCCAATCAAGGTCCGCGCCGACGCCCGCGCCCTGAAGCAGATGGCGCTGAACCTGCTGTCCAATGCGGTCAAGTTCACCCCGGCCGGCGGCTCGGTCACCATCACCCTGGACGCCGACGGACCGGACCTGGATCTGGCCGTCTCCGACACCGGCGTCGGCATCGCGCCGCAGGACCTTCAACGCCTGGGCCGCCCCTTCGAACAGGCCGGCGGCGCCGACCAGAAGGCGCAAGGCACCGGCCTGGGCCTGTCCTTGGTCCGCAGCCTGACCGAACTGCACGGGGGCCGCATGACCATCGACAGCACCCTGGGCGAAGGCGCGGCGGTGATGATCCGGTTGCCGGTGATGGTGGCGAGGGAAACGGCTGTCGACGAGACGCCGGTCACGGTCGAAGCCTAGACCTCTCCATCAATCGATTTGTTTAATCTCGGTTGCTGTTTGGCATTGTCGGATGAAGGCGTCCGCCAGCTCTTTTGGCGGAGGAGGATATCGCGTCGCTCCATCGCCATCAGCATAGACCTCGCTCACTTCGAACCATGGCCCGCGAAGCAGTTGATTGAGCTCGGCCTGAGAGGGATGCAGGACATAATGCGCCGATTTGCTGAAGCCCCCATATTCCCAGATCGGCTCGGCCAACAGCGACACATGTCGGCTTCGAAGACCGAACATCGGCATCAACTGCGGCGGCCCGCCGACATCGGTGGCGAACTCGTAGGCACTTCCCCAGACCTCAAGCCTTCCGTCTGCTTCGCATGAAAGCAGAACTTCGACGTCAGGGACTGACGGGTACAGGCTGTCTCTCTCGGCGATCACCAATGTCGGCGTGTTCGCCCATATCGCGGGTGCGCGGTCCCAGACATAGAGGCGGTCGAAGTCCTGTTGAGCGAACACCATCACAGTCGGTCGCGCCGGCTCTTCTCTTGAACAGGCTGTGATCAGAGCTGCAACAGCGACGACTGACGAGACATTGCGCATAGCCAGATGGATGCACGTCAGACGAACGCCGACAACCGAAACCTAAACCTGCCCCATCGCCAGGAAGGCGCGGCCCGCCGCGAAGTCGCCGGCCTCGAAGGTGGAGCGGGCGATGCTGCCGTCGCGGAACAGGAACTCGACGGTGAAGACCTCGCGCGGGTCCAGGGCCGACAGGGCGTCGGCGGCGGCGGCGGGGAACAGCCAGGCCTGACCGGCCGGACGGCCTTCGGGCAGCAGCATCGTATCGGCGCTGGTCACCCCGGCGGCCCAGAAGGCGCGGCGCTGGGCGGCGGGCGGCAAGTCGTGCGACAGCCACGGACGCGGCGCCACCGTGTGGTCGCGCATCACCACCCGCACGCCGGTCGGCCGCGAGCGCCCCTGCCAGGACACGACGGCGGCCAGTTGATCGGGCCGGTCCATGCCGCCCACCACGCCGAACCGCACGGGCGAGGCGCCGGTCACGGTCGCCTGCATCAGCCGCCAGGTCGGGCGCGCATAGGCCGCGCGATCCGCGCTCCACTTTCGGCGATCGCCGGGAAACTCCATCCGCGTCGTGCGCGACCAGCCGGAAAAGGCGGTCTGGACCCGGCCCTGAACCGTCTTCAGGTCGGTGGAGCCGCACGGCGTCGTGTTCGCCCGCGCCCGCGCCCGCTGAGCCGTCTCGGCCAACTGCCGATCGTTGGATCCGGCGCGCAGGGCCGCGCCCCGCGCCTGATAGGCCGCAGCCGTCAGGGCGGCGGTCAGCTGCGGCTCAAACAGGCCGCAGCGGTCATTGGCGGCCAGCACGAAGCTGCGCTCATAGAAGCGGTCCTGCGGCGCGGCGAAGGCTGCGACGGGCGTCGCGGCGATCAGCACGGCCGACAGGAAACCTCTGGCTTGCCGGGGGGAAAGGCCTATCCTCATGCCCCGACCCTAGCGCGGCAGGGTTGGGGTTCCGTGTTCGAGCAGGGTTAGCGAATTGCTTCTTTCCAGCGACCTGTGGGTCAGCGCCCTGATCCGCCGCGCCCAGATCGAGGGCGCCTATGCGACCGTGGTCAAGAAGGGCGACGCCCGCGCCGGCTCGGTCATCGTCAAGGCCTACGACACCTCCACCCGCACCGCCCGCCTGTTCACCGAAGCCTTCGGAACCGACGGCGACCGCCTGTGGATCCAGCCCGTCACCTCCGACAGCGAAACCGAACTGGACGCCTATATCGCCCGCCAGCGCGGGTATGACCCGGACCTGTGGGTGGTCGAGATCGAGGACAAGCAGGGGCGGCACTTCATCACGGAGACGGTGCAGGGGTAAGCGCCTAGCAAATGTCTCTCGCGATAATCAGAGGTGCATTAGCTTGAGGGGACACTCAGGATTTTGCATCAAATTCCGAAAATAGGAGATGCCTTGGCAAGAAAAACAGTAACAACGCATGCTCTTCGCATTAAAAAGACAACTCTCGCTCAAGAAAATCTCTTTGAACTTGACGGGATACAAACAACACAGCCCGACCTGAATATCGAGAAATGTCTCTTTTAAAACCGTACATTAAGCTTGGAATTCGAGCGCCACTAAGAATATTGACTTGTGACCATGGGAAAGGCCGCTGCTCATACACTGATCCGGCACGGTCAATTTCGTTGAATATTTTATTTCTGCTTGTTCCGGAAATATCAAATCTCGGGAACTCCCTCATGTCGAAAATGACACTTGGCGCGAGTTCTCGTATAGCCTCCAAAATTTCCAGACCATGCATCTCTTCCAAAGGGAGCGCTACAAAGCTCCGGATTTCGTCAGAGTCTGAATGTCCAAGCGGAAGTTCCAACTGAAACGCATCGGCATGACGCTTTCTGGCGCTAGCGCGCCAAAAATTATCATTCACCGATTTTCGTAAGAAGCTCATGTTCTAATAGAAAGCTTTGCTTCCAATTCAGGGTAGCCCACTTTGAACGACGAGAATTCATCGCCCCATTCAGGACTCTGAATTTCAATGTCTCCCGTGGCCTTATCCTTAAGCTGCCGAGTTTGCTCAAAGGCCTTGATATAAAGCCGAGGAGCAACGCCGACAAATGGATGGAATAATACCTTGCCGTCTGAAATGGCACCCCCCGATTCTCGCGAGGCAGCGATATCTTGGGGAAAAGGAGGCTGCCAGTCGTTGGGAACCGTTGCAATCGCGTCTGAATGTAGCTTCAAGGCTAAGCTTTTAGGATACGGTTCAATATATTGAACTTCATACACCCCCGCGCTTACGACATGCCTCGCACAGTAATGGCAGGGAAATGTAGTGACGAATAGCTTCGTCCCAGTTGTACTAACTCCTGCACGCGCAGCAGAAACAAGAGCATCCATTTCAGCATGCACAGCACGACTAAACTCTACTAACTGACCCAACCGAGTTCGTTTAATTCTAGCAACCAGATCGTTTCTCGGCTGGACGAGGCCAAGTTCCGGAATGGCTGCTATCAATTCGTCGATAATTGTATTTTGCTGGCGAGTACTTCGACAAAATCGACCCTCCGAATGAAATGCGCAGCGGTGGTCGACATCCTCGCCGTGAGATTCTCCATAGACTCCCCCCCCGGCTTTGGGAGCCTCATTCGTACCAGTAGCTATGACAGTTCCATCGGATTGGACCAAGGCCGCACCTACTTGGCGAGACAGACACGCGCTTCGAACTCTAGCCGAATGGGCATGATGCATCGCAGTTTCGGCAATCGTAGGTCTCACGATCTTCTCATGAGTTATGATGTCCAGCAACCGCCCCACATCGTCGACGATTTTCTGCTGTCGCGGCGTGTCCGCCTCGGCTGTATTGTCTACGAAAAAGTCAGACTGATGGAACACATCTGTGACATGTTGACCATGCTTCACGCTGCCGTCATCAGCGTCTCGAGCAATGAATGAATCAACTTCTTTTCCTGCTTCTTCGCTTCCCCAGCGCTCTTTCAGAAAATGTTTTTCAAGGAGCCTTTGGCGTCGTGTTCCCTCTTCACAAACAACGCCGATGAGCGCGAAGGAGTTGGCGTAGGCTCGCCTTAATAGTTGGACTTCCGCAGGGTGTCTAAGTGAGTCGATGATGAAAGCTCGACGCTTTTCATCAGGCTCCACAATCTGCCCCTCGATGTAGGGAACTCCCATCAAGCGAGCTCTCTCTTCAGCAATCTGGCTTAGAGCCAACCTTGCTAAAGAGGCGCTATCGGATTTTCGTATCTCATCACCGAGATCTTGCATACCAATAACACTCTCTAGCGTCTTTGGTGCTCTCGGCGAATTTTCTACAGGGACTGGCAGTCCACGTTCCCTGGCTGCAGATACAATGCAGCTACTCAACTTAATCTGTATGGGCTGATAGCCCGACTCATTAGCCGCTTTAGCAAGAATTTCAGCGATCTTGCTGCTTCCCGAACCCACCGGACCGACAACGGCAAGAAATATTTCGTTCGAACGACTGCTAGCCAACAGGGCCTTTGCGTCATCTCCGGCGTCGCGTGCAGGCGGTAGTTGGCGCCTCACAAGTGTCGTCACAGCCAAGTCGTTCTCCTCCAGGAAAATTTCCCTCAACCTATGGACGATTTTGGTGGCGCTGCGTCAATCCTCGTCCATCTTCAGGGCGGCGATGAAGGCTTCCTGCGGGATTTCGACCTTGCCGAACTGGCGCATGCGCTTCTTGCCGGCCTTCTGCTTTTCCAGGAGCTTCTTCTTGCGGGTGGCGTCGCCGCCGTAGCATTTGGAGGTCACGTCCTTGCGCAGGGCGCGCACGGTCTCGCGGGCGATGATCTTGCCGCCGATGGCCGCCTGGATCGGGATCTGGAACAGATGGGGCGGGATCAGTTCCTTCATCTTCTCGACCATGCCCCGGCCCCGCGTCTCGGCGCGGGCGCGGTGGACCAGCATCGACAGGGCGTCGACCGGCTCGGCGTTGACCAGGATGGACATCTTCACCAGGTCGCCGACCTTGTATTCGGTGATCTCGTAGTCGAACGAGGCGTAACCCTTCGAGATCGACTTCAGCCGGTCGTAGAAGTCGAACACCACCTCGTTCAGCGGCAGCTCATAGACCACCATGGCGCGGTTGCCGACGTAGGACAGTTCGATCTGCTGGCCGCGACGGTCCTGGCACAGCTTGATGACACCGCCCAGGTATTCGTCCGGCGTCAGGATGGTGGCCTTGATCCAGGGTTCGGCGATCGTCTCGATCTGCATCACGTCGGGCAGGTCAGCTGGGTTGTGCAGGTCCATTTCGGAGCCGTCGCGCAGGCCGATCTTGTAGACAACGGACGGCGCCGTGGCGATCAGGTCGAGGTTGAACTCGCGGCTCAGGCGCTCCTGGATGATCTCCAGGTGCAGCAAACCCAGGAAGCCGCAGCGGAAGCCGAAGCCCAGAGCCGCCGAGCTTTCCATCTCATAGGTGAAGGAGGCGTCGTTCAGGCGCAGCTTGCCGATCGCGGCGCGCAGGTCCTCGAAGTCGGCGGCGTCCACCGGGAACAGGCCGCAGAAGACCACCGACTGGACTTCCTTGAACCCCTTCAGCGGCTCGGCGGTCGGCTTCTTCTCGTCGGTGATGGTGTCGCCGACGGCGGCGTGGGCCACTTCCTTGATCTGTGCGGTTATGAAGCCGACCTCGCCGGGACCAAGCTGGTCCACGGGCGTGTTCTTGGGCAGGAAGACGCCGACCCGGTCGATCAGGTGGGTCGAGCCGTTGCGCATCATCTTGACCCGCATGCCGGTCTTCAGCACGCCGTCGAAGACCCGCACCAGCACGACGACGCCGAGGTATGGGTCGTACCAGGCGTCGACCAGCATGGCCTTCAGCGGGGCATTCACATCGCCCTTGGGCGCCGGCAGCTTGGTGACGATGGCCTCCAGCACCTCCTCGATGCCGATGCCGGACTTGGCGCTGGCCAGGACGGCTTCGGAGGCGTCGATGCCGATCACGTCCTCGATCTGGGCGCGCACGCGATCTGGCTCGGCGGCCGGCAGATCGACCTTGTTCAGGACCGGGACGATCTCGTGGTTGTTGTCGATGGCCTGATAGACATTGGCCAGGGTCTGGGCCTCGACCCCTTGCGAGGCGTCCACGACCAGCAGCGAACCTTCGCAGGCGGCCAGGGACCGGCTGACCTCATAGGCGAAGTCCACGTGGCCCGGCGTGTCCATCAGGTTCAGGATATAGTCCTGCCCGTCCTTGGCCCGATAGGTCAGGCGCACGGTCTGGGCCTTGATGGTGATGCCCCGTTCCTTCTCGATCTCCATATTGTCGAGCACCTGCTCGGACATCTCGCGCGCGGTCAGGCCGCCGGTGTGCTGGATCAGGCGGTCGGACAGGGTCGACTTGCCATGGTCGATGTGCGCGACCACGCTGAAGTTGCGAATGTTCGAGATCGGGGGAGTCGTCATCCGCGCGCCCCTATCACGCGCGGGCGCCGGGGACCAGACGCGGCACGATCCGCCGCCCGTGCGGGCGCGTATTACAGCTTGGCAATGATGGCGTTTGTCTTTGAGCGCGGCCCAGGGACGCTATAAGGGAAACAGCCATCGCCTGATCGCTCTTCAAGGACGTTTTTCCGTGCTCCAGACGACCCGACCCACACTTCTGGCCGGTGCGGCCGTTCTGGCCGTCCTGCTGCTGGCCGGCTGCGGCGGCGGAGACGACAAGCAGGCCGACGGCAAGGAGGCGGCCAGCGCTCGCCAGACCGTGACCGCCGCGACCGTGACCCAGATCAACCTGGCCCGCACCGTCAACGCCTCGGGCTCCGTCTCCGCCTGGGAAGAGGTGCCGGTGGCGGCCGAGACCGGCGGCCTGACCGCCGTCGCCGTCTATGTGGACGAAGGTTCCTACGTGCGTCAGGGCCAGCCACTGGTGCAGATGAACGACGTCCTGCTGCGCGCCCAGCTGCGCCAGCAGCAGGCCCAGGTGCAGCTGGCCGAGGCCAATGTGGCGCGCGACAACGCCGCGCTTGATCGCGCGCAGCAGCTGAAGGAACGCGGCTTCCTCAGCCAGGCGTCGCTGGACACGGCCCTGGCGAACCAGCGCAGCTCGAACGCCAATCTGGCCGCCGCCCGCGCGGCCCTCAGCCAGATCCAGACCCAGTTGTCACAGGCGACCATCCGCGCGCCCGTCAGCGGCCTGATCATCAGCCGCAGCGTCACCAAGGGCCAGATCATCGCCGCCGGGACCGAACTGTTCCGCATGGTGCGCGACGGCCGGCTGGAACTGGACGCCCAGGTGCCGGAAACCGAACTGTCGCTGGTCCGCGCCGGTCAGTCCGCGATCGTGGCCTCCAGCGAGGCCGGCCAGACCACCGGCTCGGTCCGCATCGTCACGCCCGAGGTCAATGCGCAGACCCGCCTGGGCCTGGCCCGCATATCCCTGGCGCCCGGCGCCCAGCTGCGCCCCGGCATGTTCGCCCGCGCCGAGATCGCCGTCGGCGATCAGCCCGCCCTGGTCGTGCCGTCCTCGGCGGTCGTCTATCGCGAGGCCAAGGCCGGCGTCTATGTCGTGGGTCAGGGCGATGTCGTCCGCTTCGTCCCGGTCACGACCGGGGTTCGCAGCGGCGACCGCGTCGCGGTCACGGGCGTCCAGGCCGGTCAGCGCGTCGTGGTTCAGGGCGCAGGCTTCCTGGGCGAAGGCGACCATGTGACGGTGGCCCCGGCGACCGCGGCGCCCCAGCCGGCGACGCCCGCCGCCCCTGCCCCCGCCGCTGCAGCCGCGCGCTAGGATCGGACCGATGGGCTTTCAGAACATCTCGTCCTGGTCGATCAGGAACCCGATTCCCATCGTCCTGCTGTTCGTCGTCCTGACGATCGCGGGGACGATGAGCTATTTCAAGCTCAGGACGAACAACTTCCCCGACGTGGACCTGCCGGTCGTCGCCGTGACCGTTGTCCAGGCCGGCGCCGCCCCGACCGAGATGGAGACCCAGGTCACCCGCCTGGTCGAGGATGCGGTGGCGGGGCTGGGGTCGGTCAAGCACATCACCTCTGTCGTCAACGAAGGGGTGTCCACCACCTCCATCGAATTCCAGCTGGGCGTGAACCTGGAGAAGGTCACCAACGACGTGCGCAACGCCGTCAGCGGCATCCGACAGAACCTGCCCGCCGACGTGCAGGAACCGATCGTCCAGCGCATCGAGTTCACCGCCATCCCCTTCGCCAACTATGTGGTGCGGGCGCCGGGCATGAGCCCCGAGGAGCTGAGCTGGTTCGTCGACAACACCGTGGCCAAACGCCTGCTGTCGGTGCGCGGCGTCAGCCAGATCAGCCGTGACGGCGGCGTCAGCCGTGAAATCCGCATCAAGCTGGACCCCGCGCGGCTTGCCGCCTCGGGCGTGACGGCCGCCCAGGTGTCGAACCAGCTGCGCGCCTCCAACATCAACCTGCCGGGCGGCCGCGGCGAGATCGCGGGCGAGGAACAGGCCATCCGCACCGTCGGTTCGGCCAAGTCGGTCGAACAGCTGCGCGAGACCCTGATCCCCATCGGCAGCCGCAGCGTGCGCCTGGGCGACCTGGGCCAGATCACCGACGAATGGTCCGAGCCGCGCGGCCGCGCCCGCTTCAACGGTCAGGAAGTCGTCGGCTTCGGCGTCTCGCGCGCCATCGGCTCGTCCGAGGTGGACGTCTATGACCGCGTCAAGGCCGAGATCGAGAAGCTGGACCAGGAGCGCGGCGACGTCGCCATCGAGGAGGTGGCCAACACCACCGAGGACGTCGTCAACAACTTCCACGCCTCTGTCGAGACCCTGGTGCTGGGCGCCCTGCTGGCGATCGCGGTCGTCTTCATCTTCCTGCGGGATTGGCGCGCGACCCTGATCGCGGCGGTGGCCATGCCGCTGTCGCTGATCCCGACCTTCTGGGTGATGGACCTGACGAACCAGTCGCTGAACGTGGTGACGCTGCTGGCCCTGTCGCTGACCATCGGCATCCTCGTGGACGACGCCATCGTGGAGATCGAGAACATCGTCCGCCACATCCGCGACGGCAAGGCCCCCTACCCCGCCGCCATCGAGGCGGCCGACGAAATCGGCCTGGCGGTCATGGCGACGACGGCGACCCTGATTGCGGTGTTCGCCCCCACCGGCTTCATGCCCGGCGTCGTGGGTCAGTTCTTCAAGAGCTTCGCCATCGCCACCTGCGTCAGCGTTCTGTTCTCGTTGCTCGTGGCGCGAACCCTGACGCCCCTGATGGGCGCCTATCTGCTGAAGCGCGACCAGGGCAAGGAGCACAAGGAGCCCTTCTGGATGGGGCCCTATCTGAAGGCCCTGAACTGGGCGCTGGGCGACGACTGGCGCAAGCGCCGCGCCGACCACCATCCGCGCGCCAGCTGGTTCCGCCGCAAGGTCGCAGACCGGATGTTCGATCACCGGCTGTGGGTGCTGGGGATGGGGATCCTGTTCTTCTTCCTGTCGATCTTCATGGCGACGAAGCTGCCGGGCGAGTTCATTCCGGTCGAAGACATCTCGCGCTCCACCGTGACGGTGCAGTTGCCGCCGGGCGCGACCCTGGCGGAGACGGATTCCGCCGTGCAGCGCATCAACCGCGAACTGATGAAACGGCCCGAGGTGGCGTCGGTCTATTCGTCCGTCGGTTCGGCGACGACCAGCTTCGGCCCCGGCGGCGGCGGTTCGGCCGGCGAGGTGCGCAGCGCCAACCTGACCGTCAATCTGGTCGGGCGCTGGGATCGCAAGCTGAACCAGCAGGAGTTCGAACGCGACATGGGACCGGTGCTGCGCCAGATCCCCGGCGCGCGGATTCAGTTCGGCGCCTCGGGCGGCGGCGGCGGGTCCAGCCTTCTGACCATCGCCCTGGTCGGGGACGAAGCGAACGTGCTTGAGCCCGCGGCCGCCAAGGTCGAGCGCGAGATGCGCAGCATTCCCGGCCTGTCCAATGTGGTGTCCTCGGCCTCGCTCGTACGGCCGGAAATCCTGGTCACGCCGCGCGCCGATGTCGCCGCCCTGCAAGGGGTGTCGACCCAGGACATCAGCCAGGTGGCGCGCGTCGCCACCCTGGGCGACGCCGATCAGCTTTTGCCCAAGTTCAACCTGGGCGACCGTCAGGTGCCGATCCGGGTCATGCTGACGGAACAGGCGCGCTCGGATCTGGGCGTGCTGGAGAACCTTCAGGTGCCCACGGCATCGGGCGCGACGGTGCCCCTGTCGGCGGTGGCGGACATCACCTTCGGCGCAGGCCCCAACCAGATCAATCGTCTAGACCGACTGCGCGTGGCCAACATCACCGCCGAACTGACCGGCCTGACCCTGAGCCAAGGCACGCAGGCGGTGAACGCCCTGCCCGCCATCAAGTCCCTGCCGCAGGGCGTCAGCCAGAAGCCGTCGGGCGACGCCGAAAGCTTCCAGGAACTGGGCATGGGCTTCGCCTTCGCCATCGTGACCGGCATTCTGCTGATGTATGTCGTGCTGGTCCTGCTGTTCAAAAGCTTCTTCCACCCGATCACCATCCTGGCGGCGCTTCCCGTGTCGTTCGGCGGCGCCTTCTTCCTGCTTCTGGTGACGGGCAAGTCGCTGTCCATGCCGGCCCTGATCGGCATCATCATGCTGACCGGGATCGCGGCGAAGAACTCCATCCTGCTGGTCGACTACGCCATTATGGCGATGGAGAAGGGGATGGGCCGACACGACGCCCTGATGGACGCCGCCCACAAGCGGGCGCGGCCGATCATCATGACGACCATGGCGATGGGGCTGGGGATGCTGCCGATCGCGGCGGCGTTCGGCGAAGGCACCGCCTTCCGCTCGCCCATGGCCATCGCGGTCATCGGGGGGCTGATTACCTCGACCGCCCTGTCGCTGCTGTTCGTGCCGGTCGTGTTCAGCCTGATCGACGGGGTCAAGCGCCGCCTGGAAGGCCGACTGGACAAGATGTTCCACGGCCAGCACGGGCACGAGGAGCCGGCGGCGGAGGATCGCCCGGCCTGATCCGCCCACGGCTGAAACAACCGAGGCCCGGCGGAGCAATCCGACCGGGCCTTTCTTTTGGCGCTGTGGCGTCTGCGATCTAGGGCGTGACGGGTGCGCCGGGCCAGGACAGGCGGGCGATCGCACCGGGCGATAAGGGCCGCAGCGACCATTCTCCGCCAAGCTGGCGGGCCAGCGCCGTAATGATTCGCAGTCCAAGGCTAGTCGGTTCGGCGCCCGTATCCTCGGCGACGCCCACGCCGTCGTCGGCGATGGTCAGGGTGCGCACCGCGCCGTCGTCGCACAGGTCGATCGTGATCCGGCCGGGCCGATCGGGGAAGCCGTGCTCCAACGCGTTGTTGACGCATTCCAGCATGATCAGCACCACGGGCGTGGCCTCTTCGGCCGACAGCATCACATCGCCGCCGGAGATGGAGACGACCACGTCATCACGCGCGGCCGCCGTCAGCGCATCATCGACGATCGATCGGGCCACATCGTGAAAGGCCGTCTTCTTCTGATCGGCGTCGGCCAGACTGCGCTGGATGCGGGCGACCAGACCGGTGCGGGCCGAGGCGTCGGTCAGGGCCTTTTTCGCGCCCGGATCGACGGTGGTGCGCGCCTCCAGCTTCAGCAGGGCGCTGACCATCTGGATGTTGTTCGACACCCGGTGCTGCACTTCCCGGAGCAGGATGTCGCGGCTTTCCGCCAGGGCGGCGTTGCGCTCGACCTCGCGCGCCAACCTGGCCGACGCCTTGTCCATTCCAACGATGAAGAAGATATCGACAGCGACGACGAAGGCGTAGAATCCGATGGCGACGAGGGTGGCGACGCCCAGGTCGAAGCCCGGCGGGCCGATCCAGAACCACCACGCCGACAGGCCCGACAGGGTCGCCGTCAGAACGGCCGGACGCAGGCCCGCATAGTAGGCGACCAACACCACGGCTGGAAAAAAGGTCAGATAGGGAAAGCCCGGCGGAAACCAGTGGGCCAGGCCATAACGCAGCCCGAAGGCGATCAGCCAGGCGACGACGGCCAGGGCATAGCCACGCCAGGCCGGATGACGAAACGTCTGGTGACGCATTTGCTTCCTCGGTGGACGCAGGGCGTCGATAAAACGCTGTATCGGGCAGTCTAACGTCCGCGTCCAGAACAGTTCGACGACTGAAATCTGTTGATCGGCCGAAACTTAGGCCGGGTCCCCGTCTAGACAGCGCCGGGTCGCGCCCGTCGTCAGGCCTGATTGCAAAGAAAAAGGGCCGGCCGGTCGCCCGGTCGGCCCTTCGTCGGTCAGCCTTAAGGGCTGGCGATCAGTATTTGACCTTCAGCGTCACGCCGTAGGTGCGCGGGGCGCCGAGATAGGCGTTGTAGGTCGCCGTGTCGGTGGCCTGGTTGTAGTAGGTTCCGTCCGCTTGCGGCGTCGTGGTGTTTGCGAAGGCCGTGCCTTGCAGCGGCGCGGCGAAGCCGACCTGGGTGTATTCTTCTTCCAGCAGGTTCTGGCCCCAGACCTCCAGCGTCCAGCGTTCGTCGGCCGAACCGATCGAGACCCGGCCGTTGACGACGGTGAAGGCGTCCTGGTTCTTGTACGGCAGCAAGTCCGAGCCGGTGTTGTATTCGGTCGAATATTTGGCCGACAGGTTGAAGCCGCCGCGCAGGCCGCCGCCCAGTTCGCGATCGAAGGCCAGGGCGCCGGTCAGCGACCATTCCGGAGCGAACGACGCACGCGCGCCCGGCAGCAGCGACAGCTGCGGGAAGCGGCCGGGGCTGGACAGGTCGCCGGCGCCGAACTGGCCGTATTTGGCGTCGGTGTAGGTCACGCCGCCCTGGAAGCTCAGTCCCTCGACCGGGGTGAACCAGACCATGTCGGCGTCGACGCCGCGCGAGGTCAGTTCCGGGATCGATTCCACCACGAAGGCGGTGCCCAGGAAGGTGTTCAGCTGGAAGTTCTCGAACTTCTGGTCGAAGTAGGTGACGTTCAGCAGCATGGTGCGGTCGAACAGGGTCGTCTTGACGCCCGCTTCATAGCTGTCGACGGTCTCGGCCTTGAAGAACAGCGAGGCGTCCGGCGTCACGCCCGTCTGCACCCGGTCCATATTGTAGCCCGCGCCCTTGTAGCCGCGCGCATACGAACCATAGACCATGATCGACGGGTTGAAGCGGTAGGACGCTTTGATGGTGCCCGAGATGTCGGTGTCGCTGAACTTCTCCTGGATCCGGCGACCGTCGTACTGCGGGTTGGACCAGGGCAGGCACAGCAGACCGAGCGCGGCGGCCGGCGTGGCGACGTTGGCGGTGCCGGGGATCGGCGAGACGGTACGGTTGGCCGGGTTCTGATTGGCCAGGGCGCCGCCGCAGGCCGCTCCGTTGGTGCCCAGGTTGTCCTGGATGCCAAACAGACGCTTGCTGTCGTAGGTGTAGCGCAGACCCAGGTTGATATCGAAGGCCTCGGTCACCCGGTAGGTGTTGTTGGTGAAGACGGCGACCGATTCCGACTTCTGGGAATAGTGGTCCTCATACGCTTTGCCAGCCGCGAAGGTCGGGGCGGCGGCGCTGGGCGGCACCGCGCCGATCACGCACAGCGGCTGGCCCGCAGCGGCGCCGGCGGTGCCGACCAAGAAGCCGTTCGGATTGCTGAAGCAGCCCAGGCGCGACGGGCTGGGGCCGCCCACAGCCGCCGGCAGCGAGGCCGTCAGCAGCAGGGAGGCGAAGGCGTTGTAGTCCGAGCCATAGACATAGCTGTCGTCGCGATAGACGCCTTCCTTGGTGGCGAACAGACCGACCAGCCAGTCCAGCTTGTCCGACGTACCGGCCAGGCGGAACTCTTGCGTCAGGTTGTCGACGCCGTAGCCGTTCGACCCGTCGTTGGCGCGGTACAGGATGTCGGCGCCGGTGTAGTCCAGGTCCATCCCTTGCTGGAACGACCAGTCGCGCCACGAGGTCTGCGACGTCAGGGTGGCGTTGATGCTGGGGAAGTCGATGGTCGCTTCCGCCGACAGACCCATGTCCTCGATCTCTTGCGGCGTCTCGCGGTTCGAATAGGCCAGGCGAGAGAAGGGCACCGTGCCGAAGGTCGCGTTCGGCGGCGTCTGTCCGGGGCCGTTCGGCGCGGTCAGGGCGGCGATGAAGGCCTGGGTCGGGCCGACGCGCGTCTGCACGGCGACGCAGCAGTATTCCTCGCGCTTGGTGTAGTCGGCGATCAGGCGCACCGAGACGTCGTCGCTGGGCAGGATCAGCAGCTGGCCGCGCGTGGTCCAGTAGTCCTGGGTCTGGTCGTCCTTGCGGGTGTTGGGGCCGTCGCCGTTGTTGACGTCATAGAATCCGTCACGCTCGCGGTGGGCGACGAACAGGCGACCGGCCACCTGGTCGGTCAGGCCGCCGGTGACGGAGACCGAACCGCCGATGGCGCCGAAATTGCCGCCGGTCAGTTCGCCCGAGATCGACGGGTCGAACGAGGGGCGTTCGGTGATGATGTTGATGACGCCGGCCGAGGTGTTCTTGCCGAACAGGGTGCCTTGCGGCCCCTTCAGGACCTCGATGCGGCTCAGTTCGCCCAGGTCGCCGAAGCCGACCGAGTTGCGCGAGCGATAGACGCCGTCGATCACCACGCCGACCGAGCTTTCCAGACCGGGGTTGTCGCCGACGGTGCCGGCGCCGCGGATGCGCACGGTTGTGGAGGCTTCCGACTGGGTCGAGGTGACGGTCATGCCCGGCGTCAGGATCTGCAGATCCTTGATGTCCTGCACGCCCGCGCCGTCCAGGATTTCCTGCGACAGGGTCGTGACCACGATCGGCACGTCCTGCAGGCTCTGCTCACGCTTCTGGGCGGTGACGATGATGTCGTCGACGGTCGCCGGGGCTTCCTGCGCGGCGGCGACGCCGGCGAATCCCATGACGGCGGCGCCCATGACGGCGGCGGACACAGTGGTCCTGAGTTGAAGATTGCGGCGCATAGGCGTCCTCCCGGCTGAAGCCGCGACGCCAGTGGCGATCGCAGCGTTTCCTGTTCCCTCGACGTCCCCTACGTGGGGGATCATTCGTTAGGGACAGGCTAAGCGCGGTTCGGGCCGACCGACAAGCGAGCGTTGTTACCCGCGACGATTTTTCGCCGCGGATTCGCCTTTGTGTGTCAGGGAAGCGACAGAAAACGCTGACGCTAGGTCAGTTTTTGCCCGTCTTTCGCCCCAGAGGCTCCACTTCAGGGTGCAGGGCGACAGGATCGACCTGACGACCCCGACCGGCGAAACCCAGTACGAGCGCCGCCGCGACCGCCGACAGGATCGAGCCGCCGATGACGCCCAGCTTGACCTCGACCTGCTCGGGCGAATCGACCGCGCCGGGGAAGGCCAGGACGCCGATGAACAGGCTCATGGTGAAACCGACCCCGCACAGCAGGGAGACGCCGTAAACCTGTAGCCAGCTGGCGCCCGTCGGCCGCGCGCCGATCCTCAGCGCCGAGGCCAGCCAGGCGGCGCCCAGGACGCCGATCTGTTTGCCGAAGAACAGGCCGAGCGCGATGGCGATGACCAGGGGCGCGAACGCCTGCTCCATCGACAGGCCGGCGAAGGAGACACCCGCCTTGGCGAAGGCGAACAGCGGCAGGACCAAAAAGGCGTTCCATGGATGCAGGTCGTGCATCGCCTCCTTCAGCGGGCTCTGACCGTCTTCGGCCCGGCCCTTGATCGGCACGATCATGGCGAAGGCCACGGCGGTCAGGGAGGTGCTGAGCCCCGACAGCACGGTCAGATACCAGACCAGGGCGAACCCCAGCACCCAGAAGGGCGCGGGAATGCGGATACGGTGCGCCGCGACCGCGCCGACGGCCAGCGCCCCCAGCGCCCAGAACAGCGGCGTCCAGTTCGCGCCCTCGCTGAACAGCACGGCGATCAGGGCGATGGCCCCAAGGTCGTCGACGATGGCCAGGGTCAGCAGGAAGACCCGCAACGACGACGGCAGCCCCTTGCCCACGAAGCCGAAGATGGCCAGCGCAAAGGCGATGTCGGTGGCCAGCGGAATGGGCCAGCCGGCATGCGGCGCCCCGATGGCGCCGGAGAGCAGCAGATAGACCGCCGCCGGCCCCGCCATGCCGCCCAGCGCCGCCAGCACCGGCGTCGCCAGCTTCTTCGGATCGCTGAGTTCGCCGCGCACGATCTCGTATTTGATCTCCAGCCCCACGACGAGGAAGAAGATCGCCATCAGACCTTCCTTAATCCAGTCGGAGATCGTCTCCTCCAGCCGGATCGGGCCGATCTGCAAGACGTGGTAGCTCTTCAGCCAGGCGAAATAATCGGCCGACCAGGGCGAGTTAGCGATCGCCACGGCGGCGATGGCGGCCAGCGCCAGGGCCGAGCCTGATGCGGCCTCGGTCTTGAGGAAATCAAGTGTCAGTTTGCGCGCCACGGCGGCCTCCAAGCGAACGGAAGTTTCGTCGTGACGCCAGGTTATCGACGGGCGTCGGACCGGATTCGCAAACCAAAATCGGCGCGCCGGCCTGGCCGCGCGGAGCGACCTGATGGCTAGGATCAGAATAGAGGATCAGGGCGACCAAGCCAACCGTTCCCTGCTTTTCGACTTAGCCTACCGTGATCTCCATCGGCCGTTCGACGAACAGGCCGGGGCCGCCCAGGTCCAGCGCAACACGCCGGTTCTCGAACGCGGCCATGCCGACCAGGGCCTTGGGGAAGCCCGGCACCGCGACGTCGTCATAGATGGCGACCGTCGCCTGACGATACAGTTCGTCGCCGATGGTCAGGGTGCGCACGACGACGGTCTCGGCGCGCACCGTGCCGCCCAGGACGATGCTTTGGCCTGGCGTGCGTTCGCGTCCGTCCAGCAGGCCGGCGGCTTGGGCCGTCTCGCGCGTGACGGCCAGCACGGCCGAGGCGCCGGTGTCGATCACCGCATTGACCGTCGCTCCTTCCAGGGTGATGCCCGCCTGCAGCGCCTTGCCGGCCCGTGTCACCGGCACGGGCTTCAGCGACGACGACGGCGTCCAGCCCTCGCGCGGTAGGAACCGGACCCGATGCTCCGCTGTGTCCAGCTCCAGCACCAGCTCACGCAATACGTCCTGACCCAGGATCAGCGCCGCACCCAATCCCTGATCGCTGGCCAGCGGCCCCAGGCCGAGGATCGCCGCCCGCAATCCGGTCAGCCGCAAGCCGCCGATCGCCACATCCAGCGTCGTGCCCCGTCCGACCTGGGCGTCGCCGCCGACGCCGTAAGCCACCATCGGGATGTTGAAGACGTTGGTCAGGCCCAGCCGCTCGACCAGCGACCGGTCGATGACCGAATACTGCGCGCCCGAATCGATCAGGGCCCGCACCGGCTGTCCGTTCACCGTCACCTCGACCGTCGGGGTCGGCGCGCGCGGCTCGGCATAGGGCAGCCAGCCGCTGGAGCCGTTCGTCGCGAAGGCAACCGTCGGCCCGCGCCAGACCACATGGTCGCGCAGCCACCAGGCCCCGCCTGCGCCGCCGGCGACCAGCCCCAGCCGGATCAGAAGATCGCGTCGTCTCATGCTCCTGACATGGACCGTCGCAGCGATCCGCGCCAGCGGGGCGATGTCGCAACCCCTCTTGCAGGACCGACGACATTGCCCCTGAAGCGGCAAAAATGTGCGCCTAAACCGCCACTGCAACGTCCCGACGCGGATAGTCGGGCCACAGCCCGCCAAAACCGACAAAATCATCCAGAAAGCGGGTGACGCCGCCGCCCCGTCTGGCTACGACCATCGGCGTCATGAGCACCTCCAGCGCCCGCTACGTCTCGACCCGAAGCCCAGTTTCGAACTTGGCGCCCGAAACCGATTTCTCCGACGCCCTGCTGCGCGGCATCGCGCCTGACGGCGGCCTCTATATGCCGACCGCCTGGCCCAGCCTGTCGCCCCAGGCCTGGACCGGAAAGGCCGACTACAAGTCCATCGCGCTGCAAGCCATCGCCCCCTTCATCGGCGACGCCCTGCCCGCCGGCGCGCTGGACCGCGCGCTGGACCGCCTGACCGCCGGGTTCGACCATCCGCTGGTCACGCCTCTGGTCGAGCTGGAGCCGGGCCTGTTCGTGCTGGAGCTGTTCCACGGCCCGACCGCCGCCTTCAAGGACTTGGCGATGCAGCTGGTCGCCAGCCTGACGGACGAGGCGCTGGCCGCCTCGGGCGAGCGTCTGACCGTCCTGACTGCCACGTCGGGCGACACCGGCGCCGCCGCCGTGCGAGCCTTCGCCGGCGCCAAGTCGGTCGATCTGGTCGTGCTCCACCCGCTGGGCCGCGTCTCGCCGGTTCAGCGCAGACAGATGACGACGGTCGAGGCCGACAATGTCCTGAACCTGGCCGTACGCGGTGATTTCGACGACTGCCAGCGTCTGGTGAAGGGCCTGCTGGCCGACGAAGCCCTTCGCGAACGCGGCCGACTGTCTTCGGTGAATTCGATCAACTGGGCGCGGCTGGCCGGCCAGATCCCCTATTATGTCTCCGCGACGGCTCAGCTGGGCGAGGCCGCGACCTTCGTCGTCCCGACCGGCAACTTCGGCGACGCCTTCGCCGGCATCGCCGCCACGAAAATGGGCCTGCCGTCGAACGGCTTCGTCGCCGCCGTGAACCAGAACGACGCCCTGGCCCGCGCGCTGAACGACGGCCTGTATTCGCGCCGTCCCGCGGTCGAAAGCGGCAGCGTGTCCATGGATGTGCAGGCGCCGTCCAACTTCGAGCGGCTGGTGTTCGAGGCAGCGGGCCGCAACGCCGAGGCGACGCGCGTGGTGTTCGAAACTTTCGCCCGCGACGGCGCCATCGCCTTCGATCCGGACCTGCTGACCGCCCTGCGCGACCAGGTCTCGGCGGTCTCCATCGACGAGGATGAGACGCGCGCCGAGATCGCCCACGCCTATGAGGCATGGCACCGCGTCGTGTGCCCGCACACGGCCGTGGCGCTGGCCGCCGCGCGTCGGCAAGACCGCTCGAAAGGCCCCGTCGTCGCCCTGTCCACCGCCCATCCGTCCAAGTTCGGCGATTTCGTCTCGAACGTCCTGGGCTTCGAACCCGAACCCGCAAACGTCATCGCCGCCCTGGGCGACAAGCCCGAGCGGTTGACGATCGTCGATGGGACGATGGAAGCGGCGCGTGACGCCGTGGCGGCCTTTTCAGGCCGCCACTAAAACGTCTTAGCGACGACCGCCGCCGGCGAGGGCGCGCAGCAGAAGCAGGCCGACGCCGGCGACCGAGAGGGTCGTGACCAGCGGACGCTTGCGCGCCTCGGCGGCGACGGTGCGGGCCTTGTCGCGGTAGTCGACGGGGACCTTTTCGACCAGGCGATCGACCGAATCCATCGCCTTGCCGAAGGTTTCCAGCGAGCGGCCCTTGGCGTCGTTATAGGCGCCCTCGACCTGCAGCTTCTGGTCGCCGACCAGCTTGCCGACGCCTTTTTGGAACTTGCCTTGCGCCTGCGAGGCGGCGCCGTTGATGGTTTCGTCAGTCATGATCTTCGTCCTCGGGGAGCGGCGGACTTCGCCGTTGCACCATCAAAATCCCGGCCAAGCTTTCGGTTCCAGCGACGAAGCCGCGCAGGCGCCTCAGGCCGGTTCGGTCGCGCGCCAGTGGTCCATCCGACGCAGGAAGACCGCTGGATCCTTGGGCGTCACCAGATTGGCGGGATCGTGAAAAATGCGGTCATGCAGCCGCGTCACGGTGAACCGCAGCGCCGCCGCTTCGCCCAGACGCGGCAAGGCCTCGCGCTCGGCGGCGCTGAGCGGCCGCACGGATTCATAGCCGCGCCGGAAGGCCGCCAAGGCGTCCGGCATGGGTCGCCCCTCGGCGTCGAAACCCCAGGCGGAAAGAGCGATGGCCAAGTCATAGGCGAAGGCGCCGCTGCAGCCGAAATAGAAGTCGATCACCGCCGAAACGGCGTCGTCCTCGAACAGCACATTGTCGGGGAAATAGTCCGCATGGATCGCCCCGCCCGGCAGGTCGTCCGTAAAGGGATCGCCCAACCGCGCCAACGAGGCGTTCACCTGATCCAGCAGCCGTCGATCCTCGCCCGAGGCCGCTTGGGCGCAGCGATCGGCCAGCCGACGCCACACGGCCGGTCCGACCGGATTGTCCCGTCTCAGGTCGAAGTCAGCCGCGATCAGATGAAGTCGCGCCAGCACCGCCCCCGCCGCCGCCTGATCGGCCGATGACGGCGTGCGCAGCCAGGCCCCGGTCTTCCATTCGATCACCGCCACCGCCCGGCCGTTCAACCGCCCGAGCCAGCCGCCCGTCCGGTCCTCGATCGGCGTCGGGCAAGGGAAGCCGCGCGCCGCCAGATGGGCCGTCAGCCCTAGGCAGAAGGGCAGCGAGGCCTCGTCCGTCCGCCCCTCGAACAGGGTCAGCACAAACCGGCCCTGCGTCGTGTCCAGTCGATAGTTGGTATTCTCCACCCCCTCGGCGATGGCCGTCAGTTCGACCACCTCGCCGATGTCGTAGCCGGCCAGGAACGCCTTGGCGTCGGCGATGGAAACGGGGGTGAAAACGGCCATGGGCTTAGTTTAGGCCCGCATCGGCGCGCCGTGCACGCACGATCTCGGCCAGGTCCGCCATGATGCTCTCGGTCGTGGCCCAACGCCCGGCGCCCCGGCCCCGGCAGCGCCAGACGCGCCCGTCGGCGCCGTAGACCTTCAACGCATTGCCCTCGCCGCGCAGGGTCGAGAACAGCGGATCGCCATGGTCGGCGTTCAGCGACACCGACGGGCGGATCACCCCGTCCTTCAGATGGGCGGCGCCGATCTGGCGCACGCCGCCTGCGGCCGAGGTCGCCTCGGTCAGGTGGTCGCGCGGCACGTCGCCGTCGGGCGAACGGCCGAAAGCCTCGTGGCACAGCAGCCGCACCTTGGCCGCCGCATCCAGACCTTCCAGATCCGAGGACGGGTCCTCCTCCGCAAAGCCAGCCGCGCGGGCGTCAGCCAGGGCTTCGTTGAAGGCCGCCCCGTCGCCCAGCCGCTCCAGCATGAAGTTGACTGTGCCGTTCAGCACCGCCTCGAAACCGACCACCTCGCCGGCTGCGCGGGCCGCGCGGACCGTCTCGATCATCGGCGATCCGCCGCCGACCGAGGCCGACCAGAAGATGCGCCGTCCGTTGGCTTTCGCCAGTTCTTGCAGCCCGCCCGGATCGCGGCTGACCGCCTGTTTGTTGGCGCTGGCGACATCGCAGCCGGCCTCGAGCGCGGCGCGGATCACCGCATGGCCCGCCTCGCCCTCCGACAGGGCCTCCAGCACGATGTCGGGCTTCTTGGCCCACAGGTCCGCCGGGTTGGAGGTGAACAACGAAGCCGGACAGTCCACGTCGCGGGCCTTTTTCGGGTTGCGCACCAGCACGCCCACGACCTCATAGCGGGGATCGTCGAGCAGTTTGCCCAGCACGCCGCCGCCCACGACGCCGCATCCGGCGACCGCGACCTTCAGCGGCGGCAGGGCGGGCGCGGGACCAGGCGGCGCCGACCGGTCGCCGATAACCGTGCCGTCGGCGCGGTCCAGGGCCGCCACCTCAATCTCGACTCCGCGGCTTTCGCCCAGGTCGATGGCGTCATGCTGGACAAGCGCGCCGCCCAGCTTGCGCGCCACATCCCAGGAGGCGCGGCGATAGCGCAGGGCCGGAGCCGTTTTGTCGTTGGGGTCGTGGTCGTAAAGGCCGTCCACGTCCTTGACCAGCCGCACCTTCTTCAACCCCAGCTCGGCCGCGAGGAACACCGCCGTCAGGTCCGATCCGCCCCGTCCCAGCAGGGCCACCTTGCCGTCCGGCCGCACCGCGCCGAACCCGGGCACCACCACCACCTCGTGCCGATCCAGCGCCTGTTTCAGATGGTCGGGGCGCAGGCCGCAGGGGCGCGAATGCTCCGGCTCGCCCTCCGCCACGATGCCCAGCTCCCGCACCGACAGGGCGCAGGCGTCCAGCCCGATCCGGTCGCAGGCGATGGCGACCAGGGCCGCCGACTTTTCCTCGCCCAGGGCCACATAGCCCGGCAGCAGGTCGTTGGAATGGGCCAGGCCCAGCGCCCTCGCCTCGCCCAGCAGCCGGTCCGTCGCCCCGCCGAAGGCCGAGACCACCGCCACGACCTTTCGGCCCGCCCGCACATGGCCATAGACGGCCGAGGCGACCAGCGGCGCTTCGGCCGGGCTGCGCAGTATGGACGAGCCGAACTTCAGCACCACCACCTCGGGCCCAACCAAGTCGGGTGAAGGCTGACTGCTGGGGTCGAGGCTTTCGGATTTTTCTACGACGGCGAGTTGCGCGGACATCGGGGTTCTCGGGAAAGGTCGGGATGGGGTGGGGTGACAAGAAAAACCCCGCCTGGCGGACCGGGCGGGGTTCGGGTTCTGCGGTTGCCGGGGTTCGGCGCGCTAAACTCGTCCCGCCCGTTCGGGCATGGTGGTGGTGCCGGTGGTACCGCCGATAATCGTGCCGCCGAGGATCATGCCGAAACGCGTCGCGGCGAGGCCAGCGACGGTCGAAACTTCGGCGATGAGCGAGCGCTGTTGCACAGGGCAAGGTCCGGTTGAAATCTGGGCCTAGGGTGATCGGACGACCCTGACCTTGTCAAGTCGCATTGGATGATTTTTTCACGACAAGGCGCTTATTGTGCGTTTTCACCCCCATCGAGTCGACCCATGCCACCAATGAGGTTGAATTTTTCGCTTGACCGGCGCCGCCTCGATCACCAACGTAAAGTCACTCATCAAGACCAGCCGAGGGATTAGGCCCTTTGACGCTGGGGCAACCATCGGGTCTCACAGCTCGAAACGGTGCCAACTCCTGCGGGGTCCTTCGGGGTCGCGAGAGATGAGTGGAGCATCGACGAGACGACGCTCCACGCTCTGTCACCGCATCGAGACTTGCTGAGCGAGAACGATGCGGAACGACGATGACCCTGGCCGAAACCACCCTGCTCGAAGACCCCGACTGTCGCCGCGCGACAGCCCTTACCCCTGTCCGCGAACCGACGCGTGAGCGCGGCGGCGCCCGCGACGTCATCGTTCCCATTCCCACCGACTTCCGCCTCGCCTCGGGCGAAAAGCTGAACCAGCCCAATATCATCGGCCGCCTGCATGGCCGGATCGGCGCCCCCGTCGTCGTGGTCGCCGGCGGCATCTCGGCCGGGCGCTTCGTCCACCGGACGGAGACCAACGGCCTGGGCTGGTGGTCCGGCGCCGTATCGGTGCGCGGGCCCATCGACTTGAGCCGTCTTCAGGTCCTGGCCGTCGATTTCGTCCCCGGCGCCGAGTTCCTGGATGCGCCCGTCACCATCACCACCCAGGATCAGGCCCGCCTGCTGGCCCTGGTGCTGAACCATCTGAAGATCGAGCGCGTCGCCGCCTTCGTCGGCTGTTCCTATGGCGGCATGGTCGGCCTGGCCTTAGCCGAACTGTTCCCCGACTGGGCCGAGCAGTTGATCATCGTGTCGGCCGCCCACCGCGCCCACCCCCAGGCCACCGCCTGGCGCGGCATCCAGCGCCGCATCCTGCAGTTCGCCGTCGCCGCCGGCCGTCCCGAGGAAGGCGTTGCCCTGGCCCGCGAACTGGCCATGACCACCTATCGGACGGCCGAGGAATTCGACGACCGCTTCGACACCACCGCGCCCACGGCTGTCGGCGGCGCCTATCCCGTCTGCGACTATCTGACGGCGCGGGGCCAGGCGTATCGCACCCACACCACCCCGGCCCGCTGGCTGTCGATGTCCGATTCCCTGGACCGCCACAGCGTGACGCCTGAGGCCATCACGACCCCCGTCACCCTGATCGGCTTCACCTCCGACCGGCTGGTGCCGATCGACGACATCCGCGAACTGGCCGCGCGGTTGCCGACCCTATGGCGCTTCGTCGAAGCGCCCTCCCTATATGGCCACGACGCCTTTCTGAAGGAGGACGCCTTCGTCGGCGACATCCTCCGCGCCGCCTTGAAGGATATCAAATCATGACCGCCCGCCCCGCCAATCCGCACACCATCGCCGCCCGCACGGGCGTGGATACGGACACGGCCCATGGCGCGGTCATGCCGCCGCTGTATCTGTCGTCCAACTATTCCTTCGCCGGCTTCGATCAGAAGCGGAAGTACGACTACAGCCGTTCGGGCAATCCGACCCGCGACGTGCTGGCCGAGACCCTGACCGAGCTGGAGGGCGGCGCCGGCTGCGTCATCACCGCAACCGGCATGGCGGCGGTCGATCTGCCCCTGACCCTGTTGGAGCCGGGCGACCTGCTGATCGCGCCGCACGACTGTTACGGCGGCACCTGTCGCCTGCTGAACGCCCGCGCCCGAAAGGGGCATTTCGAACTGTTGCTGATCGATCAGGGCGATCCCGTCGCCTTCGAGGCCGCCCTGGCCCTGAAGCCGAAACTGGTTCTGGTCGAGACCCCGTCCAACCCGCTGCTGCGTCTGGTCGACGTCGCTGACATCTGCACCCGCGCCCACGCGGCGGGCGCCAAGGTCGTGTGCGATAACACCTTCCTGTCGCCCGCTCTTCAGAACCCGATCAAGCTGGGCGCCGACTTCGTCGTCCACTCGACCACCAAATTCATCAACGGCCATTCGGACGTGGTCGGCGGCGCCGTCATCTCGGCCGACGCCGAGGATCACCAGACCCTGGCCTGGTGGGCCAACTGCACCGGCGTGACCGGCTCGCCCTTCGACGCCTATCTGACCCTGCGCGGCGTGCGCACCCTGTTCGCGCGCATCGAGCGACAACAGGCTACGGCCGGCAAGATCGCCGAAAAGCTGGCCGCCCACCCGGCGGTCAAGGCCGTCCACTATCCGGGCCTGAAGTCCCACCCCAATCACGCCCTGGTTGCGGCCCAGCAGGCCGGCCCCGGCGCCATGCTCAGCTTCGAACTGCAGGGCGGCACGGACGCCGTGCGCGATCTGGTGGAGACGCTGGAGATCTTCACCCTGGCGGAATCGCTGGGCGGCGTGGAAAGCCTGATCGCCCACCCCGCCACCATGACCCACGCCGCCATGACGCCGGAACAGCGCGCGACGGCCGGCATCGGCGACGGCCTGGTGCGCCTGTCGGTGGGTCTGGAGCATGTCGAGGATCTGATCGCCGACCTGTTCCCGGCGCTGGACGCCCTCGTCCCGGCGAAGGCGGAAGCGGCGTAACTTTTTTTGCTTGCAGGAGGGGCCGAACCGGGGCAAATGCGCCGCCCCGGCCGCGGTCCCTTCGTCTATCGGTTAGGACGTCAGGTTTTCAACCTGAAAAGAGGGGTTCGACTCCCCTAGGGACTGCCACCGGCGACGCCTTTGCAGCGCCCTTCCCGACGATCGTCGAGCGAACGCCCCGACCCCGGATTAAGATTTCGGTAACTATTTTGTCTAGAAACGGGCAGTAAGTCTTTCGATTCACGGACTTTTTTCGGACGCAGTCAGGAACTATCCACAGGGACTGTGGTTAACCCATCGTTAGCTCGGCGCAGAAGCGCCTCTCCCTCCTGCACCGAGATCCTCATGTTCATCGCCATCGCCCGCTCGGCGGTGGAGCCCAAAGGCCCCGACGCCGTCGCCGTCCCCGGCTCTCCCGCCATCGCCGAACTGTCGCCCCGCGCCCTGCATGCGCGTCTTCTCCAGAACGCCGCCCTGCGCCGCCTGCGCGGCTTGGAGCGCCGCAGAGAGCAGCGTCTCGAAGACGCCGACTACTGGCTGCATGCCGCACCGATCGCCGTCCGGAAAGCCAGCGCCCTGCGCGAAGAGCGCAGTTTCTCGCCGATCCCCTGACAGTCGCCGCACATCCCTGAATACACACGCAGGTGATTTGGGGTTGATTTACCGACCCTTGGTATCCGACAAGAGCGGATGGGCGAAGACGGATCGGCGCTGACATCTGCGAAGGCGATCCTGGTCACGGGCGGCGCGGGCTATATCGGCGCCCATGTGTGCGAGGCCCTTGCGGCCGCCGGCTATCGGCCCGTCACCTATGACAATCTGTCGACCGGCCGGCGCCGGTTCGTGCGCTGGGGACCGCTGGTCGAGGGCGATGTCTGGGATGCAGACAAGGTGCGCCACACCCTGGTCGCCCACGACATCCGCGCCGTCATGCATTTCGCCGGCTCGTCCGTGGTCCCTGAATCGGTGCGCACGCCGCTGGACTACTACCGCAACAATGTCGGCGGTCTGTTCGGCCTGCTGGGCGGGATGCGGGAAGCGGGTGTGAACCGGCTCGTCTTTTCCAGCACCTGCGCGGTCTATGGCGATCCCGGCGAAAATCCGATCACCGAGGCGACGCCGCTGGCCCCCGTCACCCCGTATGGCCGCTCCAAACTAAGCTGCGAGCAGATCCTGTCGGACGCCAGCGCCGCGCATGGGCTGAACATCATCGCGCTGCGTTATTTCAACGCCAGCGGCGCCTCGGCGTCAGGCCTGATCGGCGAAGATCGGCCGGTCGAGACCCATCTGATCCCACGCGCGATGATGGCCTTGCGCGGCCAAATCGACGACTTCGCCGTTCATGGGACCGACTATCCCACGCCCGACGGCACAGCGGTGCGCGACTATGTCCACGTCTGCGACCTAGCTCTGGGCCACCTCGCCGCCCTGACCCAGTTGCTCGGCGACCGACGCGGCTTCTTCGCCTGTAATCTGGGCGCCGGCCAGGGCCATTCGGTGCGGCAGGTGCTGAACGCGATCACGAACCACAGCGGTCTTCGTCTGCCCGACGTGGCTGGAGCGCGCCGCGCGGGCGACCCGCCGCATCTTGTGTCGGACATCACCCTGGCGCGTCACGCGCTGGGCTTTGCGCCACGCCAGTCGGACCTGCCTTCCATCGTCGCCAGCGCCTGGGCCTGGCACAGCCGGCTCAGCGCAGTTCGGGCATCCGGCGGCGCAGCGAGGCTGTCAGCTTTTCGAACTTCTGCCCCGCCGACTTGGGCCTTACCCGCCGACGCAGTTCCAGCCCGCCACCCCACAGCGCGTGGACAGGCGCTTCAAGATGCGGATGACGATCATGCTGATGGACGATGGGGCTGACGCTGGCGTCGGGATTGACGACCTTGCCGCCTTCGAACCTCAGGGTCTCGCCGGGCGTCAGGCCCAGGGTCGCCACGCGACCATAGTTGGGGCGCACGGTCATCGCCGTCAGACCCTGATGGATCGCCATGTTGAAGGCCGCCTGATCGGCGCCGAACGCCCCGCCGATCTCGGATCGCGGCGTCGCCGCCAGCGACAGGATCAGTCGGGACAGGCGCGACACGTCGGCGCGCGGCCCGACGATGGTCCCGACGCACAGACAGGCCTTGTCAGCCAGCAGCCGCGCCTGCGCCTCGCCGAACAGGGCGCGCAGATACTTCATATTGAAGGCGTGATCGGCCAGCGGCGTCTCGGCCTCGATATAGGCCTCAAGGCCCTTGGGCGCCGGATCGAAAGGCGGCGCCTGAAAGATCACGTCGCGCACGTCGCAGGCCAGGGCCGCGCCGGGCCGCTCGCCCAGCAAACCGGCGAAGGCCACGAACCGCTGCATCACCGGATGCGGCGCCCATCCGCGCCAGACCGGCGCATCGACGGCGGTCACCCGATGCTGGGTTAAAAAGGCGCGCAAAGCCGGTTCGGCGTCGACCACCAGGGCCACAGGACCCTCGAACACGGCCCGCAGCGACAGGACGAAGGGCGCGATGTCGGCCGCGTCATAACCTGTGGCGTAGCCGACGACGACATCGCCGTCCGGCAAGGGCGTAAACCGGCGAGCGACCTCGAACGCCTCGGCCAGCCAGTCCAGATAGTCCGACCGAACCGCGCCCTGTTTCATGGCGTCAGCGGTCGCCCATCAGATCGGCGAACCGGTCGAACAGATACAGGCTGTCGGTCGGCCCGGGCGAGGCCTCGGGGTGGTGCTGGACGCTGAAGATCGGTTTGTCCTTGACCGCGATGCCGCAGTTGGTGCCGTCGAACAGGCTGACGTGGGTCTCGGTCACGGCGTCCGGCAGGCTGTCGCGATCGACGGTGAAGCCGTGGTTCATCGACACGATCTCGACCTTGCCGGTGGTCAGATCCTTGACCGGATGGTTGGCGCCGTGGTGGCCCTGATCCATCTTCACCGTCTTGGCGCCCAGGGCCAGGGCCAGCATCTGGTGGCCCAGGCAGATGCCCATCAACGGTTTGCCGCTGGCGACCAGCTTCTGGATTTCAGGCACGGCGTATTCGCCCGTGGCGGCCGGATCGCCCGGACCGTTCGACAGGACCACGCCGTCGGGATTGCGGGCCAGAACTTCCTCCGCCGTCGTCGTCGCCGGGACCACCGTGATGCGCGCGCCGGTCGAGGCCAGGGCGCGCAGGATGTTGCGCTTCACACCATAGTCGATGACGACCACGTCCTTGCGGCCTTCGGTCTTGGGGTGACCCTCCGGCCAGTCCCATAGACCCTCGTTCCATTCGAACGCCTGCAGCGTCGATGCCGGCTTGGCCAGGTCCAGACCGACCAGCCCGGTCCAGCCCCTGGCCTGGGCGACCAGGGCCTCCAGGTCGAAATTTCCATCCGGGTCGTGCGCGATGACGGCGTGGGGCGCGCCCTTGTCGCGGATGATCTTGGTCAGGGCGCGGGTGTCCACCCCGGCCAGACCCACGACGCCGCGCCGCTTCATCCAGTCGTCGAAACTGGCGTCCGAGCGATAGTTGCCCGGATCGGTCGGAACGTCGCGGAAGATGGCGCCGCGCGCTGAGGTGTCGGACCCGCCGCCCATCTGCTCGATGTCTTCGACATTGGTCCCCACATTGCCGACGTGCGGGAAGGTGAAGGCCAGGATCTGGCTCATGTAGGACGGGTCGGTCAGGATTTCCTGATAGCCGGTCATGGCGGTGTTGAAGACCACCTCGCCCAAGGCCGAGCCGACGGCGCCCACGCCGATGCCCTGCAGGATCGTGCCGTCCGCGAGCGCGAGAACGCCGGTGGCGCCCGGAAGAATCTTCGTCGTCATGGGCGCGCTCCTAAAATCGAATCCGGCCGATACGAAGGCCGAAGGCAAACGGCGGCGTCGTTAAGCCCTGCCGCCTGCCCCGTCAACGTGGCGCGCGTCACCGCCCGTCGGTGATGGACGCCGGACCGATCAGCTGGAACGTCGCCTTGGCTCCGCCCTGGGCGTGCGGCGCCAGCCAGACGTCGAACAGACCGGGCTCGATGCGCCAGGTCTCGTCCGCGCCGATGAAGCCCAGTTGGCGGGCGTTCAGGGTGAAGGTCACCTTCGTGCTCTGGCCCGGCTTCACCGACACACGCTTGAAGTCCTTCAGCAATCGGCCCGGCTGGGTCAGGCTGGCGACCCGGTCGTGGATGTAGAGCTGCACCAGCTCCTCGGCCGGATGCGACCCGGTGTTGGTCACGGTCACGGCCAGATCCAGCGTGCCGGCCCAGGTCAGCTTGTCGCTCTCCATCTCGACCGGCCCATAGCTGATCGCGCCATAGGTCAGGCCATAGCCGAAGGGATAAAGCGCCGTATTCGTCGTCTCGCGATAGCGGGCCTTGTATTCCTCGCTCGCCAGATCGGGATTGGCCGGGCGGCCGGTGGTCTTGCGGTCGTAGGAATAGGGCTGCTGGCCCGACTTGTGCGGGAAGCTGACCGGCAGGCGCGCCGACGGGCCGTGATCGCCGAACAGGACGTCGGCGACGGCGTGGCCCATCTGTTCGCCCAGGAACCAGGTCACGACGATGGCCTGGGCGTTCTTCACATTGCCTTCCAGCGCAAGCGCCCGGCCGTTCCTCAGCAGGATGACCATGGGCTTGCCCAGCGCCGCCATGGCGTCGACCAGGGCGACCTGCGGCGCGGGCACCACGATCTCGGTGCGCGACTGGGCCTCGCCCGACATATTGGTCGCCTCGCCGATGGCCAGGACGATGACCTCGGCGTCGCGGGCGGCGGCGATAGCCTGCTCGATCCCGCCGTCCAGCGGCGTCTCAACGCCCGAGCCGCGTGCGAGGGTCAGGTTCTGCGGATCGCTCATGGCCGCGCGGAAGCCCGCCTCCAGCGAAACACGTCGCTCGGGCGCGCCCCAGATGGTCCACGGCCCCCAGACATTGTCCACGTCGTCGGCGAACGGGCCGACCAGGGCGATCTTCTGGCTCTTCTTCAGCGGCAGCAGGCCGTTATCATTCTTCAGCAGCACGACCGACTTGCGGCCCGCCTCGCGCGACAGTTCGACGTGTTCGCGCGACCCGACCACCACCTTTTCACGCACCGGATCGGTGCCGCGGTAGGGGTCGTCGAACAGGCCCAGGGCCGCCTTGGTGTTCAGGACGCGGCGCACAGCCTCGTCCAGCCGCGCCATCGACACTTCGCCCGACGCGACCAGGCTGGGAAGATGTTCCAGATACAGGCCCGACACCATCGACACATCGACCCCGGCGTTGAAGGCCAGACGGGCGGCGTCGCGGCCGTCCTCGGCGAAGCCGTGGGCCACAAGCTCCTGCTCGGAAGTGTAGTCGGAGACGACGAAGCCCTCGAAGCCCCATTCGCCGCGCAGGATGTCGGTCAGCAGCTTGCGGCTGCCCGACGCCGGCACGCCGTTGACGTCGTTGAACGCGCTCATGATCGACAGGGCGCCGGCGTCCACCGAGGCCTTGAACGGCGGCAGGAAAACCCCGCGCAGCGTCTGCTCGCTCATGTCGGTGGTGTTGTATTCGACCCCGCCCACGGCGGCGGAATAGGCGGCCATGTGTTTGGCGGTGGCCAGGACCGCGTCACGGTCGTCCAGACCCTTTTCGCCCTGGAAGCCGCGCACGCGGGCGGCGGCGAGCAGGTTGTTCAGCAGAACGTCCTCGCCCGCGCCCTCGACGTTGCGGCCCCAACGCTGGTCGCGCGCCACGTCCACCATGGGGGCGTAGGTCTGGTGAACCGCCGACGCCGCCGTCTCGACCGCCGCGGCCCGCGCCGTGCGCCGGGCCAGTTCGGTGTCGAAGGCCGCCGCCTCGGCCAGAGGCACCGGGAAGATTGTCGACAGGCCGTGGATCACGTCCGCCGCGAACAGCAGCGGGATCTTCAGCCGGCTCTCCTCCATCGCCACGCGCTGGATGCGACGGCCCGCCTCGGCGCCGATGCCGTTGAACAGGCTGCCGACCTTGCCTTCGCGGATCAGGGCCGTCACGCGCGCGGGATCGCCCGTGCCGTCCAGCGGGTTCACCGCTGTCGGCATCCAGCGGAACGGATCGGCCAGCAGGTTCAGCTGGCCCGCCTTCTCCTCGACCGTCATGGCCGCGATCAGATCCTCGATCTTCTGGCGGTGACGGGCGACGGTGCGGGACGCTTGGGCGGAAACAGGCATGGGGAACACTCCGGCGCCCATCAGGGCCAAAAGCCCCAGGCCAGACAAGAAATTTCTACGGGAAGCCGCAGGCTTGAGAGGTCGCGTCATTTAGGCTGGCGCTCCTTTCGGGGGACAATCGAGCAGCGAAGCGAGAGGCCTAGCCTCTCGGCCCCGACGGCTTCAACCCCCGCCTGCCATGTAAATCGATGTAACGCCCCGCTGCGCGGTCACGCCGCGTTTCGCCGCCATCATCCCAGGGCGATGTCCAGGAACATCATTCCGACCAGGCCGATCATCAGGCCGATCATGGACCCCTCCCCCTTTGACTTCTCGCGGGTCTCGGGAATGATCTCGGCGGTGACGACATAGATCATGGCTCCGGCCGCCAGGCCCAGCCCCCACGGCAGGGCGCCGGGCAAGAGATCGACCACGCTGGCCCCGATCAGCCCGCCGACCGGCTCGACCAGGCCCGAAGCCAAGGCTGCCGCGAAGGCCGGCCAGCGACCGTATCCCAGGGTCGCCATCGCCGCCGACACGGCCAGCCCCTCGGGCATGTTCTGGATGCCGATGCCGAGCGCCGTGGACAGGCCCTGGTGCATGTCGCCGCCGCCGAAGCTGACGCCCACCGCCGCCCCCTCGGGGAAGTTGTGCAGGGTGATGGCGATGATGAACAGCCAGATACGCCGCGACAGGTCGCGCGATCCCGCCGGGCCGATGGCCAGCATGTCCACCGGCGCGAACCGGTTCATCAGGCCGATCACCGTCGCCCCGATCAGCACCGCCGCCCCCATGACGCCGGCCGCCGCCGCCTGGCTGGCCCCGCCCGCCTGCAGCACGTCCACGCCGGGAATGATCAGCGAGAAGAAGGAGGCCGCCAGCATGACCCCGGCGGCGAAACCGAGCAGCGCGCTCTGGGTCTGCACCCCCGCCTTGCGGAAGAACAGCAGCGGTACGGCGCCCACCGCCGTCATCATGCCCGCCGCCAGACTGCCCAGACCGCCTGCGGCGATGGGGGAAAGGGATTCCATCATTCGTCTGCATTGCGGCGAGACACGGCAAGAGACAAGCCCGAACCGTGGCGTTAGAGAAGGCTTCATGTCCCAGCGCGCCGCCCTTCCCGTCGGCCCGAACGCTGCGTCGGCGCTGAGCGCCGCTCGGCGGGTCGTGGTCAAGATCGGATCTTCCCTGCTGATCGACGCGGCCACGCGCCAGCCGACGCGCGACTGGCTGGCCGCCGTCGCCTCGGATCTGGCGGCGCTGAAGACCGAGGGGCGCGAGGTCATCGTCGTCTCGTCCGGCTCGATCGCCCTAGGCCGGGGCCGGTTGCCCGCGCTGGGCGCACGGCTGGAGGACAAGCAGGCGGCGGCTTCGGTCGGACAGTCGCTGCTGATGGCGGCCTGGTCAGGGGCTCTGGACCCGCACGGCCTGATCGCGGGCCAGGTGCTGCTGACGCGCGACGACACCGAACGCCGTCGGCGATGGCTGAACGCCCGCGCGACCGTCGAGGCCCTGTTGACCCACGGCGTCATCCCCATCGTCAACGAGAACGACACGGTGGCGACCGAGGAAATCCGTTACGGCGACAACGACCGGCTGGCGGCGCGCACGGCCCAGCTGGCGCGAGCGGACCTGCTGATCCTGCTGTCGGACGTGCACGGCATCTACACCGCCGACCCGCGCCGCGATCCGGACGCCGCCCACCTGCCCTTTATCGAGACGCTTAGCCCCGACATCCTGGCCATGGGCGGGGGCGCCAACGCCGATGCGGGCGTGGGGACCGGCGGCATGGCGACCAAGCTGGCGGCGGCCCAGATCGCGCGCTCGGCGGGTTGCGCCACCATCATCGCCTCGGGCCAGACCCTGTCGCCGCTCAGCGCCATCCGCGACGGCGCCCGCGCCACCCTTATCGCGGCCCCCGACGGGCCGATGGCCGCCTATAAACAGTGGATCGCCGGCAGCCTGTCGCCGACGGGGGTCCTGACGCTGGACGCCGGGGCAGTCGCGGCGCTGAAGGCGGGCAAGAGCCTGCTGCCCGCCGGGGTCACGGGCGTCTCCGGCGCTTTCGAAAAGGGTGACTGCGTGCGCCTGATCGACCCGGACGGTCGCGCCGTCGGGGTGGGGCTGGCCGCCTACGCCGCCGACGAGGCTGCCCGCCTTCGCGGCCGCCGCTCGGACGAGATCGAGACCCTGCTGGGCTATCGCGGGGCCTCGGTCCTGATCCACCGCGACGACATGGTGCTGGACGACCGATGACCGACCTGAAGACCCGAATGCTCGACTTGGGCCGGCGCGCGCGCGCCGCCGCCATGCTCTTGCGCGAAGCCCCGGCCGCCGCCCGCACCCGCGCACTGGAAATCCTGTCTGCAAAACTGACGGCCGCCGAACCCGCCCTCCTCGCCGCCAACGCTCGCGATGTCGAGTCCGCCCGCGCGAACGGCATGACCGAGGCCCTGATCGACCGGCTGTCGCTGAGCCCCGCCCGCATCGCCGGCATCGCCGAGGCGGTGGCGACCATCGCCGCCGTGCCCGATCCTCTGGGCGTCGAGACCGAACGCTGGACCCCCGCCAACGGCCTGGACATCGCCCGCGTCCGCACCCCGATCGGCGTGCTGGGCGTCATCTACGAGAGCCGCCCGAACGTCACCGCCGACGCCGCCGCCCTGTGCATCCGCTCGGGCAATGCCGCCATCCTGCGCTGCGGTTCGGACTGTCTGCAATCGTCCCTGGCTATCGCCGCCCTGATCGCCGAAGCCCTGGCTGAGGCCGTCCTGCCCGCCGATGCGGTGCAACTGGTCGACACCCCCGACCGTGAGGCGGTTGGCCTGATGCTGACCGGGCTGAACGGCGCTATCGACGTCATCGTCCCGCGCGGCGGCAAGAGCCTGGTCGCCCGCGTTCAGGCCGAGGCGCGAACGGCCGTGCTCAGCCATCTGGAGGGACTGAACCACACCTATCTGCACCAGGCCGCCGATCTTGAGACCGCCCGCGCCATCGTCCTGAACGCCAAGATGCGCCGCGTCTCGGTCTGCGGCGCCACCGAGACCCTGCTGGTGGACCGGGCGGCGGCCCAGCGCCTGCTGCCCCCCGTCGCCGCCGACCTGATCGCCGCCGGCTGCGAACTGCGCGGCGACGCCGACGCCCGCGCCTTAGTCCCCGCCATGACGCCCGCGACCGAGGCCGACTGGACCACCGAATATCTGGCCCCGATCCTCTCAGTCCACGTCGTCCAGGACCTGGACGCCGCGACCGACCACATCGCCCGCTACGGCTCGGGCCACACCGAGGCTATCGTCACCACTGACGCCGAGGCCGCCGAAAGGTTCGCGTCGAAGGTCGACAGCGCCATCGTCCTGATCAACGCCTCGACCCAGTACGCCGACGGCGGCGAGTTCGGCTTCGGCGGCGAAATCGGCATCTCTACCAACCGCCTCCACGCACGGGGGCCGGTCGGCGCGGAACAGCTGACCACCTACAAATACGTCGTGCGCGGCCAGGGGCAGGTCAGGCCCTGAGCCCGACTTGCCGTCGGTAAGGAAATTCCTTACCTTCATCGGATGATCAAGAGCCGCCTGACATCCAAGGCCCAAACGACCATCCCTCAGGCCGTGCGCGCCGCGCTCAGCCTGCAGGACGGCGACGAACTGCAATACGATCTGGACGGCGATCGGGTGATCATGCGCAAGGCCCGACGTGCGCCTGCGGAAGATCCGTTTGCGGCGTTCGATGAATGGGACGGCGACGCGGACCACAAGGCCTATGCCGGACTTTGAGCGCGGCGACGTTGTCCGCGTCCCTTTTCCCTATACCGACCGCAGCACCCGTCAGCATCGCCCGGCCCTGGTCGTTTCCGATGGGCTGCTGGGCGACGGCGACCGGCTTTTGTGGGTCGTGATGATCACAAGCGCCGATAACCGACCGTGGGCTGACGATGTGCCATTCGGCGACACCTATGCCGACGCCGGCCTGCCCGCGCCGTCTGTCATCCGGCCAACCAAGATCGCCACGATCGACGCCGCCGTCGCGACGCGCCTTGGTCGCATCGACGAAGAGCGGCTGGCGCGGACGATGGATACCATCCGCGCCAGCCTTTGACGTTCAGTTCGGCCTCAAGCAGCGCGAAGCGCGATAGGCCCAGCGAGAGAGCTTACGCTTTGCGCTTGGGCAAAGCATAAGCGATTACGTAATCGCCCTCCGGCGTTTCCATGAAGTGATGGCCGGCGGCGACGATCACCAGATACTGGCGGCCGTTCTGTTCGTAGATCATCGGGTTCGCCTGGCCGCCGGCGGGCAGGACGTCGGACCAGACGGTCTTGCCCGTCTCGATGTCGATGGCGCGGATCAGGTCGTCGGTCGCTGCGGCGATGAAGATCAGACCGCCCGCCGTGACCACCGATCCGCCGTTGTTCGGCGTGCCGATCTCCAGCGGCAGCATCGAGGGGATGCCGAACGGGCCGTTTTTGCGGGCCGTGCCGAACGGACGGTCCCACAGGGTCTTGCCGCTTTGCACGTCGATGGCCCGGATGCCGCCGTACGGAGGCTCCTTGCACAGCAGGCCGGTGAAGGGCATCCGCCAGCCGGCATTGACGTCGATCGCATAGGGCACGCCCATCTGCGGATCGCCCGCGCCCTCGGCCTTGGCGCCCTCGCCGTTCGTCTCGGCCTGATAGCGAGGGTCGTCACGGGGGAACCAGCCCAACTTGTTCGCCTCGGCTCGCGGCACCAGACGATTGTAGTTGGGCATGTCGTTATAGTTGGCGATGATCACGCCGCGACGCGGATCCAGCGCCACGCTGCCCCAGTCGGAACCGCCGTTGTAGCCCGGATATTCGATGAAGCGACGGTCGGCGGTCGGGGGTGTGAACTGGCCCTGATACGACGCCTTCTTGAACTGGATGCGGCAGATCATCTGATCGATCGGCGACATGCCCCACATGTCGACTTCGCGCAGGTCAGGCTTGGCCAGGGTGTTGAACAGCGAATAGGGCTGGGTCGCCGCGCGCTGGGCCGGTTCGACGCCGCCGCGCGGGGCCGGACGATCCTGAACGCCGTGCAGGGGCTGGCCCGTGCGGCGATCCAGCACGAAGATTTCGCCGCGCTTGGATGGCAGGATCACCGCAGGCGTCACGCCCCCTGCGGTCGGCATGTCGACCAGCGTAACCTGCGAACCCAGGTCATAGTCCCAAACGTCGCGGCGGACGGTCTGATAGCTCCAGCGCGGCTTGCCCGTCGTGACGTCCAGCGCGACCAGGGCGCTGGAATACTGGTTTTCCTGGGGCCGGCGCAGCGACGAATAGTAGTCGGCGGCCGAGTTGCCCAACGGCAGATAGACCAAGCCCAGGGCTTCGTCGCCCGTCGCCGTCGTCCACATGTTCGGCGTGCCCGGCGTGTAGGTCTGACCGGCCGGCGGGGCGGTGGTGATGTCGGGACGCATCATGTCCCAGGCGAAGCGCAGTTGGCCCGTGATGATGTCATAGCCCTGGATCACACCCGAGGCGTTCCAGCGTTTCTGGCCGTCCAGAACCTGATGGCCCGTCACGATGACGCCGCGCACGACCACTGGCGGCGATGTGATCGAAACCATGCCGGGATAGGGATTGCCCATCCCTTCCTTGATGCTGACGGCGCCGTTGGTTCCGAAGGCGGGGCAAGGCACGCCGGTGCGCGCATCGACTGCGATGATGCGGCCGTCCAGCGTGCCTTCGATGATGCGCGTCGCGCAGGGCTGGGCCTGATCGACGTTGGGCGCGGCGTAATAGGTCACGCCCCGGCAGGCGGCGGTGTAGGGGATTTGTTCGTCCGCCACCTTGGGATCATAGGCCCATTTCTGCCGGCCGGTGTTGGCGTCCAGGGCGAACATCTTGTTGCGACCCGAGCAGAGATAGACGGTGTCGGCGATCTTCAGCGGCGTGGTCTCGGCGCCGAACCGTTCGCCGGGCAGGTCGCCGGTGCGGAAGGTCCAGGCGCGCTCCAACTGGCCGACGTTGGTCTTGTTGATCTGGTTCAGCGGCGAATAGCGCTGGGCCGCGTCCGATCCGCCATAGGCGGGCCAGTCCAGGCCGGCCTTGATCAGGGCGGGATCGCCGAACGGTCCCCGCGCGCCGGGCACCGGGCTATCGACGCCGGGCGCGTTGATCTGACCGACCACCAGGCCGAACACGACCGTCAGCACCGCCAGCCCAAGCGCGCCGAAGCCCGCCGTCTTGCCGCCGCCGCGCGACCGCAACACCGGCAGGGTCGCCAGCACCAGGAACATCAGCACCAGCGGCCCGACCAGGCGCGGAATCATGGCCCAGCCGTTCAGGCCCTTCTCCCACAGCGCCCAGATAAGCGTGGCGACGAAGACCGCGCCATAGAGCCAGGCTCCACGAACATCGCGCCAGACAAGCAGAAGGCCCGACACGATCAGCGCCAGGCCTGCAATCAGATAATACCAGGAGCCGCCCAGCATCGCGAGCTGCACGCCGCCGACCGTCAGCACCAGACCGATCACGGCCAGCAGGAACCCGAGCAGCAACGTCAGCCATCCCCCAAGGCCGGTCGGGGTTGTCCATCGGGGCATGGGCGCACTCTCTGTGGTCTGCTGAAATCAGTCCTTCGAACGCCTCGAGACCGCGCCGGTTCCTATTGTCGCACCCCTGGAACAAAATCCTGTTGCGGCGCAAACGGCCACCATCAGCAACTTTTGACGATGAAACGCGTCCGATTGGATGATTTATTCTTTTTGTTTTGCTGAGAACGCCTCGCGGCAATAATATTTGCCTCTAACGCGTCGTTTGCGGCATATGCGAGATATGCATAAGACCCTGAAGCAAGGCGGGACATTCGTTGTCGAACCCCGCCGCCTGTCCAAGGCCTCGGCCGAACTGCGCGCGCGCGGTTTCGGCGAGATCACGATTCCGCCGTCCACGGAGACGGCCGAGAAACAGGCGTCGCGCTGCACCGACTGCGGCGTGCCCTTCTGCCAGAACGCCTGCCCGCTTCAGAACAACATTCCCGACTGGCTGCGCCTGTCGGCCGAGAACGAGCCGCGCGAGGCCTGGCGCGTCGCGTCCCTGACCTCGACCATGCCCGAAATCTGCGGCCGCATCTGCCCGCAGGACCGGCTGTGCGAAGGGTCGTGCACATTGAACCAGTCCGGCTGGGACGCCGTGACCATCGGCTCGGTCGAGGCCTGGCTGGGCGACCAGGCCTTCGCCAACGGCTGGGTCGAACCCATTCGCCCGGCGGCCGAACGCGGCGAAACGGTCGGCATCGTCGGCGCCGGTCCGGCCGGTCTGGCTGCCGCCGACCGCCTGCGCTGCGAGGGCTATCAGGTCACGATCTATGACCGCCACGACCGCGCCGGCGGGCTGCTGATCTATGGCATCCCTGGCTTCAAGCTGGAAAAGCATGTCGTGCAGCGCCGCGTGGATCGCCTGATCGACGGCGGCGTCCAGTTCGTTCTGGGCTGCGAGGTCGGCAAGGACGTAACCCTAACCGAGCTGCGCGACCGCCACGACGTCGTCCTGCTGGCTATGGGCGTCTATCAGCCGCGCATCCTGTCCGCTCCCGGTCGCGGGCCGGATTCGACCGTCGCCGCCCTGTCCTATCTGACCCATCAGAACCGGCGCGACCTGGGCGACGCCGAACAGGACGGCTGGCACGAGGCGCGCGGCAAGCGGGTCGTCGTCATCGGCGGCGGCGACACCGCGATGGACTGCGTCCGCACCGCCGTCCGGCAAGGCGCAGCCAGCGTCACCTGCCTGTATCGTCGTGATCGCGAGAACATGCCGGGCTCGGCCCGCGAAGTCGTCAACGCCGAGGAAGAAGGCGTCGTCTTCGAATGGCTGGCCGCACCCAAGGCCCTGCTGTCGCAAGGCGACCAGGTCACGGGCGTGCGCGCCGCCCGCATGCAGCTGACCGAGGCCGCTCCGGGCCAGCGTCGCGACATCGTGCCGGTTCCCGGCGCCGACTTCGACGTGCCGGCCGACATCGTCATAGAGGCCCTGGGCTTCTCGCCCGAGCCGTTCGCGGCGCATGAGGCCAATTTGCGCCTACGCGACGACGGCACCATCAAGGTGGGTTCGGTCAGCTTCGCCACCAGCCTGCCCGGCATCTTCGCCGCCGGCGACGCCGTGCGCGGCGCCTCGCTCGTCGTCTGGGCCGTCCGCGAAGGCCAGGACGCCGCCGCCGAGATCGACCGCTACTTCAAGACCCGCACCGAGGAGGTCGCGGCATGACCTGGCTGAACAAATACGAACAAACCCGTGACCGGCTGGAAGCCGGCAACGCCTATGACCGCGCCTCGGAGCGCGACGCCTGCGGCGTCGGCCTGGTCTGCTCCATCGACGGCACGCCGCGCCGCGACGTGGTCGAATATGCGATCCGCAGCCTGAAGGCCGTGGCCCACCGCGGCGCGGTCGATCCTGACGGCCTATCGGGCGACGGGGCCGGCATCATGGCCGAACTGCCCCAGGGCTTCTTCGCCGAACAGGTAGCCTCGATCGGTCAGTCCCTGCGTCCTGGGCCCATCTGCGTCGGTCAGGTCTTCCTGCCGCGCACCGACCTGGGCGCCCAGGACCGCGCCCGCGCCATCGTCGAGACCGAGGCCCTGCGCGCCGGCTTCTGGATCTATGGCTGGCGTCAGACGCCGATCGACCTGTCGGTCGTCGGGACCAAGGCCGGCGCGACCCGGCCCGAGATCGAGCAGATCATGCTGGCCCCGCCGCTGGACGACGCGGGCCAACCGCTGGACGGCGAGGCGCTGGAGCGCGAACTGTATCTGTGCCGCCGCCGCATCGAAAAGACGGTCAAGACCGAGAACCTGGCCGGCGTCTATATCTGCACCCTGTCCGCGCGCTCCATCGCCTACAAGGGGATGGTGCGGGCCGAGTTGCTGGGCGACCTGTATCCCGACCTGGAAGACCCGCGCTTCGTCTCGGCCTACGCGGTCTTCCACCAGCGCTATTCGACCAACACCTTCCCCGAATGGAAGCTGGCCCAGCCCTTCCGCATGATGGCCCACAACGGCGAGATCAACACGCTGAAGGGCAACCTCAACTGGATGAAGTCGCACGAAATCCGCATGGCCGCACAGGCCTTCGGCGACCGCGACCGCGAGGTGAAGCCGGTGGTTCAGCCGGGCGGGTCGGACTCTGCGGCCCTGGACAATGTCATGGAGGTGCTGGTCCACGCCGGTCGCCCTGCGCCGATGGCCAAGGCCCTGCTGATCCCCGAGGCCTGGGCCAAGGACGACGTGGTCATGCCCGCCGAACACCGGGCCTTCTACGCCTATTGCAACGCGGTGATGGAGCCGTGGGACGGCCCGGCCGCCATCTGCGCCGCCGACGGCCGATGGATCGTGGCGGGCAAGGACCGCAACGGCCTGCGTCCCCTGCGCGCCGTCGAGACGGTCGATGGTCTGCTAATGGCCGGCTCCGAAGCGGGCCTGGTGCCCATCCCCGAAAGCCGGGTGAAGCGCCGCCTGCACATCGGCCCCGGCAAGCTGATCGCCGTCGATATGAAGCACGGCCGCGTCTATGACGAGCATGAGGCCATCGACGCCCTGTCCGCCGCCCACCCCTATACCGAGTGGCTGGACAATATGGTGGATCTGGAGCCGATCATCGGCCCCGGACCCGAGCCGCGCTCGGCCTCGGGCGAGGCCCTGACCCGTCGTCAGATCGCCGCCGGATACAGCCGCGAGGATCTGGACCTGCTGCTGGACGCCTTGGTGCGTGACGGCAAGGAGGCGGTCGGCTCCATGGGCGACGACGCCCCGCCCGCGGTGCTGTCGGCCCTGCCCCGCCCGCTGTCGCATTACTTCCGCCAGAACTTCAGCCAGGTCACCAACCCGCCGATCGACCCGCTGCGCGAAGCGGGCGCCATGAGCCTGAAGACACGGTTCAAGAACCTGGGCAACATCCTGGCCGAGGAAGAGGCCCAGACCGACGTCTTCGTGCTGGACAGTCCCGTCCTGACCAACGGCATGTACGAGCGGATGATCGACACGGTCGGCGCCGGCTCCACCGTGGTCATCGACTGCAGCTATGACGTTCCCTCGGACGAGGCCCGTCCGGGCGTGGCCTTGCGCGCCGCCCTGGACCGCATCATGGACGAGGCCGAGGCCGCCGCCCGCGACGGCGCCGCCTTGATCGTGCTGACCGACCAGGCCGGCTCGGCGGATCGCCTGGCCGCGCCGATGATCCTGGCCACCGCCGGGGTTCACGGCCGCCTGACCAAGGCGGGTCTACGCTCTTACTGCTCGATCGTGGTCCGCACCGCCGAAACGCTGGACCCGCACGGGTTCGCCGTCCTGGTCGGGGTCGGCGCCACCACCGTCAACGCCTGGCTCGCCCAGGACCTCTTCCAGGAGCGTCTTGACCGGGGCCTGTATCCCGGCTTGACGCTGCGCGACGCCTGCTTGAACTACAAGGCCGGCATCGAGGCGGGCCTGCTGAAGACCCTGGCCCGCAAGGGGATCAGCGTCATCTCCGCCTATCGCGGCGGCTGCGAGTTCGAGGTGCTGGGCCTGTCGCGCGCCCTGACCGCCGAGTTCTTCCCCGGCGCCCCGTCGCGCATCTCCGGCATCGGCCTGGCCGGTCTGGAGCAGGCGGCGATGAAGCGGCACCGCATCGCCTGGGGCGAGGCTGTCCCTTCCCCAGCCATCGGCGGCTTCTTCAAGATCCGTTCGGGCGGCGAAGCCCACGCCCACGAGGCCAAGACCATCCACCTGCTGCAGGACGCCTGCAACCGGGGCGACTACCGCCGCTTCAAGCAGTTCTCCGAAGTCGTCCGCGCCCAGGCCGACCTGTCCCTGCGCGACCTCCTGGACTTCCGCGAAGGCACGCCCATCCCGCTGAACCAGGTCGAGAGCGTGTCGGACATCCGTCGTCGCTTCCTGACCCAGGCCATGTCGCTTGGCGCGCTTAGCCCCGAGGCGCACGAGACGCTGAACATCGCCATGAACCGCATCGGCGCCCGCTCGGTCTCGGGCGAGGGCGGCGAGGATCCCGAACGCTATCACCCGCGTGCGAACGGCGACGACGCCAACTCGGCGGTGAAGCAGGTGGCCTCGGGCCGGTTCGGCGTCACGGCCGAATATCTAAACCAGTGCCGCGAGATCGAGATCAAGGTCGCGCAAGGCGCCAAGCCCGGCGAGGGCGGGCAGTTGCCCGGCTTCAAGGTCACCGAGTTCATCGCCCGGATGCGCCACGCCGTGCCCGGCACGACCCTGATCTCGCCGCCCCCGCACCACGACATCTATTCGATCGAGGATCTGGCTCAGCTCATCTACGACCTGAAGGCCATCAACCCCGATGCGCGGGTGACGGTGAAACTGGTGTCCGCCTCGGGCATCGGCGCCATCGCCTCGGGCGTGGCCAAGGCCAACGCCGACGCCATCCTGATCGCCGGCCACAACGGCGGCACCGGCGCCTCGCCCCAGACCTCGATCAAGCACGCCGGCCTGCCGTGGGAAATCGGACTGGCCGAGGCCCATCAGGTGCTGACGCTGAACAATCTGCGCGGCTCGGTCACGCTGAGGACCGACGGCGGGGTCCGCACAGGCCGCGACGTGGTCATCGCCGCCATGCTGGGGGCCGAGGAATACGGCGTCGGCACTGCCGCCCTGATCGCCATGGGCTGTCTGATGGTGCGCCAGTGCCATTCCAACACCTGTCCCGTCGGCGTCTGCTCCCAGGACGAGCGGCTGCGCGACAAGTTCACCGGCACGCCCGACAAGGTGGTGAACCTGTTCACCTTCATCGCCGAGGAGACGCGCGAGATCCTGGCCTCCATCGGCGCGCGCACGATGGACGAGATCATCGGCCGCACCGATCTGCTGCGTCAGGTCCGTCGCGGCGGCTCGCACCTGGACGACCTGGACCTGAACCCGCTGCTGGTTCAGGTGGACGAGGGCGCGGCCGGCAAATGGGCCGACAAGACGACGCGCAAGCCCATCGCCGACAGCCTGGACACCGCCGTGCTGAAGGACGCCGTGCGCTTCCTGGATCGCGGCCAGACGCTGGAGCTGTCCTATCCGCTGAACAACACCCAGCGCACGGTCGGCGCGGCCCTGTCCTCGGCCATCGTGCGCCGCTTCGGCGCGCAAGGTCCGGCGGGCCGTCTGAAGCTGCGTCTGGAAGGCATCGCAGGTCAGAGCTTCGGCGCCTTTGCGGCCAAGGGTCTGGAACTGCACCTGACGGGCGAGGCCAACGACTACGTCGGCAAAGGGCTGTCGGGCGCCGAAATCTCAATCCGCACGCCCGAATGGCGCGAGGATCAGTTGATCTGCGGCAACACCACCCTGTATGGCGCGACCTCCGGCCGTCTGTTCGTCGCCGGCGCGGCGGGCGAGCGGTTTGCGGTCAGAAACTCCGGCGCCGAGGCCGTGGTCGAGGGTCTGGGCGCGCACGGCTGCGAATATATGACCGGCGGGCGCGTGGTCGTCCTGGGCTCGGTCGGCTGGAACCTGGCGGCGGGCATGAGCGGCGGCGAGCTGTTCGTGCTGGACAAGCCGGGCCATGCCGAGCGCGCCCTGAACGGCGACCTGGCGGGCGTGACCGACATCGACGCACAGGCGGCCGATCGACTGAAGGGCCTGATCGAGGCCCATCTGGCCGCGACGGCCTCGCCTCTGGCGCGGCGTCTGCTGGCGGATTGGGACAACAGCCTGAAACGCTTCGTCCGCATCGTGCCCCTGACCGACATCGTCGCCCGCACGGAACGCCTGAAGACCTCCGCCTGACACCGAACCGCCTGCCTTAGAAAGCCACCATGACCCGATCCGCCGCCCTCGCCGTCACGCTCGTCGCCGGGGCGGCGGCCTTCGCCTCACCGGCCCTGGCGGCCCCGGCCCTGCTGGCGCATCAGGCGCCGCTGGTCATCAATACGGCGGCGACCGCCTGGATCCTGACCTCGACGGCGCTGGTGCTGCTGATGACCCTGCCCGGTCTGGCCCTGTTCTACGGCGGCATGGTCAGGAAGAAGAACATCATCAGCGTCGTCGCCCAGTCGACGGCCGCCTTCGCCATCGTCTCGGTCCTGTGGTTCCTGGTCGGCTACAGCCTGTCGTTCGGCAAGGGACCGGACGCGATCAACGGCTTCATCGGCGGCGTGCAGGCCGCCTTCCTGAACGGCGTCACGGCCCAGACGGCCCACAGCCTGCTGCCGGGCCTGCCCGAACTGCTGTTCGTCGCCTTCCAGATGACCTTCGCCATCATCACCCCGGCCCTCATCGCCGGCGCCTTCGCCGAGCGGATGAAGTTCTCGGCCAGCCTGCTGTTCTTTGGCCTGTGGCACCTGATCGTCTATGCGCCGATCTGTCATCAGGTCTGGGGCGGCGGCTATCTTGGCGGTCTGGGCGTGCTCGACTTTGCGGGCGGGGCGGTCGTCCACGTCAACGCCGGGATCGCCGGCCTGGTCTGCGCCCTGGTGCTGGGGCCGCGTCACGGCTTCGGGCGCGACAACATGGCCCCCGCCAACCTGGTCTACAGCGCCATCGGCACCGGCCTGCTGCTGGTTGGCTGGCTGGGCTTCAACGCCGGTTCGGCGGGCGCTGCGGATGCCTTGGCCGCCACCGCCGCCTTCAACACCATTCTGGCCGCCGGAGCCGCAGCGCTCGGCTGGATGACCATCGAATGGTTCGATCGCAAGCGCCCGACCTTGCTGGGCCTGTTGTCCGGCGTCGTCGGGGGCTTGGTCGCCATCACCCCCGCTGCCGGCTTCGTCGATCCCAAGGGCGCCTTCTTCATCGGCCTGATCGGCGGTCCGGCCTGCTATGCGGGCGCGGTCTGGTTGAAGCACGCGCTGAAATACGATGACAGCTTGGATGCCTTCGGCGTGCACGGCGTCGGCGGCATCGTCGGCGCCCTGCTGACCGGCGTCTTCGCCACCACGACCGTCAACGCCCTGTCGGAGGGGGCGACCGTGTGGAAACAGGCCGTCGGCCTGGTCGGCGTCATCGTCTGGAGCGCGGCCGGCACCTTCGTCGTCCTGATGATCTGCAAGTTCACCACGGGCCTGCGCGTCACCAAGGACGAAGAGGTCGAGGGGCTGGACTATACCCAGCACGGCGAGGCCATCCACTGACCCCACAGGGGCTGCCGGTTGATCCCGCCCTCGCCAGCCCCCATCTTCATCTGTGACGGACGGTCTTGCCGATTGCGGGAGACCGACCGCTCGGTCGCTGACGCAAGGACCCCAGATGACGACGACGCGCACCATCCTGTTCGACAGCCCGTTCCTGCTGGGCTTCGACCACACCCGCGCCCTGATCGACCGCGCCGCCAAGGCCGCGGCCGAAAGCTATCCGCCCTACAATGTCGAACAGATCGGCGATGCGGGCGTCCGCATCAGCCTGGCCGTCGCTGGGTTCGCGCCCGAAGAACTGGCCATAACTTTGGACGGCCGCCAACTGACCATCGCCGGCAAACGCGACGACGCCGGCAGGGGTGAACAGGCCTTTCTGCACCGCGGCATCGCGGCGCGTGGCTTCGTTCGCAACTTCGTCCTGGCCGACGGGCTGGAAGTCGAGGGCGCCCGGCTGGAGCACGGCCTGCTCCACGTCGATCTGATCCGGCCCGAGGCCGAGCGCCAGGTGCGACGCATTCCCATTACGTCTGGGCCCATCACGGCCGGCTGAAAGCCACAGCCATTCGAACCGCCCGGCGATCCGGGCGTTGTCAAATATGAAGGAGGCGGTCCTAATGACGCCGATGACGATGACCAAGGAAGACTTTGCCGGACTGGGCGCCCCCGACCTCGTGTATGTGCGCGAGATCAAGGCCTCGGACCTGCTTGAAGAGGCGGTCGAGATCAAGGACGTGGATCTGAACCCCGGCCAGATGCTCTATGCCGTTCATAGCGCCGACGGCGAGCGTCTGGCGGTCATGATCGACCGCGACACCGCCTTCGCCGCCGCCGTGGCGCATGAGCTGGAGCCGGTTTCCGTTCACTGATCTGATGGATGGCGGCGCGCAGGCGCCGCCGTTCATGACGCCGTTCAGGCCGCCGTCGCGGCCGTGGCGTCCTTGACGAACAGGGCGCGGATCGCATCGGTCGTGCGCGCCTGTCTCAGTTGCTCACGCAGTTCGGGCGACCGTAGCGCGCGCGACACCGCCGCCAATGCGCGCAGATGCTCGGCGCCCGCCTTGGGCGGGGCAAACAGGCCGACGATCAGATCGACCGGCCGGTCGTCCACCGCATCATAGGCCACAGGCGTATCCAGCCGCACGAACACCGCGGTCACCTTCTCGACCTCGGTGAGACGTGCGTGCGGCACCGCGACCCCGGACCCCAGCCCGGTCGATCCCAGCGTCTCGCGCTCCATCAAGGCGTCAAAGATGCGGGCTTCGTCGAGGCCCAGCGCATGCGACGCCGCCTCCGCCAGCGCGTGAAGCGCCTGTCGCTTGGACGACGCGCCGCTGCGCAGCACCACGCCCTTGGGCGCGAGCAGATCACCGATGTCCATTACACAACCTCGATACACGCAGCAGACAACGGCGCGGCCGCCCGTTTAGAGACAACCGCGCCGAAGTCAAACTGAGGCTTAGTTCACCGAACCGTTGGACTTGGCCGTCCGTTCGGGATCGATCCATCCCACATTGCCGTCAGGGCGACGATAGACGACCGCCAGACCGCCGTGGGCCGCGTTGCGGAACAGCACGACCGGATAGCCCGTCATGTCCAGTTCCAGCACAGCCCGTCCGACCGTGATGGTGCGGATTTCGTGCTCGGTCTCGGCGATGACCATGCCCACCGGCGGCGGGCCGTCGTTCTCGCCGGTGTCGCCGAAGACATCGTCTTCCACGCTGTCGGGATCACGCAGCACGATGCTGCGTGCGACTTCGCGGGCGGCGTTTTCGGTCTTCTCGGGCGACAGACCCTTGGGTCCGATGTGGTGGTCCTTGAGCCGGCGCTTGTAGCGGCGAACCCGCTTTTCGAGCCGATCCAGCGCCTCGGTGAAGGCCGAGTGGGCGTCGCCGCCCATTCCGGTCGTCACCAGGGTCTGGCCCGACGCGAGGCGGACCCAACAGTCCACCTTGAAGTTGTGGCCGTCCTTGGACACCACGACCTCGGCGTCTTCACCGCCTCGGGCGAAGTATTTTCCGACCCCGTCTTCGAGTTCCTGGGAGATGCGCGAGCCTAACGCTTCGCCGACATCCACTTGCTTGCCGCTGACTTGGACTTGCATGCCGATAGAACGCGCCCGACCCGATTTGGTGTCAATCCAGATCACCGATTTGTGGTCACGCTTGGCTGTGGATGTCAGCCGGTCTTCATCATCCGGCGGCGCTCGACCGAGGACGGAATCCTCAAGGCTTCCCGATATTTGGCCACGGTGCGGCGGGCGATGTCGATGCCCGTTTCCTTCAGGATTTCCACGATCCGGTCGTCGGACAAAACGTCACCCTCACCCCCCTCGCCGTCGATCATGGATTTGATCTTGTGACGGACGGCTTCGGCCGAATGGGTCGATGCGCCATCCACCGACTGGATGGCGGCGGTGAAGAAGAATTTCAGCTCGAACACGCCCCGCGGCGTGGCGATAAATTTGTTCGAGGTGACGCGGCTGACGGTCGATTCGTGCATGCCGATGGCGTCGGCGACGGTCTTCAGATTGAGCGGCCTCAGGAACTCGACGCCGAAGGCCAGAAAGGCGTCCTGCTGGCGCACGATCTCGGATGAGACCTTCAGAATGGTCTTGGCCCGCTGATCCAGCGACTTGACCAGCCAGTTGGCCTGGGCGGCGCAGTCGGCGACGAAGGTCTTTTCGGTGTCCGATCGCGCGCCGGCCTGAACCAGGCCGTGATAGCGTTTGTCGACCAGCAAGCGCGGCAGGGTGTCGGCGTTCAGCTCGACCCGCCAGCCGCCGGCGGGATCGGGCCGTACATGCACATCGGGCACGACCGTTTGCGCCGGCTCGCCGCCGAAGCCTGCGCCCGGACGCGGCGTCAGCGCCCGCAGTTCGGCGATCATGTCGGTCAGATCCTCGCCATCGACCTCGCAGACGCGGCGCAGGCCCGCCAGATCGCGCTTGGCCAGCAGGTCCAGGTTGTCCAACAGAACCGCCATCGCCGGATCGAACCGGTTGCGCTCGATCAGTTGCAGTTTCAGGCATTCCGGCACCGACCGCGCCATGATCCCGGTCGGCTCAAAGCCGTGACAAACGCTCAGCACCGCCTCGATCCGCTCCAGCGGCACGCCCAGCCGGTCGGCGAATTCGGTCAGTTCTCCGCGCAGATAGCCGCCCTCGTCGGTCGCATCGATCAGGGTCAGGGCGATGCCGTGGTCGGCCGGCGTCAGGCCCGCGCTCGACGCCTGGGCCTGAAGATGCTCCCACAGTGTCAACTCGTGCGCGTCGGGCCGCTCGCCCTCGCCCTCGAACATCTGGCCGCCCTTGCCGGCGCTGGACCAGTCCGACAGCCCAGGCTGGGCTTCGTCAGTCATCCGGTCGCTGGTGCGCTCGCCCGGCGCGGCGTCGCCATAGACATCGTCCGAACCCGCATCCATGCCGGACACAGCCTCATGGCCGACCCCGTCGCCGAACGACATTTCACCGTCCGCCGTCGCCTCCGCGCGCTCGACCGGCTCGGGCGTCTCGCCCTCCGGCTCTTCGCGTTGCAGCAGCGGATTGCGTTCCAGCTCGGCCTCGACGAAGTCCTCCAGCTCGAGGTTCGACAGTTGCAGCAGCTTGATCGCCTGCTGCAGCTGGGGCGTGATGACCAGCCCCTGCCCCTGCCTGACCTCTAACCGTTGCCCGATCACGTTCGAAATCTTCCCGCCCGGCCGCCGAGTGGCCCGGAACTTGCTGGGACAGAATGTCGCCGAACCGGTTAACGCGAGACGAACGCGCTTTTTGTCTCCTCCTGTTCGCGCAACGATGGGGAGGTGACGCGGCGCTTTTCGCGCCGTGACGGAGCGGCTCTTCACCGTCTTGAAAGCGCCGGTGGGACTCACTGAGCCCCTCCACCGCTAATCGTCAGATGTAGTTTTCGCCCAGATACACCCGGCGCACTTCGGCGTCGTGGATCGCCTCGTCGGACGTGCCTTCGAACAGCACCGCGCCGTTCGAGATGATCGACACCCGGTCGGTGATGTCCAGGGTCTCACGCACATTGTGGTCGGTGATCAGCACGCCGATGCCCTGGCTGGCCAGATAGCGGATCACGGTGCGGATGTCGGCGATGGCCAGGGGGTCGATGCCGGCGAAGGGTTCGTCCAGCAGCATGAAGGACGGCCGTCCGGCCAGCGCCCGCGCGATCTCCACTCGCCGACGCTCGCCGCCCGACAGCGCCGTGGCCCGCGCATGGCGCAGATGGTCGATGTGCAGTTCGTTCAGCAGCCGGTCGGTCTCGGCGCGGATCTGGTCGCGCGGATAGTTCAGCTCGACCACCGCCTTGACGTTCTGCTCGACCGTCATGCCGCGAAAGATCGAGGCCTCCTGCGCCAGATAACCCAGGCCCATGCGGCTGCGCTGATACATCGGCTGGCCGGTGATGTTCTCGCCGTCCAGCCAGATCGCGCCCGAATCCGGCGGGATCAGGCCGGTGATCATGTAGAAGCAGGTGGTCTTGCCCGCGCCGTTCGGGCCAAGCAGGCCCGCGACCTCGCCGCGCTGGACCGTCAGGGACACGTCGCGCACGACCTGACGCTGGCCGAACGACCGCGCCAGGTTCATCACCCGCAGGCCCTTTTCCGCAGGCGCGGGCGCCACGGCGGCCGGCTGCGGCCGCTCGTCCAGGTTCAGGGCTGACAGTTCCTTGCGCGCCAAATGCTCAGGTCCGTGACGGCCAGACGGCCTCAGTTCGAGTTGGGATAGAAGACGCCCTGCACGCGGCTTCCGGCGGCGCCGCGCGGCGCGCCGTCCATGCGGGCGGTCTCGGTGTTGATGTTGTAGACCAGGCGCGAGCCGGTCAGGACGTTCTTACCCTGGGTCAGGATGACGTTGCCCGTCACCACGATCTCGCCGTTGCCCAGATTATAGACGGCGCGGTCGCCGCGCATCGACTGGTCGGGCGTCACGAAATAGACGGTGCCGCTGGCCTCGGCGCGTTGCAGATCGCCGCCCTCGCCGCTGACCAAGGTCAGGGTGTCGGCGCGGAAGCGGTTGCCGCCCTGCGTCGCCTCGGCCCGGCCGCGCAGGATGATGCGGTTGGGGGCGTATTCGACCGAGTCTGCGCCATAGGCGACGGGCTGATTGGTCGCCTGAGCCTGCGCGTCCACCAGGGCCGGCATGCCGACGACGGCCGCCGCCGCGACGACAGCCAGCGCCTTCGAAATCTTCGTCACGATCATCCGCCTGACCCCTTGGGCGTCAGAACGCCCTTCACCTTGTTGTCGCCTGCGCCGTCGAACACGACGCGCTGTCCCTGATCGTAGATCGCATAGGACGATGCGTTGATGGTTCCAATAGGGCCGGAACCCTGAACGCCCTTTGAACCGGTGACGTTTCCGGTCGAGGTGTCGACCACCGCCTCGGGCGTGGTCAGGACGAAGCCCGTTCCCCCGTCCGAAATGCGCACGTTCGGACCGATCGTCACCGTCTTGGCCTGCTCATCATAGATGCCGCCGTCGGCGGTCAGTTCCGTGACCTTGCGCCCGCCCAGGTTCAGCTTCAGCGCCGGGCCGATCAGTTTGAACTTGCCGGTATTGGGATCGCGCACGGCGCCTTGCGCGCCGACGGTGAAGGCTCTCCCTTGCGCGTCCTGACCGTGGAACAGGGGGGCGTCCAGGCGAACTTCCTGGCTCTGGCTGGCCTTGCGCTCCACCCCCGACATGACGGTGCGGAACACGGTCCAGGTCAGGGCGCCGCCCGCCAGCACCAGGATGACGATCGGCAGGACGCGGCGATAAAGCTTCACCCGCCGCGAGCGCGCGCGCCAGCGGGCGCCGGCCAGGGCGACCCTGGCCTCGTCGGCCTCGATGCGGGACTGTTCGCCGTGTTCGGTCAAGCGCGCCTCAGCTGTGGGCGAAGATGTCGGTCTCGTCCCAGCCTGCCAGGTCGAGCGCCGACCGTGTCGGCAGGAAGTCGAAACATTTGGCGGCCAGTTCGGTTCGCCCTTCGCGCGCCAGCATCATGTCCAGCTTGGCCTTGGCCGCGTGCAGATACAGGACGTCCGACGCCGCATAGTCCAGCTGCGCCGGGCTCAGCGTCTCGGCGCCCCAGTCCGAGGACTGCTGCGCCTTGGACAGGTCCACGCCCACCGTCTCGCGCACCACGTCCTTCAGCCCGTGGCGATCAGTGTATGTCCGCGCCAGCTTGGAGGCGATCTTGGTGCAGTAGACCGGCCGCGTCTCGACGCCGAGGTGCAGCAGGAACATGCCGATGTCGAACCGGCCGAAGTGAAAGATCTTGGTCACCGCCGGGTCGGTCAGCACCCGCTTCAGATTCGGACAGTCGTAATCCGGCCGCCGCATCCGCACGACATGGGCGTTGCCGTCGCCGGACGACAGCTGCACCACGCACAGCGGATCGCGGCGGAAGCGCAGGCCCATGGTCTCGGAATCGATGGCGACCTCGGACCCCAGGTCCAGATCGTCGGGCAGGTCGCCCTCATGCAGGTAAACGGTCATGCTCAGGCTCTTACACGGCGAACGCGGCGCGCGAAACGGGCAAGCTCAACCACGAACGGGCCTCAAACAGCGGAGAGACGCGCGCGAGACGATAGGCTAAAACAAAGAAAGCGCCGCATCTTTCGATGCAGCGCTTTCTGAATGATGGTGCCCAGAAGAGGACTCGAACCTCCACGGCCGTTAAGCCACTGGCACCTGAAGCCAGCGCGTCTACCAATTCCGCCATCTGGGCCCCGTCGGCAGCGCCTTGCGGCGTTTCCATCGGGAAGGCGCGGACCTCTAAGGGAGGCTCCGGGCGGGGTCAATAAGGATTTTTCGCCTTTGCGAGATTTCTTGCGCACGCAGCGCGGCAAGCCTGGCCGCACGTCGTTTTCGATCCGCGTTCGGTGGCGACTTAATGGGCGCTAAGCCTGTTTTCTAACCCCGTCTTGAGGCCAGGTCGCCTAGAAGCGCCTGATGGCGGACCCGTCTCTCAGCCCCTCTGCGCCAGAGCGCGTCGTCACGGAGCGTCGCGCCCGGCCGCGCGCGCCGTTTCGCCAGAACCGCCGCGCCCACGAGCGGGTCACGATCCTGGGGCAACCGATGGATCTGGTGAAGCCGGAAGAGGTGCTGCACCAGATTCAGCAGGCGGTGCGACAGGGTGAAAAGAGCCTGATCGCCAATCACAACCTGCACAGCCTTTATCTGATGCAGAAGCGGCCTGAACTCGGCGCCTTCTACGACAAGGCCGATCTGATCGAGGTCGATTCGACACCGCTGCTGGCCTTCTCGCGCGCCCTGGGCCTGCACAGCCGGGGCTGTCACCGCTGCACCTATCTGGACTGGCGCGACCATTTCTGGAGCGTGGCGAACCGTCAGGGCTGGCGCGTCCTGTCCGTCGGCGGCGCGCCCGGCGTCGGCGACGAGGCGGCCCGCCGGCTGAAGCTCCGCTATCCGGACGCCGACATCGCCATCCACCACGGCTTCTTCGACGCCCGCCCCGGTTCGTCCGAGAACGCCGCCGTCCTGGATCGCATCACGGCCTTCCAGCCCCACATCCTGTTCGTCGGCATGGGAATGCCGCGCCAGGAGCTCTGGATCGCCGACAATTTCGAGCGCCTGCCCGATTGCGTCACCCTGTCGGTCGGCGCCGCCTTCGACTATGAGGCGGGTGTTCAAAGCGCGGCCCCGCGCTGGATGGGACGCGCCGGCATCGAATGGGCCTATCGCCTGCTGCACGATCCGAAACGGCTGTTCGTCCGCTACTGCGTCGAGCCCTGGACGCTGCTCCCTCTGGCCCTGCGCGACATCCGCAAGACCAGAGGTCGCAGCCGCTGATCACGTTATTCCTACTGGCCAGATAGATATTTATCGCCATGATCCCTCTGGACCGCCGCGTGTTATCGACAGCGACGGAAACGAAAAACGGGGGTGCGCGTGCCGCAGCAGAATGGACCGCATGTCGCCATTGTCGGCGCGGGTTTCAGCGGCTTGCTGACCGCCGTCAATCTGCTGAAGGCCTCGCGCGATGTGCGCGTCACCCTGATCGAACGGCGCGGCGTTTTCGGTCCCGGCACCGCCTATGACACCGGAAATCCCGGCCATCTGCTGAACGTCCGCCTGGACAATATGAGCGCCTTTCCCGACCAGCCCAGCCACCTCGCCGACTGGCTGGCCGAACAGCCGTCGTGGCGCGCCCAGGACGGCTTCATCACCCGCGGCGTCTATGGGGACTATCTTCAGGCCCTGCTGGACGAGGCGCTGGACGACGCCCCCGACCGACTGAACCTGATCGGCGCCGAGGCGCAGTCCATCGATCGCCGGGACGACGGCTGGCGCATCGTGACCAGCGACGGACAGATCGCGGCCGATCAGGTCGTGCTGGCGCTGGGCAATCTGGAGCCCGCCTCGCCCCCCGGCGTCGAGGACGCGGTGCGCGCCTCCCCTGCCTATGTCGAAAACCCCTGGCGGTTCGATCCTCAGACGGCGCGCGACGCCCGCAACGTCCTGCTGATCGGTTCGGGCCTGACGATGGTGGATGCGGCCATCACCCTGCGCCGGCCAGGCCGTAGGCTGACCGCCCTGTCGCGTCACGGCCTTTTGCCTCGCGCCCACGCGACCGTTCAGCCCACGCCCTATGTCGGCGCGTTTTCGGGCAGCCCGGCCGAAATCCTGCGCCAGATCCGCGCCGCGACAGCCGAGGCCGATTGGCGCGCCGTGTTCGACCGCCTGCGCCATTCCGCGCGCGACATTTGGCGAGGTTGGTCGCGGGTGGAGCGCAGCCGCTTCCTGCGCCATCTGCGCCCCCTGTGGGATGTGCATCGCCACCGCCTGTCGCCCGGCCCGGCGCGCGACATCCATTCCATGCTGGCCGGCGGCGAACTGACGATCCTGGCCGGCAAGCTGACCGAGCTGAAGGCCACCGACGTCATCGAGGTCTCGTGGCGTCCACGCGGAAAAAAGCGCGCCATCAAGGAGCGGTTCGACCTGGTCGTGAACTGCACCGGGCCGCTGGGCGTGATCTCCAAGAGCACCGAGCCGATGATCCGCGACATCCTGGACAAGGGTTACGGTCGCCTCGACCCCTTGGGCCTGGGCCTGCAGGTCGATGACGAGGGCGGTCTGCTGGACGGCGCAGGCGCCCCAGCGCGCGGTCTTCACGCCATCGGCCCCCTGACGCGCGGCGCCTTCTGGGAGATGACGGCCGTGCCCGACCTGCGCGGCCAGGCCCGCGATCTCGCCGCCCGTATCCTGTCGGACCGCCCCTAGACTGGAACAACCGACACGTTTAGATTACACACCCTGAACGATCAGGGGCGATGACAGTGGGGGCAAGAAGAGGCATCGACTTGCTGGTCGCGATCCTGTCGCTGGGCCTGACGGCCTTTGCGCCTCAGAGCGTATCGGACTATCGCCTCGCCTCCGCAGACAAGGTGCGCATCGACGTCTTCGGCGAGGCGGCGCTGGGCGGCGAGTTCGTGATCGACGCCAGCGGCCGGATCGCCCTGCCGCTGATCGGCGAGGTCCAGGCTGCCGGCCTGACGGGCGCCCAGCTTCAGGACGCCGTCGCTCAAGCCTTGAGCCAGGGCTATCTGAACCAGCCGCGCGTCACCGCCCAGGTCCTGGCCTATCGGCCGATCTACATCCTGGGCGAGGTCAATCGGCCGGGAGAATACCCCTATCTGCCGGACCTGACGGTGCTGAACGCCGTGGCGACGGCGCAAGGCTTCACCTATCGCGCCAACACGCGCCGCGTCTTCGTGCGTCGCGCCGGATCACAGGTCGAAGAAGCCCAGCCGCTGACCGCCGATGCGCGTGTTTCGCCCGGCGACACTTTGCGGATCGGCGAACGCTACTTCTAACCCGCTGTCAGATCGGCATCGCCATGATTTCCTTATAGGCGGAAATCACCTGATCGCGGACCGAGATCACCGTTTCCAGCGATGCCTCGGCCGAGCTCAGCGCCGTGACCACATCGATCAGATTGCCCTGGCCCTGGACCGAGCGGGTCATCTGGGTTTCGGCCGCGCGCGATTGCTGGGTCATGTCGGTCATGGCGTTCTTGACCAGGTCGGCGAAGCCGCCGTCCCCGACGCCGGGCGCCTGGGCTCCTGTCGGCATAGCGCCGCCCTGGACGGCGGCATAGGCCTTGGCGGCCATCATCGGATTCATGGCCTAGTCCTCAGCGTTTGATGATGTCGAGGGTGCGGCTATCCATCGACCGCGCCGTCTCGATGACGTTCAGATTGGCCTCATACGCGCGCTGCGCCTCGCGCATGTCCATCGCCTCGACCAGGGTGTCGACATTGGGCCGCATTACATACCCTTGCGCGTTCGCGGCCGGGTGCGACGGGTCATAGTCCATCTTGAAGTCGCCCTGGTCGGGCCGAACCTCGGCCAGGGTGACACCGGTCGCCCCATCGACCTCGCGCGCCTGGAAGACCGGGATTTGGCGGCGATAGGGCTCGCCGCCCGGCGTGCGCGCCGTCGACTGGGCGTTGGCGATGTTCTCGGCGATCACGCGCATGCGCGACTGCTGCGCCTTCAGGGCCGAGGCCGCCACCGCCATGGCGCTGTTCGAAGGGGGGATGGGATCAGGCATGGGTCAGTCCTTCTCGGCCATCGGCTCAGGCGCCCGGCCGCTTGGCGGCCATGCGGATCATGGACATGGATTTCTGGTAGAAGCCGATGGCGGCGTCATAGGCCATGCGGCTTTCGGCCATCTTCAGCATCTGCTCTTCGACCACCACCGAATTGCCGTCCAGCGTGGTCTCCGAATCGGGTGCCTTGGTCGGAGCGAACCGCACCGGCGAACCGGCCGGCGCGATATGGGCCGCATTGGTGCGCACCATCTGCAGACCCCCGCCCGAGCGCATGGCGGCGGCGAAGTCGGTCGGCTGTTTCAGGTCGCGCCCGACGAAGCCCGGCGTATCGGCGTTGGCGACGTTCTCGGCGATGACCCGCTGGCGGGCGTCCAGCCAGCCCAGCCGGCCCTTGATCTGCCCCAGCAGCGGTATGTCGGCGACGCCCATGGCGATCTCCCGTGCGACGCGAATGCGCGCGATGGGCAGAAAATGCCGCCTGGATGGTTAATAGGGGGTTATCTCAACGGGTCGTTAACCGTGGTGGTTAACATTCGCGGCCTGAGCGCGGACTGCGCGGGGCCTTTGCAGCGTCATGAATTTCCTCGATCTCGCCCGGGCGGTCTTCGGCCTGGCCTTCACCCTCGGCCTGATCGGGATCGCGGCCTGGGCTGCGCGCCGCTATGCCCCGCAAATCCTGGCCCGGCTGAACGCTGAGCGCGGCGAGCGCCGGCTTCAGGTCGTCGAGACCCTGGTGCTGGACCCCGCCCGTCGCCTCGTTCTGGTCCGCGTCGACGACGAGGAGCGGCTGATCCTGCTGGGCGAAGGCCGTGAACTGATCGAACCGCGTCAGCCCCCTGTCGGCAAAGTGGGAGGCGGCCAGTGAAGCCCGCCGTCTTCGTCAAGCCGACCGGCGCCGAGCTGAAACGCGCGGCCCTGCTGTCGCTGTTCACCACCCTGGTCTGTCTGGCCTGGCCCGTCGCGGCCCTGGCTCAGCAGGCGGCGCAAAGCGGCTCGGCCCTGAACATTGATCTGGGCACCGGCGCCGGCCTGACCCAGCGCGTGGTCCAGCTGGTCGGTCTGATGACCGTCCTGTCCTTGGCGCCGTCCATTGTCATCATGACCACCAGCTTCGTGCGGATCATCGTGGTCCTGTCGCTGCTGCGCACGGCGCTGGGCCTGCAACAGTCGCCGCCGAACGCCGTCTTGGTGTCTCTGTCGCTGTTCCTGAGCGCCATCGTCATGGCCCCGACCTGGCAGGACGCCTATGATTCGGGCATCCGTCCGCTGATGGATCAGCAGATCGAACTGCCCCAGGCCTTCGATCAGGCGTCCGAACCCGTAAAAACCTTCATGCTGGCCCAGGTGGACCGCGGGGACCTCGCCCTGTTCACCCGTCTCAGCAAGATCGACCCGCCCCAGAACGTCCAGGACCTGCCCCTGCGTGTGGTCACCCCGGCCTTCATGATCAGCGAGCTGAAGAAGGCGTTCGAAATCGGATTTCTCCTTTTCGTTCCGTTCCTTGTGATCGATCTGGTGGTGGCCAGCGTGCTGATGTCCATGGGCATGATGATGCTCCCTCCGGTGGTGGTGTCCCTCCCCTTCAAGTTGATCTTTTTCGTGCTGGTGGACGGCTGGCGATTGGTCGCCGGAAGCCTGGTCGAGAGCTTCCAGCGGGCGTCCGGTACCGGATAATCCCCCGCCCCGTATGGCTTTAAGCGTCATCGGCGCTTGCAAAGCGTATGGAAATCCGTGTTGATCCCCCGGTCCTCGCTCGGAATCGGGCGACTAACACTGGAAACGCTTCTTATGACCACTCAAGCCGAACTGATCGCCGCCGTCGCCAAGGACGCTGGTGTTTCGCAGGCCGACGCCGGCAAGGTGCTGACCGCGATCGTCGAAAACATCCACTCGACCCTGAAGTCGGGCGGCGACATCCGCATCTCGAACCTGGGCGTCTTCGACACCGCCGATCGCGCTGAGCGCGAAGGCCGCAACCCGGCTACCGGCGCGACCATCAAGATCGCCGCCTCCAAGGCCGTGCGCTTCCGCGTCTCCAAGCCGCTGAAGGACGCAGTCAACGGCTAAGCCTTTTCGGTCCTGCGATGCAGGACCGGCAATGCTCGACGGGCGGGGGTCGCGACGCGATCTCCGCCCGTTTCAATTTCAGGCGGCGCTCTTGGCGTCAGCTTCTTTTCTGAACGCCTGTTTGGCGCTGTTGACCCAGCCGACGAAGGTGTCGGCCTGGCTGGACAGATTGGCGAAGTCGCCCGTCCCCGCCACGCCCGACAGATTGTCGTCCAGCGCGACCCGCAGCGCCGCCGCCGAGCGCGCGCCGGGAACCATCGGCCCAAAGCGCCCGCTCAGCCGCTGCAGCGCGGCCCGATCGCCCGCCAGCGAATAGCCGACGCCCGCCCGGATCAGCCAGCTTTCCTCAGCCGGCGTCAGCGGCGTGGTCGCGGTCTTGTAGCGATCGCCCAGCCGCGCCTCATAGATCGGCGCCGCCTCGCCCCACTTCTGCTGCTTCCAGAAGATGTCGGCCCGCACCTCGCGCGCCGGGTTCGACTGATCCCGGTCCAGCACCTCCAGCGCATGGTCGAACCGGCCCAGATCCATCAGAGCGCGCGCCTCCAGCGCCCGGCGCTCGCTGTTCATCGCATTGGGCAGCAGGGTGGTGCGCGACCCCCAGATGGCCTGCAACGCCTTCTCAGGCTGACGGTCCATCAGATAGACGGTGGCCAGATTGGTCGCGACCTGGGCCTTGGCCACCCCATCCAGACGCTCATCCACCTGGTGCTTCAGCAGTTCGGCGGCCTGATCCAGCAGGTCCACGTCGATCAGCCGGCGCGACAGACGCCGCACCATCTCGTCGCCGTCCGCCCCGATCGGGGTCAGTTCGCGGAAGTCATAGAACAGCGCCAGCGCCTGCACCGGCTGCAAACCGTCCGCCGCCCCGTCCAGGAAAAGGGCGCGGAAGGCGTTCGCCTGATCCGCCTGCACCTCGGCTGCGCCCGGCACGCCCGCCATCCGCTTGCCCGCGCCGCGCAGGGCGTCCAGCGCCTCGCGGTATCGCCCCTGCTGCAGATAGATGCCCGACAGTTTGCGCACGACCGCCATCTCGGTCGCATCCCCGCGCCAGCGCCATTTCAGCTGTTCCAGCTGGGCCGTCGCCTGATCCGGCGTGATCGCGCCCTTGTCCAGCTCCAGGCTGACGGCGCCCAGTTTCGCCGGCGTCGCGATCCCGTCCAGCGGCGCGCGCGCCACGGCCTTGTAGATCGCCAGCGCCCGGTTCTTGTCGCCGTTCAGCTCGAACATCCGCGCCTGAACCAGACGCGCGGTCAGTTGATCGACCGCCGGCGCATCCTGGCTGAAGACATAGGTCAGCAATTGCTGGGCGGCCGGCAGGTCGTTCAACTGGATCGCGGCCATGGCGTGGGCCGCGCCGAATCGCGCGCGCCATTCCTTGGGAAAGCTGTCGATGGCCGGGGCGCCGGCGGCGAAGTTGCGACGCGCCCCCTCCCAGTCGCCCATTTCCGAGGCGATATAGCCCAGCCAGACCTTGGTCGCCGGATCGTTGGCCAGGGCCGCGCCCGCGAAATCGACCTGGGCCTCTTCCAGCCGCCCGACGCCGACGCGCGCCACGCCGCGCAGACCGCGCACTTCGGGCTCGCCTTGCAGGTTCGGCGCCTTGGCGATCAGGGCGTTCAGCACCCCGATGGCCTCATAGTTCAGGCCCGACCCGACCAGGAACCGCGCCAGAGCCATCCGCGCCTCGATCGGCGCGCGCGGATTGTCGGCCGCCGCGATCGTCTCCAGCCCGGCCGCATCCTGCAGCCGGCGATAGCGGTCCGAGAATCCCGCCTCGCCGGTCGCGGCCCAGGTCTCGTCGATCAGCGCCGGATAGGCCGCCCGCTTGGGCGCATCCGCATTGTGGTCGCCCGTCTCCAGCCCGGCCGCCGGCGACGACAAGGCCAGCCCCTTGGGCCGGCTCAGCGTCACCAGATCGCCCGCCGCCTCGATCTTCAGGTCGTCAGCCGCCGTTTCGACCGCCAGGCCCTGCGCCGTCGGGATCAGGCTCAGATCGACCGTGCGCCGTCCGCCGGCGTAACCCTTGCCGGGCGCCAGGGCCGTCACCGCCGCGAACCGGTCCCCAATCAGCGGATCGGTCAGCCAGACCGCCTTGGTCGCTCCGGCCATCTGCGCCACCAGCACCGGCGCGCCGTCGTCGGACCGGCCGACCTCGACCCCGCCCGCCGCACCGTCCGGGCCGCCCAGGGTCACGGTCCAGGTCCCGCCCTGCCCCTGCGCCGAGACGCCCAGCCCTTCAGGTTCGGCGATCCTCAGGGCCGTATAGCCCGGCCCGGCCGCCCACTGGGCGTTCTTGGCCGATCCCAGCGCCTTGGCGCCGCTCATATCCATGCGCGCGGCCGTGTCGAACACGACCCACACCGCATCGCCCCGGCGGAAGACGGCCGCTCCCACCGGCGCGCCCCAGTCGAAGGTCAGAACGGTCTTGCCGCCGGCCGTCTCGGCCCGCACCGGCACCGCGGCCTTGGTCGTCTGCGGCGCGGCGGCGTCCCCGCCCTCCGGCGCCTTGCCGGGCGCATAAAGGTTCAGCCACACCGCCCCGTCCGCTACGCCCGAGCGCGCATCTGCGCCCTGTTCCAGCGTCAGGATCAGGTCCGTGCCGCCCGCGCCACGGCTCGGCCGCGTCTCGACCGACTTCACCCCGGCCGGCGGATCGACCTTCAATCGCGAGACGTCGGGCGCGGCGGTGGTCCCCAGCCGAACGACGACCTTGTCGCCCTTGCGGCTGATGCGCGAGCGCACCCCGATCACGCCGACGAACTCGACCCGCGTGAACTCGGCGTTGGCGCCGATATTGATGGACAGCGGATCGCGCGACCGCCCGACCTCTTGGGCCAGCGGCGCCATGGGCGCGAACACGACGGCGCCCGCCGTGGCGGCGGCCACGGTGGTCTTCAGGATGCGCTTTGTCGGCGAGGCCCCGGACATATCTCCCGACCCATGCCGCACAAGGCCTTTAATCGCGGTTAACCGCCGTTCACCGTAGTTCTACGGATAGCGGTTGCGCTTCGCGCGTCGCGAACGCACCTAGCCTGCCATGCCCGTCTCTCCCGACTATCGCCCCGAACCGCGCTTTTTTGATTTGGGCGCGGACTTTGCCGATGCGGTTCAGGCCGCAGACTTTCCGAAGACGGTCCTGCGCTTTCGCAACGACCGCGCGGCCGCCGAGGTCGGGCTGGAGGGGCTGAGCGAGGCGGAATGGATCGCCGCGTTCGGGCGGTTCGAGCCCCTGCCGGGGCAGCCCGGTCCGATCGCCATGCGCTATCACGGGCATCAGTTCCGGCACTACAATCCCGATCTGGGCGACGGGCGAGGGTTCCTGACGGCGCAGATGCGCGAAACGCCTCGAGCCGCCGCGCTCCGCGAGCGCGGCGATCGGCCAAGATTGATGGATCTAGGGACCAAGGGCACCGGCCAAACGCCCTGGTCGCGAGGTGGCGATGGGCGGCTGACGCTGAAGGGCGGGGTGCGCGAGGTTCTGGCAGCGACGATGCTGGAGGCGCAAGGCGTCCCGACCAGCCGCGCCTTTTCGCTGATCGAGACCGGCGAGGCGCTGGAGCGCGGAGACGAGCCGTCGCCGACGCGGTCGGCCGTGCTCGTGCGACTGTCGCACAGCCATGTGCGGTTCGGGACGTTCCAGCGCGCGGCCTATCTGGGCCGCAAGGACCAGATCAAAGCGCTGATCGAACACGTGCGTAGCCTGTATCACCCGAGCGTCGCCGCCGGGGATGCGCCCGGTCTGCTGGCCGCCATCGTCGAGTCCTCGGCGAAACTGACCGCGCGCTGGATCGCGGCGGGGTTCGTGCATGGGGTGCTGAACACCGACAATCTGAACGTTACGGGCGAGAGCTTCGACTATGGCCCCTGGCGGTTCCTGCCCGAATACGACCCGGCGTTCACCGCCGCCTATTTCGACCAGACGGGCCTCTACGCCTTCGCGCGCCAGCCCGAGGCGGTGTTCTGGAACCTGACGCAACTGGCCGGATGCTTGAAGCTGGTCGCCGAGGTCGAGCCGTTGACGGATGCCCTGAACGGTTTCGGTCCCGCCTATATCCGCGAACTGCGCGCCGCGTTTTTGATGCGGCTGGGCGTCCACAGCCTGGGCGAGGCGGCGGATCAGCGGTTGGTCGATACGACCCTGGCCCTGTTGCGGGAGGGCGGCGCGGCCCTGCGGTGGGAGCCGCTGTTCTTCGACTGGTTCGGCGGCTTCGCCTCCTCGGCCCGCGCCCTGTCGGGACCACGTTCGAAATCGTACCAGGGCGAGGCCTTCGACGCCTTCCGCTTTGCTTTGATGGAACACGAACCGGACCGGATCGAACGGCTGGAACATCCGATGTTCGCCGCGCGCGAACCGGAGGAGATGCTGATCGACGAGGTCGAGGCCATCTGGGCCGCCATCGCCGAAGCCGACGACTGGGCTCCCTTTCATGCCAAGCTGGATCGGCTGGAGGCGGCGCGTCTGGCCTGGGGGTCCAGCGCCCAACGCCGAACCTTACGAAAGCTTCATCTCGTTTATCGATAATTTTCTTGCCCGTTTATCGATAAATCCATATCGATAGTCACCAAGGCGGTCGCGGAGGGCGACCCGAATGGAAGGGCTTTCGAGATGAAGATGATCGGCAAATATTCCGTCGCCAGCGCCCTGCGCTGGCTGCTGGGCTTCGTCAATGTGTTCGTGATGATCGGCGCTGTCGCGACGATCCTGGTCTTCCTGTTCACCCTGATCGTACCCAGCTTCGGCGCAGGCCTGATCGACGGGCTGAAGGGCGCGAGCGCGGATCCGAGCAACACCCTGCAATGGACCGGACGCTTGACCTTCCTCGGCGCGGCGATGGCCTGCGGCTTCACCTGGTGGATCATCAACCGGCTGCGACGCATCCTGCTGTCGGTCAATCAAGGCGACGCCTTCGAGTTCGCCAACGTCAAACGACTGCAAGGCGTGGGTCTGGGTCTGATCGGCATTCAGCTGACGGCGCTGCTGTTGGTCTTCGTCGCCCCGCAGAGCATCGGCCAGTCGCCGTCCGACTATGACTTCGACCTGGGCTCCTGGCTGGGCATTCTGGTGGTCTTCATCCTGGCCGAGGTGTTCCGGCAGGGGTCGGCCATGCGCGACGAACAGCTGACCACGGTCTGAGGAGCGCGCGCCATGATCATGATCCAACTGGACCGGCTGCTGCTCGAACGCCGGATGTCCCTGACCGAACTGTCCGACCGCGTCGGCGTCACCCTGGCCAATCTGTCGATCCTGAAGACCGGCAAGGCCCGCGCGGTGCGCTTCTCCACCCTGGACGCCCTGTGCCGCGAACTGGACTGCCAGCCCGGGGACCTGATCGTCCAGACGCCGGGGCCGCAGCCCGAAGACTGAAATCGCGCGTCGCAAATCCTTGTGGGGCATTGGGAATCGGCCCAATGCCCCCGCCCCGTAACAGAAAGTCATCAGCTGATGTCATCAGTTGATGTCATCGCATGATGACAACCGTCTGAAGCGCCGCTATGTAGGCTTCAGCGAACGGCTCCCCGGGGAACGCCCCAAGGCCGGATCGCAGCCGTTCATGACCTTCAGGCGTCCTCCCCGATGACCACCTCGACCTTTACCACCGCGCCGTCGCGCAACCGCGCCGCCTACGCCAACATCGCCCTTTGGACGCTGCAGGGCTGGATCGCGATGTTCTTCATCGCCGCCGGCTACGCCAAGCTGACCGAGCCGATGACCAACCTGATCAATCTGATGGGCTGGCCCGCCGTCGCGCCCGAGAACATGGTGCGCGGCATGGGCGTGGTCGAGATCGTTCTGGCCATGGGCGTGCTGAGCCCGCTGATCTCGTGGCGGGTGGGTCGCCCCCTGCTGCTGACGGCGGCAGTCGGCCTGATCGTCATGGAAGCGACCATGATGATGATCCATGCGCTGAGCCAGGACTTCGGACTGGCGGCGGTCAACGCCGTCCTGCTGGCCATCACCGTCCCGGTGCTACTGGGTCGCCGCAGGGCATGATTGCTGCAGGGCCTGATTGAAAGAGATCGAACGCCGGACCCCTCTCCCCCTGCAGTCCGGCGTTTGCGCCCGGAGCCTCCCCCCAGGCTCCGGGCTTTTTCATGCCTGATCGTCGGCGCGAAAGAAAAGCTTACCCTTACGTGCGCGTAAGCCTCTTCCCTTTACGCGCACGTCAAGTTATGAAGGCGTATGGCCACCGCCGACGACCACCGCACCTATTCCATTCGCCAGCTGTGCCGCGAGTTCGGCGCCACGGCGCGCGCGCTTCGATTCTACGAGGACAAGGGCCTGCTGACGCCCGCGCGCAAGGGCCAGACCCGCGTCTATGACGCGCGCGACCGCGCCCGGCTGAAACTGATCCTGAGGGGCCGCCGCATCGGCTTCACCCTTCAGGAGATCCAGGACATGATGGATCTCTATGATCAGAAGGATCACAACGTCCACCAGATGGCCGTGGCCCTGGTGCGGCACCGCGCCCAGATCGCGGCGCTGAAACAGCAGCTGGAAGATATCGAAGGCGCCATCGAGACGGCCGAACAGGCCTGCGCTTGGATGGAGTCCAAGCTGTCCGAACATCGCCCCGACCTGCTGCCGGGGGCCGAAGATTATGAGAAGCTGCTGCGCGCGCGTCTCAACCACGACCACCACCACCCCTTCAAAGCAAGAGCGTAATCCATGGCCTACAAGGCGCCTGTCCGCGACTTCACCTTCATCCTGAATGAAGTGCTGGAGATCGACCGCTACACCAACCAGCCGGGCTTCCAGGACGTCTCTTCGGATCTGGTCAGCCAGATCCTGGAAGAAGGCGCCAAGTTCGCCGACGAGGTCATCGCCCCGATCAACAATCCGGGCGACAAGGAGGGCTGTCACTGGGCCGAGGGCGGCGTGGTGACCGGACCCAAGGGCTGGAAGGAAGCCTACAAGGCCATGTCCGAAGCCGGCTGGATGGCGCTGGCCGCCGACCCGGCGTACGGCGGTCAGGGTATGCCCAGCGTGGTGGCCTCGGCTTTCGGTCAGATGACGGCCGGCGCCTCGGCCGCTTTTTCGATGTATCCGGGCCTGACGGCCGGCGCCTATGCCGGCATCCACGCCAATGCCTCCGAAGAGCTGAAGCAGAAATACCTGCCCAAGATGGCGACCGGCGAATGGTCGGGCACGATGAACCTGACCGAGCCGCAGTGCGGCACGGACCTGGGGATGGTGCGCACCAAGGCCGTGCCAAACGGCGACGGCTCCTATTCGATCACCGGCCAGAAGATCTGGATCTCGGCGGGCGAGCACGACTTCGCCGACAACATCATCCACACCGTCCTGGCTCGCGTCGAAGGCGCGGTTCCGGGCATCAAGGGCCTGTCGCTGTTCGTCGTGCCCAAGTTCCTGGTCAATGAGGACGGGTTGCTGGGCGAGCGCAACAGCCTGGAATGCGCCGGCCTCGAGCACAAGATGGGCATCCACGGCAACGCCACCGCCGTTATGCAGTACGACGGCGCCAAGGGCTGGCTGATCGGCGAAGAAGGCCGCGGCATGAACAATATGTTCGTCGTGATGAACGAGGCGCGCCTCGGCACCGGCCTGCAAGGTCTGGCTATCGGCACCGCCGCCTATCAGGCCGCCGTGGAGTTCGCCAAGGACCGCCTGCAAGGCCGTTCGCTGACCGGACCGAAGAACCCGGACGGCCCGGCCGACAGCATCATGGTCCACCCCGACGTGCGCCGCATGCTGCTGGAGTCCAAGGCCTTCGTCGAAGGCGGCCAGGCCTTCATCCTGTGGACCGCGCTGCACGCCGACCTTGAGAAGTCCGAGGACGCGGCCGTGGCCCAGAAGGCCAAGGATTACATGGGCCTGCTGACGCCGGTGCTGAAGGCTTATCTGACCGACAAGGGCTTCCACGTCGCCTCGCTGGGCATGCAGGTGCACGGCGGTTCGGGCTACACCGAACACTTCACCGCCTCGCAGTATCTGCGCGACGCCCGCATCACCATGATCTACGAGGGCACCAACGGCATCCAGGCGCTGGACCTGGTCGGCCGCAAACTGCCCGCCAACGGCGGTCGCGCCATCATGACCTGGTTCGGCGAAATCGACGCCTTCGTCGCCGAAAACAGCGGCAATGAGGCCATCAAGCCCTTCGTCGACGGCCTGGCCGACGCCAAGGCCAAGCTGCAGGACGGCACCATGTGGCTGATGCAAAACGGCATGGCCAATCCGGACAACGCCGGCGCCGCATCGACCGACTATCTGAACGTCTTCGGCCTGACGGCTCTGGCCTATATGTGGGCGCAGATGGCCAAGGTGGCTCAAGCCCAAGTCGAGGCCGGTTCGACCGACCCCTACTACGCCACCAAGCTTCAGACCGGCCGCTACTTCGTCGAGCGCATCCTGCCCGACGCCGAAGCCCATCTGAAGAAGATGAAGACCGGCGCCGACGTGCTGATGGCCATGCCGGCCGAGGCGTTCTGAGGCCAAACCGTCTCCTCCCCGCTCTGCGGGGAGGTGGCGCGGCGCCTCTTCGGCGCCGTGACGGAGGGGCTCTTTCCGTCGCTCATTCCTGAAACCCAGCGGTGGACAGAGCCCCTCCACCGCTTCGCGGTCCCCCTCCCCACGGAGTGGGGAGGAGACATGATGATGAACGTGCTGGGCAGCCCCGATCCCGATTTCATGCGTGAAGAAGAGATCACCCTCTTCTCCGACAGCGTCGGCAAATGGATCGACGAGCACGCGCCGCTTGAGAAGATCCAGCAATGGATCGCCGACTCGTCTGTGCCGCGTCAGCTGTGGAACGACGCGGGCGAGGCGGGCCTGCTGGGTCTGTCGCTGCCGGAAGAGGATGGGGGTTTCGGCGGCGACTATCGGCACGAGGTCGTCTTGATGCGTCAACTGGGCTGGAAGGGCGCGGACCACTTCGGCATTTCGCTGCACAATGCGATCGTCATGCCCTACATCTGGCATTACGGCACCGAGGAGCAGAAGCAGCGCTGGCTGCCGCGCCTGCAATCGGGCGAACTGGTTGGCGCCATCGCCATGACCGAACCGGGCGCCGGATCGGACCTGCAAGGCGTCAAGACCACGGCGGTCAAGTCGGGCAACGGCTATGTCGTCAACGGCTCCAAGACCTTCATCACCAACGGCCAGCTGGCCAACTTCCTGATCGTGGTCGCCAAGACCGATCCGGCCGAGGGCGCCAAGGGCACCTCGCTGATCGTGGTCGAGACCGATGGCGCGGAAGGGTTCGAACGTGGTCGCAACCTGCACAAGATCGGCATGGAGGCCAACGACACCTCCGAACTGTTCTTCAACGATGTGAAGGTCCCCGGCGACAACATCATCGGCGGGACCGAGGGCCAGGGCTTCGTCCAACTGATGCAGCAGCTGCCCCAAGAGCGGCTGAACATCGCCGTCCAGGGCGTCGCCGCCGCCGAGCGCGGCCTTGAGGCGACGCTGGCCTACGTCAAGGAGCGCAAGGCGTTCGGCAAACGCGTCATCGACTTCCAAAACACCCAGTTCAAGCTCGCCGAGGTCAAGACCAAGCTGACCGTCGCCAAGGTCTTCACCGACCACTGCATCGGCCTGCATCTGCAGGGTAAACTCGACGCCGCCACCGCCTCCATGGCCAAATACTGGGTCACAGACATCCAGGGCGAGACCATCGACGAGATGCTCCAGCTCCACGGCGGCTATGGCTACATGAACGAGTACCCGATCGCCCAGCTGTACAAGGACGCCCGCGTCCAGCGCATCTACGGCGGCACGAACGAGATCATGAAGCTGCTGATCGCGCGGACGCTGTAAGACCTCCTCTTGTCATCCCCGACGAAGCGCAGCGAAGATCGGGGACGCAAGCCATTCGCCTTGACCGCTCCCGGACAACCCGCAAGGGTTGAGCCGGGAGACGCCGTCATGGTCAAAAACTTCTATGTCTATCTGCTCGCCAGCGGCCCGTGCGGCTATCTTTACGTCGGCGTCACCAACGACATCGTGCGCCGGGTCGCCGAGCATAAGTCGGGGATGGTTCCGGGCTACACCGCGGAACGCGGCATCGACCAACTGGTCTGGTACGAAACCCACCAATACATCGACCAGGCGATCCTTCGTGAGAAACGCATCAAGCGATGGTTGCGAGATTGGAAGTTCGCATTGATCGAGAAAGACAATCCACGCTGGCTGGACCTCTATGGCGAGGTGCGTGCGAAAGGTGAGCCCGGCTCGGCTGCGCCGACCGGGCTTGGATGACTATAAAGCCCCGCCCCGTCCCGGCTCTTCGCTTCGCTACGGCCGGGATGACAAGTGATTGCCCAAGCGTCATGTAGAGCCATGATCCGCCTTCACGTCACTCAGTCCCTTTCCGCCGCCGCTCCCGTCGCGCCCACCTTGGACCAGTCGCGTTATCTGACCCAGGTCATGCGTTTGAAGGCCGGCGACGAGCTGCTGGCGTTCAACGGGCGCGATGGGGAGTGGCGCTGCACTGTCGCGGAAGTGCTGAAGAAGGGCGTGATCCTGCGCGCCGAGGAACAGGTGCGACCCCAGACCTTCGGTCCTGATCTGGAACTGATCGTGGCGGTGGTGAAGAAGGCTCGCGTCGAGACAATTGTGGAGAAGGCCGCCGAGCTTGGCGCGCGACGGGTGCGGCTGGTGCTGACAAAACGCACCAACGCCGACCGTATCCGCCTGGACCGGCTGGACGCCATCGCCGAGGAAGCCGCCGAACAGACCGGGCGGATGGACGTGCCCGCCGTCGATGATCCGATCAAGCTGGATGCCCTGCTGGACGGCTGGGAGACCGGACGCCGGCTGATGTTCTGCGACGAGACGGGCGGCGCGCCCGCCGTCTCGTCCCTGCGTGACGCAGGCGAAGGCCCCTGGTCCATCCTGATCGGGCCGGAGGGCGGATTCTCGCCGGAAGAGGGCGAGCGGCTGCGGTCCCTGCCCTTCACCACCGCCGTGTCGCTGGGCCCGCGCATCCTGCGCGCCGACACCGCCGCCATCGCCGCCATGACCCTGTGGCAGGCGGCCGTCGGTGATTGGGAACGATAAGTCCGCCCCTCAGGCAGCGAGCTGACGCAGACCGAGCGTCAGGGAAAGACGAAAGCCCTCTTGAGCCTTGCCGCAATCTTGCCCATCTAGCCGCGACACACGGTCGCTTACGATGCGCCCGCAGGGGACTGACGCATGACCGACAACGCGCCGCTGACCCGGACCGACCTCATCGAGGCCATGTCCAAGGGGATCAAGCCCAAGGACCAGTGGCGCATCGGCGCCGAACACGAGAAGTTCGGCTTCGACAATACCACCTTGGCCCGCCCCGCCTATGACGGCCCGAACGGCATCAAGGCCATGCTGGAGGGGCTGCAACGCTTCGGCTGGTCGCCCGTCGAGGAAAACGGCTTTCTGATCGGACTGGAGCGCAGGAACAGCGAAGGCTTCGTCGCCTCCGTCAGCCTGGAGCCGGGCGGTCAGTTCGAACTGTCGGGCGCGCCGCTTCTGACCATCCACGACATCTGCAACGAGACCGGCCAGCACCTGATGGAGGTCAAGCAGGTCGCCGACCAGATCGGCGTCGGCTTCCTGGGCGCCGGCTTCGACCCGCTGTGGACGCGCGAACAGGTGCCGGTCATGCCCAAGGGCCGCTACGACATCATGCGCGCCTATATGCCCAAGGTCGGCACCCTGGGCCTGGACATGATGCTGCGCACCTGCACCATCCAGGCGAACCTAGACTTCGATTCCGAAGCCGACATGGTGATGAAGTTCCGCACCTCCTTGGCGCTGCAACCCATCGCCACCGCCCTGTTCGCCTGCTCACCCTTCACCGAGGGACGGCCTAACGGGTTCCTGTCGGCCCGCGCCAACGTCTGGACCGACACCGACGCCGACCGCACCGGCATGCTGGGCTTCGTGTTCGAGGAGGGGTTCGGCTTCGAGCGCTACGCCGACTATGCGTTGGACACGCCGATGTATTTCGCCAAGCGCGACGGCCATTATGTCGACGCCTCGGGCCAGTCGTTCCGCGATTTCCAGGCCGGCAAACTGCCCGCCCTGCCCGGCCAGTATCCGACCCTGAAGGACTGGAACGACCACCTGACCACCCTTTTCCCCGAGGTGCGACTGAAAGCCTATCTGGAAATGCGCGGCGCCGACGGCGGCCCGTGGAGCCGGATCTGCGCCCTGCCCGCCCTGTGGGCCGGGGTTCTGTACGACGCGCCGTCGCTGGCCGCCGCCTGGGACCTGGTCAAGGATTGGGACATCACCGACCACGAACGCCTGCGCCGCGACGTGACGCGCCTGGGTCTGAAGGCCGAGGTGGCGGGCCGATCGGTGCGCGACATCGCCGTCGACCTGGTGAACATCGCCAAACAGGGGCTGAAGAACCGCGCCAAATTCTCGGGCGGCATGGTGGACGAGCGCGGCTATCTGTCGGAACTGGAAGACATCGCCGACAGCGGCGTCACCCCGGCCGAACGCCTGCTGGACCTGTATCACGGCGCCTGGCAGGGAGATGTGAAACGCATCTACGCCGACTTCGCCTACTAGGGGACGGTGTAGTCCGAGCAGTCGGGCAGCGGGCTGGCCGGTTTGTATTCGCCCGTCTTGGCGTCGAAGGTGAACCGGCGGGTAAAGCTGCATTTCGGATCGCGCGCGGTGACCAGGTCGGCGGGCTTCAGCGGCGGCTTCTCCAGCGAGTCCTCGGATCGCGAGGCGCCGCGCGGATAGGCCGTCGCCGTCGTCTCATAGGTCAGGACCGGCATTGCATCCTCCGCCGCGTCGCTCGCGGTGAGGGTCGCAGCGAAACTGTATTCGTCGTGACAGGCGCCGGCGCGCTGGGTCATGTCCTCCTTGCTGAAGCAGGCGCGGATCATCAGCGAACCCTGGATCGGCACGGTCAGCACCGGTGCGGCGCCGGCCTCGCCGTCGGCATCCAGCCGATAGAGCCGCAGTTCCGTCGCCTGTCCGCCGCCGCCGGAATACATGCTGCGGCTCTCCATCTCGACCCCGGCCAGAAACCCGCCGTCCGACAGCCTGATCAGGCCATTCCATGGCTTGTAATTTTCCACCTCGCCCGACGCCCCTTGCGGCGCGGCCGGCAGGGCGTCGGGCGCACGAACGATCGGGGTGAAGACCGGCTCGCCGTCACGCGTCTGCTGCGTCAGACCGACGCACTGAGTCCCGTCGTCCGTGCAGGCCCGATCCTTGGTCAGGGTCAGGGGTTCAATCCCGTCCCCTGATGGCGGGGATTGGAGCATGGCGATCGCGGCGAGGAGCAAGATCATGCGCCGATCCTAGCCGAGACGGCGCACGACGCCATCGGTTCGTTTCGCGTCGCTGCAAAGGCGAGCTTAACGGATGCGCCGTAACATGGGTTTGAGTTTGAGAGAGTGCGCAATGACCTGTTCGCCCGTTGCGGCCCTAGCCTTCCCCACAGCCGATGTCGATCTGGACACCTTCTTCGATGTGTCGCTGGATCTGCTGGTGGTGCGCGAGCTGGATGGGCGCGTGGTCAAGGCCAGCGCCTCTTGGTTCACCATGCTGGGCTATCGCCCCGACGAGATCGAGGGCCAAGGCCTGTTGCGGCTGATCCACCCGGACGACCATGCCGCCACCCGCCAGAGCATCGTCGAGGTCGAAAACCGGCGGCCGGGCGATCCAGTCCTGGGTCAGGTCAACCGCTATCGCCACAAGGCCGGTCATTACGTCACCGTCGAATGGCGCGCCCATCGTCAGGGCGACCGCATCTATGGCATCGCCCGCGACGTGACCGAAAAGGTCGCGGCAGAGCAGGCCCTGCGCGAAGCGACCGCCGCCGCCGAGGCCGCCAATGCCGCGAAGTCCGAGTTCCTGGCCAATATGAGCCACGAGATCCGCACGCCCTTGAACGGCGTGATCGGGATCGTCGACGCCCTGTCGCGCACCGAGTTGACGCCCGAGCAGGCTGAGATGGTGGCCCTTATCGCAAGCTCCGGCGTAACGCTGGAACGGCTGGTGTCCGACATTCTGGATGTGTCCAAGATCGAGGCCGGGCATCTGGACCTGGAAAGCCGGCCCTTCGATCTGGACGAGGCCGTCGCCGCCCCGCTGGACGTCATGCGTTTGAAGGCCGAAGCCAAGGGACTGACTTTCGACATCCGCCGCGACGCCGATGCGCGCGGCATGTTTGTCGGCGACAGCACCCGCATCCGTCAGGTGCTCGACAATCTGCTGTCCAACGCCATCAAGTTCACCCATCAGGGCTCCGTCGCCGTGGCCATCGCGGTGGACGAGGATTCCGACGGCCTGACCCAGCTGACGCTGCGAGTTGAGGATACGGGCGTCGGCTTTTCTTCCGACCACGCGGCCCGTCTGTTCGATCGGTTCAGCCAGGCGGACAGCACCATCACGCGCCGGTTCGGCGGCACGGGCCTGGGCCTGTCGATCTGTCGTTCGCTGGTCGAACTGATGGGCGGGCGGATTTCCGCCGCATCCACGCCGGGCGTCGGCAGCATGTTCACCGTCGAGATCCCCCTGACGCGCGCCGCATCCCTGACCGAACACGATGCACAACGACGCGCGCGTGCGGCCGAAGCCGACCGCCCCCTGGCGCCGCTGCGCGTGCTGCTGGCCGAGGATCACCCGGTCAACCAGCGTGTCGTTCAGTTGATCCTGGCGGCGCACGCCATGCAGGTCGTCACCGTCTCGGATGGCGAACAGGCCCTTGCCGCCTTCCAATCCGAGACCTTCGACCTGATCCTGATGGACATGCAGATGCCGGGCATGGATGGCCTGACCGCCACCCGCGCCATTCGCCAGATCGAGGCCGCCCGTCCCGATCAGGCCCGCACGCCGATCATCATGCTGAGCGCCAACGCCATGAGCGAGCACCGCGACCAAGCGCGCGACGCCGGCGCCGACCTGCACGTGCCAAAACCCATCACCGCCGCCAGCCTGCTGGCCGGCATACAGGCGGCGACCGCACCCTGATCCGACGTTGACAAAGTTTGCCATGCGCCCATTCTCCTTGAGAGGAGGCCGACCATGGCGACGATGAACATCTCCCTGCCCGGTCCGATGAAGGCCTGGGTCGAGGAACAGGCGAAATCCGGGCGCTACGCCAACACGTCGGACGTGGTGCGCGACCTGATCCGCCGCGAGCAGGTCAAGGCCGAGAAGATCGCCAACATGCAAAGGTTGATCGACGAAGCCTATGCATCAGGCATCAGCGACCAAACGCCACGAGAAATTTTCGAAGAGGTTCGCGCCGAATATCTGGCCGAAACGACTCGCAAGGCAGGCTGACTTGGCCAAGCTGCGGGTATCCAAGGCCGCGCGAACCGATATGCGTGCGATCTTTCGACAGAGCGTCGAGATGTTTGGATTGAGCCAGGCTGACGCCTACGTCGCCGCTCTTCACCACGCGCTCGAACTCATCGCGACCTATCCCAAGTCGAACCGGGAAAGAGCAGAGACCGCGCCGCCTGTGCGAGTTCATCCTTACAAGGCGCACGTCATCGTCTATGCCATCGACGATCAGGGCGTTCTGGTGCTCCGCATCCGCCATACGCGAGAGGACTGGACAGCCGATCCCATCCGAGACCGCGAAGCCGGAGACGAGCCATGACCCACTCCATCCATGTCGGCATCGGCGGCTGGACGTTTGAGCCGTGGCGGGGGGTCTTCTATCCGGAGGGCCTGGTTCAGAAGCGGGAGCTGGAATATGCGGCGTCGAAACTGACCTCGATCGAGATCAACGGCACCTATTATTCGACCTTCAAGCCCGACAGCTGGAAGAAATGGCGCGACGAGACGCCGGACGGCTTCGTCTTCTCGGTCAAGGCCAGCCGCTACTGCACCAATCGCAAGGTGCTGTCCGACGGCGCCGAAAGCTTCGACAAGTTTCTGAGCCAGGGCCTGACCGAACTGGGCGACAAGCTGGGCCCGATCAACTGGCAGTTCATGGGCACGAAGAAGTTCGATGCCGAGGACTTCGAGGGATTCCTGAAGCTGTTGCCCAGGGAGAAAGACGGAGTGCGGCTGCGGCACGCGCTGGAGGTTCGCAACCCGACCTTCGCCACCGAACAATTCTATGACCTGGCCCGCAAATACGGCGCGGCCATCGTCTATGCGGTCGATGACGAGGAGCCGACCTGGCCCCAGATCGACGAGGCGACCGCCGATTTCAGCTACGCCCGGCTGATGTCCAGCCGCGAGGACGAGCCGACCGGCATGACGGCGACCGAGCTGGGTGCGGTGGCGGATCAGGCCAGGGCCTGGGCGAAACGGGGCGAGGTCTTCGCCTATTTCATCTCGGGCGCGAAGGTGCGGAACCCTGCGGCGGCTCAGGCGCTGATCGCCAAGCTGAAATAGCGGTCCGTACGCTTGCGGACCCGCGGCCGCCCTCTCATCTGAGGCCGGCTCACTGCAAAGCCTGAAGGACTTTTTCCATGCCGATCGCCACACGCGCCTTCGCCGCGACCGCCGCCGACAAGCCGCTGACGCCCTACAGCTTCGAGCGCCGTGATCCGGGTCCGGACGATGTGCTGATCGACATCAAATATTGCGGCGTCTGCCACTCCGACCTGCACGCCGCGCGCGGCGAGACCGGCGGCACGGCCTTCCCCCTGGTGCCGGGTCACGAGATCGCGGGCGTGGTCAAGGCGGTTGGATCGAACGTCACCCGCTTCAAGGAAGGCGACCGCGTCGGCGTCGGCTGCATGGTCGACAGCTGCCGTGAATGCGCCTCCTGCCAGGAAGGCGTCGAACAATATTGCATCCCCGGCTTCACCGGCACCTACGGCGGCAAGGACAAGAAGGGTGGCACGTCGGAAGCCATCACCCAGGGCGGCTATTCCGACCACATCACCGTCGATCAGCATTTCGTCCTGTCCATTCCCGACAGCCTGGCGCTGGATGTCGCCGCCCCCCTGCTGTGCGCCGGCATCACCACCTATTCGCCGCTGAAGGAATGGGGCGTGGGACCCGGTTCCAAGGTCGCGGTCATCGGCCTGGGCGGCCTGGGCCATATGGCGGTCAAGCTGGCGGCGGCGATGGGGGCTGAGGTCACCGTCCTGTCCACCTCGGACCGCAAGAAGGCCGACGCCGAGCGGATGGGCGCCAAACATTTCCTGATCAACTCCGACAAGGATGCGATGAAGGCCGCGGCCGAGAAGTTCGACCTGATCATCAACACCGTCTCGGCCACGCACGAGATCGCCAGCCACATTCAGTTGCTGGCCCGCGACGGCACCATGATCATGCTGGGCCTGACGACCGAGGGCCTGCCGGTCTTCGCCTTGCCTCTGCTGTGGCGTCGTCGCCGCATCGCCGGCTCGCTGATCGGCGGCATCAAGGAGACGCAAGAGATGCTGGACTTCTGCGCCGAGCACGGCATCGCCTGCGACATCGAGACCATCGCTCCGGATCAGATCAACGACGCTTATGAACGGATGCTGAAGTCCGATGTCCGCTACCGTTTCGTCATCGATATGGAAAAGCTGGCCGCCTGATCGCAGGGACGAGGATCAACGAAACGCGACGGAGGCATGAAACTTCCGTCGCGTCAGATTCTCGCCTTGCGCGCTCGCGCTCGCACGTTAATCCTGAACCGCGACAAGGCCTTCTGAAAGGTCTGCACAGGGACAGGAGACGATATGGCGCGCGTAGCTTTCGTGACGGGCGGGACCCGGGGCATCGGCAAGGCGATCGTTCAGCGCCTGCATGAGGACGGCTTCAAGGTCGCCGCCGGCTATTCCGGCAACGACGAGGCGGCCAAGGCCATCGCCGATGCGCTGGACGTCATGGTGGTCAAGGGCAATGTCGGCAGCTTCGACGACTGCGCCCGCGCGGTGAAGGAGGTCGAGGATCAGCTCGGCCCCATCGACATCCTGGTCAACAACGCTGGCATCACCCGCGACGGCTTCTTCCACAAGATGAGCCACGACCAGTGGTCCGACGTGATCCGCGTCAACATGGACAGCGTCTTCAACATGACGCGCCAGGTCATCAACGGCATGCGCGACCGGGGCCACGGCCGCATCGTCAACATCTCCTCGATCAACGGCCAGAAGGGTCAGATCGGCCAGACCAACTATTCCGCCGCCAAGGCCGGCATGATCGGCTTCACCAAGGCGCTGGCGCTGGAGAATGCGCGCAAGGGCGTGACCGTGAACTGTATCGCGCCCGGCTATATCGACACCGAAATGGTCGGCGCCATGGACCCCAAGGTGCTGGAAGGCATCATCAGCCACATCCCCGTCGGCCGCCTGGGCAAGGGCGAGGAGATCGCGGACATGGTGTCCTGGCTGGTCGGCGAGCGTGCCGGATATGTCACAGGCTGCACACTGTCGCTGAACGGCGGTCAGTACCTGGTGGGTTGAGGCGGGCTTCGCCCAAAATCCGCCGCGCGCGGGTTTCATCAAGTCTGTCATGAAGTTGTTGGGATCGGTCAGGGCGAAAAAATCGCCACGCGTGACCGCGATGGCGGTCGCCGCCATCGCGGTCATCGGCGTGGGCGTCGTCGCGCCTGTGGTTGTCCCGACCGAAAGCCAGGCCCAGTCCCGCCGGACCGTGCCGCCGACCGCCCGCTACGTCAGCAGCAGCGGCCAGGGCTTTATCCTGGACACCTCCGGGTCGCGGCCTCTGATGCGGCTGGAACGCTCGACCGAGGTCTGGGTGCTGCGCCCCACGCCTGCGCCGCGTGGCGACATCATCTATCGCAACGACAACGGCGATCAGGTGCTGAAGGTCACGCCCGACGGCGCCGTCACCCTGTATACGACCACGGCGCCGCAGGGCTCGCCCGCCTCGCGCGTCGGCGACGCCCAAGGCCTGGCCAGTGCGGCCATGACCGGCGCCCAGCTGGTCGATTATTTCATGCGACAGAGCTATCGCGCCAGCCAGGCGATGGGGCGGCTGATCGTGATCGACGTGGACATCCAGCCCGGCTCAGAACAGGTCGCCGCCGACACCGTCTCGGCCGCCAGCGACGCCATCGTCCGCATGGCCCGCTCGTCCAACCTGCGGTCTCAGGTCGAGCGGGTGCGCCGCGTCGTGGTGTCCGATCAGGGCCGTCCGTCGGTCACCCTGGTCCAGGGCACGCTGCGGATCGTCATCGACGCCGACGCCGGCATCGCCGGTCGCCCGTCCTCCGCCCGGATCGTGCGGGTCGTGGGCGGCGAGGCCCTGAACCGCTGAGACCTAGAAGGCGTCCTTGCCCGCCCGGCGTGCGGCGAACTGATCTGCATCCGTCGCGGTCAGGAACGGATTGAACCGCTTTTCCACCCCCAGCGTCGTCGGCACGGTCGGTTCGCCCCGGTCGCGCGCCGCAAAGATCGCCTCGGCATGGGCGGCGGTCTCGGTCCGGTCATCCAGGCTGAGGGTGAAACGCGCATTCGAGGCCGTATATTCATGCGCGCACCAGATCACCGTCTGATCGGGCCAGGCCTTCAGCCTTTGCAAACTGTCGAACATCTGCCCCGGCGTGCCCTCGAACAACCGGCCGCAGCCCAGAGCGAACAGGGTGTCGCCGGTGAACGCCAGATCGTCCGCCGGTGCGTGGAACACGACATGGCCCAGGGTGTGGCCTGGCGTCGCCGTGACCTCGAACCGAGTCTCGCCCACCATCACCACATCGCCGTCAGCGACCACGCGGTCCAGCGGCGCGACCTTGCGCACCTCTTCCGGCCCGACGATCTCGCAAGCCCACTCGGCCTTCAGTCTCGCATTGCCCTCGGTGTGATCCGGGTGCCAGTGGGTGTTCAGAATCAGGTCCAGCCGCCCCCAGCCCAGGCCTTCCAACTCCTCAAGAATGCGCGCCGCATCGGGCGTATCGACCGCCGCGACCACGCCGGTCGCGGCGTCGCGGATCAGGAAGCCGTAGTTGTCGCTGCGGCAGGGAAACAGATGCACATCCAGGGTCATACGCCCATCCTAGCAGCAGGGCCGCCGACAGGCCTATAGTGGGGCCATGCGGCGCAGCATCGAAGAGCTTCGAACCTTCTACGGCGAGCCGACCGGCGCGTTGGCGCGACGGCTGGTGGCGCGACGGCTGGACGACGCCTGGGGCGAGGCGACCGATTGCGACGTGCTGGGCGTCGGTTACGCCACCCCTTGGCTGGACGCCTTCGTCGGCGCGCGGCGCGTCGTCGCGGCCATGCCGGGCGGGCAAGGTGTCGAGCATTGGCCGACGGTCGGGCGCAACCGCACCCTGCTGGTGGACGACCGCCGCCTGCCTTTTCCCGCCGGATCGTTCGACCGCATCCTGCTGGTTCACGCCCTGGAAGAGGCCGACGACCCCGCCGCCCTGCTGCTGGAAGCGGTGCGCGCGCTGTCGCCCACCGGGCGCATCATCCTGGCGGCGGCGGCGCGCGGCGGCCTGTGGGCGCGGGCGGACAACACCCCCTTCGGTCATGGCCGCCCCTTCACCCGGCGTCAGTTGGAGGGGCTGGTGCGCGATGTGGGGCTGGAGCCGATGGCCTGGTCCCAGACGCTGTATGCGCCGCCCTGGGCGCCGATGCTGAGGCTGGCCGACGGGTTCGAACAGGTGGGCCGCCACGTCTTTCCCGGAACCGCCGGCCTGATCCTGCTGGAGGCCTCGCGCCAGAACTATGCCCGCATCCGGCCCAGCGGCCATGCCCAGCGCGTCGCCGCCCCGGTCCTGACGCCCCAACCGGCGACCCTGTCGTCGCGACGAAAGCCGCACACCTGACGCGGAGTTGACCCCCGCGCCATCTGGTCGGCGAGGCGAAACCGCCTTATGGCGAAGATCATGCACCGACTGATCCTGATGCGGCACGCCCAGGCCGAAACCTCCGCCCCGTCCGGCGGCGGCGACGAGGCCCGCCCCCTGTCCGCCGTCGGCCGCGCCGAGGCCCTGCTGATGGGCCGCGCCCTGGCCGAACGGGGGCTGAAGCCGGACCTGGCTTTGGTCTCCGGCGCGGTGCGCACCCGTCAGACCTGGGAGCAGATGCACGACGCCTTCGGCGACGTCGAAGTGCGCGACGAGACTGCGCTCTACAACGCCGGTTCGGACGTGATCCGCCGCTTCGTCGAGGCCAGCGAGGACGAGGCCGGCTGCCTGCTGATCCTGGCCCACAATCCCGGCGTCCATGTGCTGGCGGCCGAATATCTGATCGAGAGCGCCGCCTCGCCGGCCGTGGTGGACAAGCTGTCGGGCGGTTTCCCGACCGGCGCCGCCGCCCTGTTCACCGTCGATGTCGCGGGCCGCTGCACCTACGAAGGCTTCCTGACGCCACGCTCGCTCGGCGCGGCGTCGGCATGAGCACATCACGCATGCCCGAAGCCGCCTACAAGATCGTCGACGCCGCCGAATGGCGCGCGGCCGTCGCCGAGGGCCGCTATGACGGCGCGCCGGTGGATCTGGCCGACGGCTACATCCACATGTCGACCGAAGCGCAGCTGGCCGAGACGGCGCGGCGCCATTTCGCCGGGCGCAGCGACCTGCTGCTGCTGACGGTGGATCTGAGCAAGTTCGGCGACGAACTGATCTGGGAGCCGTCGCGCGGCGGCGACCTGTTCCCCCATCTCTATGCCCCCCTGCCCGTCGCCGCCGTCACGGCATCGCGCGCCCTGTCGGTCACGGCCGACGGCGAGATGGCGTTAGAGGACGACCAATGAGCCTGACAGATATGGGCGCCGCCCTGCTGCGACGGCTCGACCCGGAGCAGGCGCACCAGTTGGCGATCAAGGGTCTGGCGCTCGCGCCCCTGCCTTCGCCGCCCGCCGACGATCCGATCCTGCACACGCGCCTGGCCGGTCTGGACCTGCCCAATCCGGTCGGTCTGGCGGCGGGTCTGGACAAGAACGGCGAGGCGCTGCGCGGCCTGTCACGCCTCGGCTTCGGCTTCGTCGAATGCGGCTCGGTCACGCCCCGGCCTCAGCCCGGCAATCCCAAACCCCGCCTGTTCCGCCTCAGCGAGGACCGGGCCATCATCAACCGGATGGGGTTCAACAACGCCGGGCTCGACGCCTTCGCCGAGCGGCTGAACCAGCGCCCGAGGGGCGTCGTGGTCGGCGCCAATCTGGGGGCCAACAAAGACACCGAGGACAAGGCGGCTGACTATGTCGCCGGTCTGCAACGCCTCGCCGGCCGCTCCGCCTACTTCACCGTCAACATCTCCTCGCCCAATACGCCGGGCCTACGCGCGCTTCAGGGTCGCGAGCAGTTGGACGACCTGCTGGGCCGTATCGACGCCGCACGCCCTGCAATGGACCCCAACCGCGTACCGGTCTTCCTGAAGATCGCGCCCGACCTGATCGCCGACGAGATCGGCATGATCGTCGAGGCGTCTCTGGCCCATCGGATCGACGGCCTGATCGTATCCAACACCACGCTGGAACGGCCCGAGACCCTGCGCTCGGCCGATGCGCACGAAACCGGCGGCCTGTCCGGCGCGCCCATCCGTCCCTTCGCGGAAAAGGCCCTGCGCGCGGCGGCCGAGGCGGCGGCCGGCCGCCTGCCCCTGATCGCCGTCGGGGGCATCGACAGCGGCGCCGAGGCCTATGCCCGCATCCGGCTTGGCGCATCGGCGGTCCAGATCTATTCCGCCCTGATCTACGAGGGGCCCGGCCTGGTCGCCCGCATCAAGCGTGACTTGGCCGCCCGCCTGCGCGCCGACGGTTTTTCCGCAGTAACAGACGCGGTCGGCGCCCCCCGTTGACGGAGCGTTAGTGTCGATACGTCTAGGGTGATCGATGCGAGCGACCTGCGTTCGTCATTCGAGAGCCTGAATGAAATCGACCGCTGTCGATATCGCTGAAAGCAGCTGGACCGCCGCCGTTCGCCAACGCTCGGGCGCCGCGGTGCAACGGCTCATGGCGGCGGCGGCGATCGCCCTGGTCGTGACCCCGATGGTCGGGGTGCGGTTCACCTTCGGCTGGGTCATCCTGTATATGGCGGTCCAGGCGATGGAGATGGTCGTCTATCGACCGATCCTGAAAGGTCCCGACGCGCTGTCCACGGGCCGCAAACTGGCGACCCTGGCGGTCACCTTCGTCAATTCGGCCGTCTTCTCCTCCCTCTCCCTGGTTCTCTGGTGGATCGGCGGCGCGGTTGGGGGCGTCTGCGCGGTGCTGATGCTGACCGCGGTCATGCTGACGGCGATCGTGAACGCCACCCGATGCCAGGCCGTGATGATCGCCGGCCTCACGCCCCAGGTCGGCTTCCTGCTGGCGACCCCCTTCTTTGTCTATGCGCTGCACGCCCCCGGCCCGCTGGTCATGTCGGCCGCAGCGGCCGTGGTGCTGTTCACCTTCTATGTCGCCATCACCGGTCAGCGCATGGTCGAGGCCAGCGTCACCGTCATTCGCGCCCATGCCCTGGCTGAGGAATCCCGCCTCAAGGCCGAGCGCAGCCTGGCCGACCACACCACCTTCCTGGCCGCCATCGGCCATGACCTGCGCACCCCGATCGGCGCGATCCTGGCCGGCGCCGCAGAGCTGCGTACGCCCGACGCCCAGTCGCGCAACAGCGCCAATCTGATCACCGACGCCGGCCTGATGATGAAGGCCCTGCTGGACGACTTGCTGGACCACACCCGGATCGGCGCCGGGCGGATGACGGTCGAGGCCAAGGATTTCGACCTGCGACAAATGCTAGCCCAGACCCTGATGCTGTGGCGCGGCGTCGCCGACGCCAAAGGGCTGAAGCTGCGCATCGAGGGCGCCTCCGCCATGCCGCGCCACGTCAAGGGCGACGTCATGCGCATCCGTCAGGTGCTGAACAACCTGATGTCCAACGCCATGAAGTTTACCGAGCAGGGCCAGATCACCTTGCGCGTCCAGGCCTGGCCCGAGGAGCCGTCTGGCTACGCCCTGCTGTTCGAGATCGTGGACACGGGTCCGGGCATGACGACCGATCAGCTGGCCCGCCTGTTCACCCCGTTCGACCAGACCGCCGACGGCGTCTCCGCCCGCTACGGTGGCTCGGGCCTGGGGCTGGCGATCAGCCGCAATCTGATCGACCTGATGGGCGGCCGACTGACGGTCCGCAGCGCGCCGGGTCAGGGCTCGCGCTTCACCGTCTCGCTGATCCTGCCGCGCGGAGACGAGGCGGTTCAGATCGTCGAGGTCGTCGATCAAAGCCGCCTGGACATCGCCCGCTCGCTTTCGCCCTCAGTCGCGCCCACGCCCCAGCCCGCATCCGTCGCCCCTGCGTCCCCGCTTGAGCCCGAGCAGGTCGTCGCGACGCCTGCGGTCACCGACGAGGCCGAAGACCAGCCGCTGCGCCTGCTGGTGGTGGACGACCACGACATCAACCGCCGCGCGGTGCAGCTGATCCTTCAGCCGCTGGGCTGCGAAATCACGACCGCCGCCGACGGCATGGTCGCCCTTGAACGCTGCAGTGAAGCGGTGTTCGACGTCATCTTCATGGATGTGCGCATGCCCGAGCTGGACGGGCGCGAGACGACGCGTCGGCTGCGCGCCGGCGGCGGACCCAACGCCGCCACTCCGGTCGTCGCCGTCACCGCCGACACCGCGCCCGAGGACGTCGCGGCCTGTCAGGCGGCCGGCATGGCCTATTTCGTCTCCAAGCCCCTGACGCCGCCCGCCCTGATCGGCGCCTTGCAGCACGTCCTGAACGACACCGCCGCTCAGGCCGCGACCGAGGCCGCCTGACCCCGGACGCTCGCGATCAGGCGCGCGGCGAAATCGGCCTGTCGCATCTCGCATTCCCAGACCACGACCACGCGCCAGCCTGACGCCTCCAGCGCCTGAACAGCGGCGGCGTCGCGCGCGCGGTTGCGGTCGATCTTGGCGATCCAGTAGTCGGCGTTGGTCTTGGGCTGGCGTGATCCACGGGCGCAATCATGCCCGTGCCAGAAGCAGCCGTGGACGAACAGGGCGACCTTGCGGCCCTTCATCACCACATCCGGGCGGCCCGACAGACCCACGCCGCCCAGCCGATAGCCGATCCCGGCCGCACGCAGGATCCTGCGCACGGCCAGTTCCGGCGACGTGTCCCGCCCCTTCACGCGACGCATCACGGCGCTGCGCTTCTCGGGGCTGAACACATCCGTCATCAACGTCGATCCGGGCTCAAGCAGCGAAGCGATAGCCTGGATCGACAAACATCAGAGCTGCGCCAGCAGATGCTCGGCGGAGGACACCTTGAACTCGCCGCCCTGTTCGATGTTCAACTGCTCGACCACGCCGTCCTTGACCAGCATCGAATAGCGCTGCGAGCGCTCGCCAAGGCCAAAACCCGAACCGTCCAGCACCAGACCCAGGGCGCGGGTCAGTTCGCCGTTGCCGTCCGCCAGCATGACGATGCTGTCGTCGGTGATGCCCTGGCTTTCAGCCCAGGCCTTCATGACGAAGGCGTCGTTGACCGAGATGCAGGCGACCGTATCCACGCCCTTGCCCTGGATGTCGGCCAGATGATCCTTGAAGCCCGGCAGGTGGCGTGCCGAGCAGGTGGGGGTGAAGGCGCCAGGCACGGCGAACAGGGCCACGGTCTTGCCGGCGAAGATGTCGTCGGTGATGACGGGCTTGGGGCCCTCGGCGGTCGCTTGGGCGAGGGTTGCGTTCGGGATGCGATCGCCGATCTGAATGGTCATGTCTGTCTCGCTGAGGTTTAAGGCCGGCGCGTTTGAACGGCCGTGTGCGACACATAGACACCACGGGCGACACCGCAAGCGCCGGTTCGGCTTGCTTGCGCCGCTTTCCGGACGGATGATGCCAGGATCATGAGCCAAGCCTCCACCCTGACCGGCCGACTGCTGGTCGCCATGCCCGGGATCGACGACGCCCGGTTCGAACACGCCGTCATCCTGATCTGCGCCCACGGGCCGGATCACGCCATGGGCCTGCGGCTGGATCGACCGGCGCCGGGGGTGGATCTCAAGACGGTTCTGGACAAGCTGGACGCGCCGGCGCCCGATCAATCCATCGGCCGCGCGGTCCTGATGGGCGGACCGGTCGAGCGCGAACGCGGCTTCGTGCTGCATACCGACGACTGGACGGTGGGCGACGACACCCTGGCCTTCGGCGACGGTCTGGCGATGACCGGCACGCGCGAGGCGCTGGCCGCCATGACCGACGAGGTCGCCGGTCCGCGCCGCTCGGCCCTGCTGCTGGGCTACGCCGGCTGGGGCGAGGGTCAGTTGGAGGAAGAGCTGGCCGACAACGTCTGGCTGACCGCCGACGCCGATCTGGATCTGATTTTCGACGGCGAACACACGTCGAAATGGACACGCGCCCTCGCCCAGTTGGGCGTGGACGCGGCCATGCTGTCGAGCCAGGGCGGCCGGGCCTGAAGCCAGACCGCCCCGCTTGACGACTAGAAGCGGTAGTTCATGCCGATGCGGAACATGTGCGTTCCGAACTTTCCGTTGCTGCGGATCATGTCGGTGCCCGTGGTGTTCGGAGCCGAGATGAACGGGTTGGCGGCCGGGGTCGTGCCGGTGTTGCCGACGCGGATCACCGGGCTGTCGACGTCCAGCGAGGTGTAGAGGTATTCGCCGTTGACCGTCAGGCCGCGACCCAGGGCGTATTCCACGCCGCCGCCGGCCTGCCAGCCGTCGCCGTCATCGCCTTCGCTTGTTTCGGTGAAGCTGTTGGCCTGGTTCGAGGTTCGGAACTTGTTTTCGAACTTGCCATAGGCGTAGCCGCCGGTGCCGTAGATCAGGGCCGGACCGGCTGCATAGCCCAGTTTCAGGCGAGCGGCTGCGGTGCTCTCCAGCTCACGCGTGAAGGTGTAGAAGGCCGGGGTGGTCGAGAAGCCGGTCACCGAATCCTGGACATTGTTGACGCTGTATTCCGCCAGGGCGCCGACGACGAAGTTGCCGAACTGCATGTCGTAACCGGCGCGGACGCCCGCTTCGACGCCGTCGTTGTCGTCACGGCAGCCCGTGGTGGGAACGGTGCTGGTCGCCGTGCCACCGCAGAAGCCGGGGGTGAAGGCGTTTATTCCGACAGTGGCGGGGGCGACGGGCGTGGTCGTGACCTGATCGCCGTAGCGGCCATCCAGATTGCGGTCAAAACCGAGGTTTTCGTCGCCGTCGTCGTTCGACTGGTTGTAGCCGCCGAAGATGCCGATGTAGGGGCCGGACCAGTCGGGGGCGACGGACTGGGCTAGTGCGGGGGTGGAAACCATGGCCAGGGCCAGGGCGCTGGAAGCGAGGGTCTTGATCATTTGGGGGAGGCTTTCGTGCCGAAAGTGCGGGCGCGACATCCCCGCTCGGGGTCACAAAAGCCGAAGGCGGCCACAGGTTCCGCGACCTCGCGCCGCCAAATGTCGCACATCCAATGGCGCAGGTTGAACGTAGGCCTGCCTAACGCGTCGCCATCGACACCAGAAACGCGATCAGCAAAACCAGACTGACGCCCTGCCAGAACCGCACCGGATCGCGCTCGATCAGAGACAGCTGGCGGGGCGGCGGGGCGGCGACGGCGCTGCCGGTCTCCAGCACATGGATCAGTTCCTCGACATCCTCGAACCGCTCGTTCGGATCGACGGCGACGGCGCGCATAATGGCCGCCTCCAGCCAGGCGGGCATGTCCGGGCGGTGTCGTGTCGGCGGTGCGGGCGCCCGGTCGAAGCGCGGCGCATCGGCCGGATCCACCTCGCCCCACGGATAGGTGCGCGTGAACAGGCGATACAGCGTCACCCCCAGGGCGAACTGGTCCGTGGCGGCGTTCCCGCTCTCGCCCGCATACATTTCCGGCGCCTTGTAACCGGCGGTGCCCGGCGCCTCGGCCTCGGCGAACTCCTCGGCCAGCCGCAGGCGCGCGACGCCCAAGTCGACCAGTTTCAACCCGCCCTGTGTCTCCAGGATCACATTGTCCGGCTTGATATCACGGTGCGTCACCCCTGCGCGGTGCAGGGCCGAAACCGCGCGCGACAGCCGCAGGGCCACGCCGATCCCCTCGCCGATCTCGAACGGCCCTTCTTGGGCCAACCGCGCATGCAGGGTCTGACCGGCATGGAAGGGCTGGGCGATATAGAGGCGGCTCTGCCGACCCGCGTCCAGGCTCAGCACCTTGCCGACGAAGGGGCTGTCGATGCGCCGCCCGATGAAGGCTTCGCGCAGGAAGGCGGTACGGGCGCCGCGCTCGGACACCACGGCGGGCTTGGGAAACTTCAGCACCACCGGCCCGCCGTCGCCCAGCGTATCCTTCGCCAGGAACAGGGTCGTGTAGCGCCCGTCCGCCACGACCCGCTGAAGCGCGAACCCGTCGACGTTGTCGCCGACGGCAGGCGGCGGCAGGATGGTCAGCCCTTCCGCCTCGGCCGTGATCGCCTCCCAGTCGGGGGCACCCGTGCGGACCACGTCGATGACGATTGCCGTGGCGTTGTCGCGCGGCCCCGCCGCCTCGACCTCGGCCAGGATCGCCCTGGCGTCCGCATCGGGCGAACTGCGCCGGCCCAACAGGCCCGCGATCACCGCATCGGCCAGCACCCCATGCACCCCGTCAGTGGTCAACAGCAGCCGGTCGTGCGGCTCCAGCCGCACTTGCCGCACATCCAGCTTCACATCCGCCTCGATGCCGACGGCGCGGTACAGCACATGGCTCAGCCCCTGCTGGGCGCGCGTATGGTCCTCGGTCAGCCGCGTCAGCACCCCGTCGCGGAAATGCCAGGCCCGGCTGTCGCCCACATGCAGGGCCGTCGCCTCACGCCCGCGCAGGATCACCGCCGTGAATGTGGTCGCCGCCCCCTCCATGGCCGGATCGATCTTGCCGCGCGAATGGAGCCAGCGGTTGAAGCCCCTCAGCGCCTTGATCCCGTTGGCGGCGATGCCGTTCAGCGGGTTCTGATCCAGATAGCCGTCGATGAAGCTGCGCGTCGTCAGCTCCGCCGCCATCCGCCCCGCCTTCGACCCCGACACCCCGTCGGCGATCGCCGCCACCACACCGTGTTCGCGCTGCTCGGCCGCCGTGCCGATATGGACGCCGCCGAAATCCTGATTATCCGCCTTGGGCCCCTGTAAGGTCGCAAAGCCGGCGGCGATCTCCAGTCTGGCGTCGGTCATGGGCGGAACTGTCGTCGAAAGACGGCCCGCTGAACAGAGGTCTCAGAGCGCCAGAAGGGCGCGCACCGCGACATAGGCGGCGACCACCAGGATCAGACCCGCAAACAGGATGCGCCCAAGCCTGGCGTTCGTCCCCAGCCGACGCGCCAGCGGCAGACCCGCCGCCGTCCCGGCGACCCCGCCGACCGCCATGGCGGCGACCAGGCCCGGATCGACCCAGCCCGACAGCGCATAGTTGCCCGCCGTCGTCGCCCCGAATGCGACGACGCTGAGCAAAGACGTCGCCTGGGCGGTCGCCAAGCTCATGCCCGTCGACGCCATCAGGCCGGGCACGATCAGAAAGCCGCCGCCGATGCCGAAGAAGCCTGCGGCCGAGCCGACGCCGGCGCCCGCCATGCTGACGCGCGGCGACATCGACCAATTCAGCCTGGGCTCGACGCGAGCGATCGCCGCCTTGGGACGCAGCATCGTTACGCCCACCGCCGCCATGGCCACAGCGAAGATCAGCAGCAACTTATGGCCGTCTATCATCTTGGCCAGGGACGATCCGAACCAGGCCCCGGCCGCACCGGTGATGGCGAACAGGGTGGCGCAGGGCCAGCGCACCCGCCCTGCCCTGGCGTGACCGGCCAGAGCCGTCAGGGCGTTCAGCGCCACGCCCGCCGCCGACACGCCGATGGCGACGTGGGGATCGGCGACGCCGACGACATACAGCAGCAGCGGCAGGGCCAGAACCGACCCGCCGCCGCCGAACAGGGTCAGCAGCAGGGCGACGACGCCGCCGCTGAAGGCGGTCAGGACCAGCGGGGTCAGTTCGGTCGTCATCGGCTCACGCCGCTCTCGTCTCGGGCCGGGTCGCGGTTTTGTTCCAGGGCATGACGGCCAGCAGCCGCGCCATGCCGCAAAAGCCCGTCGCGCCTGCGAAGAACAGGCCCGCGCCGACGAAGGCGGACAGACCCCAGAAGGCCGGATGCACCAGCAGGCCCAGCGCTGCGCCGATCAGGATCAGGCCGCCCGCGACCATCTGCACCTGACGCATCAGTTCGATCGGCTTTGAGCGGTCGGCGTGGGTGGCCAGGCCCTGCGCCTTCCACGCGTCCAGCCCGCCTTCCAGGACAAAGGCTTGCCCCGTCGTCTTGGCCGCCAGGCGGTCGCAGTTGACGCCCGTCCGATTGCCGGTTCGGCAGGTGAAGATGACGTCGCGCCCGTCGATGCCCGCCGGCGTGAAGGCGTCTAAGGCCGACAGCGGCGCATGGACGGCGCCGATGACATGCTCTCTTGCGAACTCGTCGGGCTCGCGAATGTCGATCAGCACGGCCGTGTTCTGCTTCAGCCGATGCGAAACCTCGGCGGGGGACAGGGGGGTCAGGACGCTCATGGGGATCATGCCTTTTCGGAGGAAACAGGGGGACAGTAGATTTCGGCCAGCACGGCGATGACCTTCAGGACGGCCGGATCGGCGATGCGGTAGAAGATAGTCGTGCCGTCCCGACGCGTGCTTACCAGCGCCTCGTCGCGCAGCTTGGCCAGGTGCTGGGACAGGGCCGATTGCGACAGGCCGACTTGAGGCAGCAGCTGGCCGACGGACATCTCGCCGTCGCCCAACTGGCACAGGATCATCAGCCGCTTCTCGTTGGACAGGGCGCGCAGCAACGCCGCCGCCTCTCCCGCGCTGGCCTGGAATCGCTCAAGTCCGATGGTCTGAAGGTCGATCATGGCGCGCAATATATTCGAGGTTGCTAAATAAGCAATACCTAATATATTGGATGGCGAAGGAGCATTCACGCATGACCCAACCCCCCGATGTTCGCGGCTTTTTCGATCCCGCGACCCACACCGTCACCTATCTGGTCAGCGACCCCGCGACGGGTCAGGCGGCGATCATCGACCCCGTCCTGGACTTCGACGCGCCTTCGGCCCGCACCTCGACGCGGTCGATCGACGCCGTCATGGCGGCGCTGCGGTCATCGGGCCTGACCTTGGCTCTGGTTCTCGAAACCCATGCCCACGCCGACCACCTGACGGCGGCGGCCCACCTGCGTGCGATGACGGGCGTGTCGATCGGCATCGGCGGGCGGATCACCCAGGTTCAGTCGGCCTTCGGCCCCCTGTTCGGCGCCGACGACGTGCGCCCGGACGGCGCGGTGTTCGATCATCTCTATGCGGACGGCGACGCCTTCGCCCTTGGCGATCTGACCGTCGAGGTGATCCAAACGCCCGGCCACACTCCCGCCTGCGTCAGCTACCGGATCGGCGATGCGGTCTTCACCGGCGACACCCTGTTCATGCCCGACTACGGCACGGCGCGAACGGACTTCCCCGGCGGCGACGCCCGGACCCTGTATCGCTCGATCCAGCGCCTGCTGGGCCTGCCGGATGAGACCCGCATCTTCGTCGGCCACGACTATCTGCCCCAGGGCCGCACCGACTACCGGTTCGAGACCACCGTCGTCGAACAGCGGGCGCACAACATCCACATCGGCGGCGGCGTATCGGAGGACGCCTTCGTCGCCATGCGGGAGGCCCGCGACGCAACGCTAGGCGCGCCACAACTGATCCTGCCCTCGCTTCAGGTCAACATCCGCGCAGGCGACCTGCCGCCCCCGGACGCCAACGGCCAGCGCTACCTGCGCCTGCCGCTAAACGCGATCTGAGCCTTACGCCGAGCGCTGCTTCAGCGGCGCGGTGCCGTCCGCCAGGCTTTCGGCCAGATAGACCTCGGCCTCCTGCGCCGGCAGGGCGGGGGCATAGCCGAAGCCCTGGCCGTAGTGGCATTGGGCGTCCAGCAGCAGGCGGGCCAGTTCGGCGTTCTCCACGCCCTCGGCGACGACTTCCAGCGACAGGTCGCGGCCCAGATTGACCACCGACTTGACGATCTTGGCCGAGCCCTCGTCCTTGTTCATCGTCAGCACGAAATAGCGGTCGATCTTCAGCGTATCGAACGGCAGGCGCGCCAGATAGGACAGGGACGAGAAGCCGGTGCCGAAATCGTCCAGCGCCAGCGAGGCCCCGACGTCCTTCAGCGATTGCAGCACCTCGGCGGCGCGCGCGGTGTCGCGCATGATGTCGCCCTCGGTGACTTCCAGCTTCAGCGCGCCCTTGGGCAGGCCGGTCTCCTTAATGATGCGCGCCACGTCCTCGCACAAGTGCGGGCGCTCGATCTCGCCAACCGAAAGGTTGACGCTGCAGAACAGCTTGCCGGCCAGCGGATGGCGTTCGATCCATTCGGCCAGCTGCCTCGCCGACTGGGTCATCATCAGCAGGCCCAGGTCGTTCATCATGCCCAGGTCGGCGGTCAGGCCAAGGAACTCGTCCGGCGGCACCAGACCCCGGCGCGGGTGACGCCAGCGCGCCAGGGCCTCGAAACCGGCGACGGCCCCGGTGTTCAGGTTTACGATGGGCTGGAAGAAGGGCACGATCTCGCCGCGCACGAAGGCGTTCCTCAGATCCGCCTCCAGCGCCAGACGGCTCAAGCTGTCGCTTTCCAGCGCCCGGCCATAGGCGGCCGATCCGCCGCGCCCGGCGCCCTTGGCCGATTCCACCGCCAGCTCGACCCGGCGCAACAGTTCGGCGGCATCGGGCGCATCCGGCCCGCCCTCCACCATCACCGCGCCTATGGAGACGGTCGGATAGATGTCGAAGCCCGCGACCCGCAGCGGCTGTTCCAGCGCGTCGCGCACGCGGTAGCTGGTGTGGGAGGCGGTCTTGGGGACGATGATGGCGAACTCGTCCTCGCCGATCCGCGCGGCCGAGGCGTCCTTGTTGAAGGCGGCGGCCAGACGCGAACCCAGGGCCGACAGCACAAGGTCGGTCCGCTCATGCCCCAGCGCCTCGTTCAGGCGCCGCAGCCGGTCCACGTCGCCGACCACGATCTCGTATTCGCCGGGCTGGGTCAGCACCTCGCTGACGCGGGCCAAAAAGGCGCGACGATCCAGAAGGCCCGTCAGGGTGTCGCGGTCCGATCCGGCGAACTTGGTCTCCAGCGCCACGACGCCGGCGGCGCGCAGGCCGTCCTCCAGCCAGACACCGCGCCACAGACAGGTCTCGGACCCGCGCATGCGAAGACGCACGGCGATCTCGGCGCCCTCGTCCTGGGGTTTGAGCATCCGCTCGGCTAAACCGCGATCCTGCGGCATGGCCAGGGCCACGAATCCGGCGGCCGTGCATTCCGGCGCCAGCGGTCCCAGGCCCAGCGATCGCGTAGCCCCGGTGAACCGCAGCTCGTCCGTCGCCGGGGTCCAGACCCACAGGGCCGTCTCGGCGGCGGCCAGCGCCTCGATGGCGGTCGTGGCGTCCCAGGCCAGCGATCGGGATCGTGGTGTCACGCGTCTCGCCCTTCCAGACGGCCCCCGGCCGTCAACGCTCGTCCTCGACCAGGCCGAACAACAAATGGTCTGCCCACTCGCCGTTAATTTTCAAATAAGCGCGAGCCCGACCTTCGTTGCGAAAGCCGGATTTCTCCAGCACCCGTCGCGACCCGTGGTTGGTGGGCAGACAGGCCGCCTCCAGCCGGTGCAGCTTCAGCTTGTCGAACGCGTATCCGGCCACGGCCCGAACGCCCGCCGTCGCCACGCCCTGACCGGAAAACGGCTGACCGATCCAGTAGCCCAGCGTCCCCGTCTCGGCGACGCCGCGCCGCACGTTCGACAGGGTCACCGCCCCCGCCAGGGTCTTGCCGTCCTGAACGAAGACGAAGAAGGGCCAGGCGTTGCCCAGCTCCATCTCGCGCGCATAGATCGACAGCCGGCGCCGGAAGGCCGCCTTGGTCAGGTCGTCCTCGGGCCAGGCCGGCTCCCACGGTTGCAGATAGTCGCGCGAGCCGTCGCGCAGCGTGGACCAGGCGGCGTAATCGGCGGCACGCGGCGAACGCAGCAGCACGCCGTCCCCCCGGATCACGGGGCCGGCCACATCGCTCATCCAGTCCAGAAGCGCCATCGATGGGACTATAGCATCAAGATTCTGCTCTGAACCTTACGGTTCGGCCAAAAGTGTCGCGGTCAGCTTCAGCGCCAGATCGCGTCCCAGTCCCTCGGGCGCGCCCAGCATCGGCGTCAGGATGTCCCCGATCAGCCCCTCGGCGAAGGCCATATAGGCCGCCGTCACCACCAGGGCTTTGGCCCGCTCGGCCGCCTTGGGATCATCGGGCGCCATGGCCGCCAGCCGCTCGGCCAGATCGCGCACCACCTCGGCGAAGCTTTCCGCCCGGCCCTGCTCGCGCGCCAGCGCCAACCAGGCGGCCATCTGAGAGGCCCCGCCCGGCCCGAAAGCGTCGAACACGACGCTCATCAGCCGCCCCGGCTCGACGCCGTCGCGCCCTTCTCCCATGCCCTCGTTCAGGCCGGCCTCGATCCGCTGCGCTAGATCGCGCACCATCGCATCCATCAGAGCGCCCTGAAGCCCGGCCGCCGAGCCGAAATGATGGATCAGATTGGCGTGACCCACGCCCATCCGCTCGCCCACCGCCTTCAGCGTCACCGCCGCCGGCCCGCCCGACAGCAACAGGTCGCGCGCCGCCTCCAGCGCCTCTTCGCGCGCCACCGCCCCGCGCCGTCGCTTTACCGGACCATTAGTTGACATTGATGTCAGTTAACTCCATCCTCCGCTCGAAATCGAGGAGCAGAACCATGGCGAAATCCGCCACCCCCGCCGACCTCCAGATCAAGCCGCGCGACCTGCATATCGACCGCGAGGCTCCGACGCCACGCTGGTGGCTGAACGGCGACCCGTTCGGCACCGCCGTGATGAACGCGCTCAGCCTGACCTTCCCCGACGGCGAGCGGTTCTTCATCCAGTCGGTCAAGCGGTTCGCCAAGGACGCGCCCCCGGCTCTGGCCGCCGACATCCGCGCCTTCACGGTTCAGGAGGGCGCCCACACCCGCGAACACATGGCCTTCAACGCCATCACCGAACGCGCCGGCTACGACACCGCCGAGATCGAGGCCTATGTCACCACCCGTCTCGACATCGCCCGCGCCCGTCCGGCCCTGGCCCAGTTGGCGGCGACCATGGCGCTGGAGCATTTCACCGCCGCCTTCGCCCATCGGCTGCTGGCCGATCCGGAGCTGCTGAAGGGCTCGCCCCACGACCTGGCTCGCCTTTGGCGCTGGCACTCCATCGAGGAGATCGAGCACAAGGGCGTGGCCTACGACGTCTTCCTGCACGCGACCCGGGACCTCAGTCCGCTGAAGCGCTGGCGCATCCGACGCTGGGCCATGTTCCTGACGACGCTGCTGTTCACCCGCACGGTGCGCGAGACGACCTTCATGCTGCTGAAGCAGGACGGCATCGTCGGCTGGCGCGCGCGTCTGGGCCTGTTCCGCTGGCTGTGGCTGAAGCCAGGTCTGTATCGCCGGATGATCGGCGACTACCTGGCCTTCTACAAACCCGACTTCCACCCGTGGCAGGTCGATGACCGCGACCTGATCGCGGACGCGGAGGCCGGCCTGGCCCAACCGGCCTGACTCTCAAATCCGACCCCGCGACGGAGTTCTCGCCCAAAGGCGTTACAGTGTGCGGGGGACGGACGAGGAGAAGGCCATGGCTTCATCACCGACCGACGCCGCCGTCGCCTTGTCCCGCCTGGGTTTGGGCGCCCGGCCGGGCGAGATCGACCGCGTCGCCGCCGATCCGCGCGGCTGGGCCATGGGCCAGATTCGACCCCAGGGCGCGCCCCAGCCGTCCGGCCAGTTCACCGACACCGCCGAACGAGTCGCCCAATATATCGACTATCAGAGCGAAGCTGGCTTGGTCCGCCGCGACCGACGCGCCGCCGCTCCGGCGATGGCCGAGTCCGCACCCTCCCCTGCCCCCGCTCCCGGTATGCCGGACGCCGCCGATCCGCAGGCCGTCGCCCGGCGCGAAGCCCGTCAGGACGCCCGCCGCGACATCACTCAGGACACGGCGCAGGAGTTCCTGGCCCGCGCCCAGCTCGGCGCGACCACCGACGACGGCTTCGCCGAGCGCTGGGCCCTGTTCTGGTCGAACGCCCTGACCGTCTCGGCCGCCAAGTTCGCCAGCGGCGCCTTCGTCGGCCAGTATGAGCGCGAGGCCATCCGCCCCCACGTCTTCGGCCGGTTCGAGGATCTGGTCCTGGCCGCCGAACAGCATCCCGCCATGCTTCTGTATCTGGACCAAGCCCGCTCGGTCGGTCCCGACAGCATGGCCGGCGCCCGCCGCAACGCCGGGCTGAACGAGAACCTGGCCCGCGAGATGATGGAGTTGCACACCGTCGGCGCCGACGGCGGCTATACGCAGGGCGACGTCACCGAACTGGCCCGCGCCCTGACCGGCTGGTCGATCCCCACCGCCCGCGACCAGCGTCAGCCCAGTCGCCCTCAGCGAGCCCGCAGGATGGCCGCCCAGGCCGAGCCCGGTCCCGACGGCTTTGTCTTCCGCGCCAATGTCCACGAACCCGGCGCCCGCACGGTGATGGGCAAGACCTATCCCGCGGCGGGCCTGGCCCAGGGGCAGGCCATCCTGCGCGACCTCGCCCGGCATCCGGCGACGGCCAAACGTCTGTCGCGCCGCCTCGCCGCCCATTTCGTCGCCGACGATCCGTCGCCCGCCCTGGTCGCCCGGCTGGAAGCGGCGTGGACCGGCTCCGGCGGCGATCTGGCCCAGGTCGCCCGCGCCCTGGTCGACGCGCCCGAGACCTGGACGCCCCAGCCCGCCAAGGTCAAGACGCCCTACGACTTCATCGTATCGACCCATCGCGCGCTGGGAACCCGGCCTCAGCGGATCCAGCCGTTACGCCAGGCCCTGCTCGACATGGGCCAGCCGCCGTTCGCGCCCCCGTCGCCCGAGGGCTGGCCCGACACGGCCGCCGACTGGGCCGGTCCCGACGCCCTGGTCAAACGGCTGAACTGGTCGCGCACCGCCGCCGATCTGGCCCAGGCGGCCGACCCGGACGCGGTCGCCGCCGCCGCCCTCGGCCCGCGCCTCGGCGAACGCACGCGGCTCGCCGTCGCCCGCGCCGAAAGCAGGCCCGAGGCCCTCACCCTTCTGTTCATGTCGCCGGAGTTCCAACGCCGATGACCGCCCTCGATATGAACCGCCGCCATCTGCTGGCCGCCGCCTCGGCCGGGGTCGGCCTCGCCTTCGCCGGCCGCGTCGCCGCCCAGACCAACGGACCGGCCAACAAGCTGGTCGTCGTCATCGCGCGCGGCGCCATGGACGGCCTGTCCGTCACCGTCCCCTATGGCGACCCAAACTACGTCCCCTTGCGTGGCGGCCTGGCCATCCCCGCCCCCGGCGAGGCGAACGGCGCCCTGACGCTGGGCGAAGGCTTCGGCCTGCATCCGGCGCTGGCCGGCCTGCATGACCTGTATGGCCAAGGCCAGATGCGGTTCGCCCCGGCCGTCGCCCTGCCGGTCCGCATCCGCTCCCATTTCGACGCCCAGGACGTGCTGGAGAACGGCGGCGAAGGTCTGCGCCAGCAATCCGACGGCTGGCTGAACCGCGCCATCGTCGCGGCGGGCGGCGCGTCGCTGAAGGGCCTGTCGATCGGCGCCCAGACGCCGTTGATCCTGCGCGGCGACGCCCCCGTGTCCAGCTGGGCGCCGGGCGGTCAGGTGCGCGGCGGCGACCGCATCGCCTCCCTGCTGCAGGATCTCTATGTCGAGGATCCGATGCTAGGCCAGAACCTGGCGCGGGGTCTCGCGACCGAGCAGCTGGTCAGCATGGAGGGCGGCGACCAACGCCTGCGTCGCAACGACGTCCAGGGCCTGGGCCAGGCCGTCGCCAAGCTGATGAACGGACCGGAGGGCGCCGACATCGTCGCCGTCTCTCTGGACGGCTGGGACACCCATGCGGGCCAGCGCGCGCAGCTTCAGACGCGGCTGACCGGCCTGGATCAACTGGTCACGGGTCTGAAAGACGGGCTGGGCGAAACATGGTCTCGCACGGTGGTCGTCGTCGCCACCGAGTTCGGCCGCACCGCCCGCGCCAACGGCACGCAAGGGACGGATCACGGCACCGGCTCCTCTCTGTTGCTGGCGGGCGGGGCGATCAAGCGCGGCGGCCCCATCGGCGACTGGCCGACCCTGACCGACAACCGCCTGTTCGAGAACCGCGACCTGGCGCCGACGATGGACATCCGTTCGGTGTTCAAGGGCGTGCTGCGCGATCATATGGGCGTCGACCGCGCCGCCCTGGACGGCCGCGTCTTCCCCGGCAGCGCCGTCGAGGCGCCGGTGATTGAGGGTCTCGTCTAGCCGCCACGCTTGCTTTTCGCGGCGCAACGCCGCATCAGGACGCCATCACCTTGGACCCGGCCCTGTTCGCAGGCGACGGGTGGCTATCCCCGCCGCCGATCCGCTGGGAAACCGAGCCCCGAAACCGAAGCATCGGTACGGCTCATCCAGATGAAATCCTGAAATGTCCATCATCGCCTCCGCGCGCCAGCAATGGCTCGCCAATCCTCGCCGCGATCTTCTGGCGGGGACCGTCGTGGCCCTGGCCCTGATCCCCGAAGCCATCGCCTTTTCGATCATCGCCGGCGTCGATCCCGCCGTCGGCCTCTACGCCAGCGTGGTCATCGCCGTGACCATCGCCTTCGTGGGCGGCCGGCCGGCCATGATCTCGGCCGCGACCGGCGCCATGGCCCTGCTGATGGTCACGCTCGTGCGCGACCACGGGCTGGAATATCTCTTCGCCGCCTCGCTGCTGTGCGGCGTGTTCCAGATCGTCATCGGCCTGCTGAAGCTGGGCCGCTACATCAAGTTCGTCAGCCGCAGCGTCATGACCGGCTTCGTCAACTCGCTGGCGATCCTGATCTTCTTGGCCCAGATGCCTGAGCTGATTGGCCAGGGCTGGATCACCTACGCCCTTGTCGCGGCGGCCCTGGTCGTCATCTACGGCTTTCCGCGCCTCACCAAGGCTGTGCCCTCGCCCCTGGTCGCCATCGTCGCCATCAGCGCCCTGGTGATCGTGCTGAAGCTGGATGTGCGCACCGTCGGCGACATGGGCCAGATGCCGACCAGCCTGCCGATGTTCCATCTGCCCGCCGTCCCCCTGACGTGGGAGACGCTGGTCATCATCGCCCCGATTTCGGCGACCCTGGCCTTCGTCGGTCTGCTGGAAAGCCTGCTGACCGCCAATCTGCTCGACGACATGACCGACACCCCTTCGGACAAGGACAAGGAGACGCGCGGTCAGGGCATCGCCAACATCCTGTCGCCCCTGTTCGGAGGCATGGCCGGCTGCGCCATGATCGGCCAGTCGATCATCAACGTCACCTCGGGCGGGCGGGGGCGGCTCTCGACCCTGTGGGCCGGCCTGTTCCTGCTATTCCTGATTCTGGTGCTGCGAGACTGGGTCGCGCAAATCCCGATGGCGGCTCTGGTCGCGGTCATGATCATGGTCTCCATCGGCACTTTCGACTGGGGTTCGGTGCTGAAGCTGCGCTCGACCCCGTTCCAGTCCTCGATCGTCATGATCGCCACCACCGTCACCGTGGTCGCCACCCACGACCTATCAAAGGGCGTGATCCTGGGCGTGCTGCTGTCGGCGGTCTTCTTCATGCGCAAGGTCGGCAAGACCATCACGGTCACCGAGATCGAGACGCCGGATGAGGGCGTGCTGCGCTACCGGGTCTCAGGCCAGCTGTTCTTCGCCTCGGCCGACCTGTTCGCCGCCAGCTTCGAGCATCACGGCCATCCCAGGCGCGTCGAGATCGACCTCAGCGACGCCCATCTGTGGGATCTGACCGGCGTCGCCGCCGTGGACAAGGTCGTCTTCCGCTACCGCCGTCAGGGCGCGGACGTGCAGGTTTTGGGCATGAACGACGCCGCCCGCACCCTGGTCACGCGGGTGGGGCGGTTCGAGAAGATGCATCTGCCGGACGGCGCCGGCGCGCATTGAGCCGTCAGGCGGCGTTGGAGGTCGGTTCGAGGTCGGGCTTGGGCATCTTGCAGATGCGGTTCAGGTCGGCCCGGATCGAGCTGCCCTGAAAGTGCGAGATTTCGGCGCCCGAATAGCCCTCGCCCGACAGCGCCTTGACGACGTCGCCGGTGTTCAGACAATCGTTGGTCCGAGCGAGCTGGTAGGCGCGCTCCACGACGTGGGTGCGGTTCATGTTGGAAGCCTTTCGTGCCTTCCAACAACGTGCGCCAAGCTAAACCGTTCCCATTATTGGATTTTCGGCCCGCCCGGCCCGCGCTTGCATCTGTCATGAATATCTGCGCACATAGAGCTCGTCGATCTCTCTGCGTAACGCCCACTCTCTCTGCGAACGCACGAGTCAAGGCCGCTCCCATTCAGACCCGACAGGCCGCAGGGACGTTCCCTCGGTCAATTTCTAACGGAGGTCTCAAAATGGCTACCGGCACTGTCAAATGGTTCAACCCGACCAAGGGTTACGGCTTCATCCAACCCGACGACGGCGGCAAGGACGTCTTCGTCCACATCTCGGCCGTCGAAGGCGCTGGCCTGCGCGGCCTGGATGAAAACCAGAAGGTTTCCTACGAGCTGGAACGCGACAAGCGTTCGGGCAAGGAATCGGCTGGCCAGCTGCAAACCATCGGCTGATTTCAGCTTCACAGCTGATCTGGCGACGGCGGCTCCTCACGGAGCCGCCGCTTTCAATTTCGACCGTCCAATGGAACACATGACTCTCGTCTGACCCAGCCCTAGCTTAGCCACATGAAACCAGAGATCGTTTTTCTAACCGTCTGGGTAATCGGCGTTGTTATCACATGGCCAGCCTTGATCTGGTTTGCCGTGAATAGCCGACGAGGTCGGGGCGAACCCCTCATGCCCAAGCCTCCCGCTTCGGCGCGTTACGCTGACACCCGCGCCTCTGGCAAACAAAAGGGGAAGTGGGGAGGCGCGAGCAACTGCCTGATGGTGGTCATCGATGGCGAAGAGCTTTGGCTTTCGCCTATTTTCCCGATCACCCTGTTTATGCCCTACGGGACGTTCGGGCTTGAGTTCCGCAAACCTCTCGCCGTCGTCATAGCCGAGGCGCGTAGGGATTGGACAGGTATGAACGTCCGACTGCGTCTGACCGACATGGACAATCGCGTCGTTGTCGATCTTCGGGTAAGCGACCCCGCGAGATTCATCTCAGCTTTGCAGGTCTAGGCCTTCGTCTTGTCGATCCAGGCGGCGAAGGCGTCGGTGAAGCTTTTCAGGAAGGTCTTGGTGTCGTCCTTCTTCAGCTTGCCGTTCTCGTCCAGCAGGTCGGCGACATTGCCGATATAGGCCTCGGGCTGCTGCATCGTCGGCATGTTCAGGAACACAAGCGGCTGGCGCAGGTGGTGGTTGGCGCCGAACGCCGCGACGGCGCCGGGCGAGACGCTGACGATGGCGGCGGGCTTGCCCTGCCAGATGCTGTGGCCATAGGGGCGCGAGCCGACGTCCAGCGCGTTCTTCAGCGCGCCGGGAATGGAGCGATTGTATTCGGGCGTGACGAACAGCACCGCCTCGGTCGTCGCCACCTCCTCGCGGAACCGCTCCCAGGCGGGCGGCGGGTTCTCGGTCTCCAGATCGGGGTCATAGAGCGGCAGGTCGCCGATCTCGACCAACTCGATCTCCAGCCCCGGCTCGGCCAGCGCCTTCAACTCCATGCCGATGGCGCGCGAATAGGAGCCTTTGCGCAGGCTGCCGACGATCAGGGCGACGCGGACGGTCATGGGGGTCTCCGGGCTGGACGGGTTCAAGCGCCAGCATAACCGATCCCGGCGGTCGGATGTTCCGTTTTAACCCGCCCAGCCGTTCACCTGCGCACAAAGCGGACATCGCGAAGGGCTGTTACGGGTGGAAAGCAGACATTCATTGCAACGTGGATGCGCCGCTGCTCTGATAAAGTGAAGCTAGGGACTTGATCATTATGTTTTCCAAAAATCGCAGACTTTTCTTCGCGGCGTTGTACGGATCCTTCGTCCTCGTGAGCCTGTGGCTTTACGGCATCCCTTCTGAAGTGTCCGAAGTCTTGGCTATCTTTGTGGTGCCCGGTCTGGCGGCTTGTTTCCTGTATCTTTTCTATGGGGGAGTCTTCTCACGGGCGAAGAAGCTAGAAAGCAAAAGGCCGGCTCATTTTGATCAGCAACGCTGATGCTTCGGCTTGATAGCCGCTCACACGTCCGCATTGGGTCGAATTTAGTCCTGGGGTTCAGCACCGGAGGCAGACGTGGCCTCTAGGCCGGAAAGCGGGCTGGGTCGGCGTCAGCTAGGGGTGGAAAGCGGACGTTGGGCAGGGCAGTCTCACCAAACCCAATAGGACAGTGCAATGGTTTTCAACCGACTGGGCATCGCTCTCGCTTCCGCCGGCGTCATCCTCGCGCCCGTCAATGGACGGGCCGACGCGGCACGAGATGGTGGTCTCTGCAACATTGGGCCGCCGAGCCTTTCCCGAGCGCTGCAAGTGTCTGACAGGGTTGTGCTCTATATCGTTACCGCAGTGGTCGTGGATGCCGACCCGCTGCCCGCAGATGAGACGGAACTCGTGAGAGGGACGTTTGAACTGACGCCTCTCACCACCCTGAAAGGTCAAGGGGTGGGGACCCGAACCTCAGTCCGTTTCGACGCGACGCTTTATCCGGACCTGTATGGAGGACCACCCTGTCGCTGGTCACCTCTCCCCGTGAAAGGAGAAGTTTGGATCGCCACAGGAAGCCGGGACGGCGAGGACTGCGTTCAATGTGACGGTCGATTGGATGCCGTCCACAAACTCGGTTGGCGGGGACCGCTAAGCAGTTTCGTCAGGTAGCCCAATGTCCTCAATGGGTCGAATTTAGTCCTAGGCTTCACGGCTGAGAGCGGACGTTGCACTCCAAGCCGGAAAGCGGGCTGGGTCGGCGTCAGCTAGGGGTGGGAAAGTGACATTCCCTGGCCTGTTACGGATGAAGGACGGAAGCACTCATCTCACCTACGTCAGACTGGAGCTGATCACACACACTGCGCTTAGCTTCACATTGAACGCGCACGATCGTGTCCAAATAGGCTCCGCGCCCGCGAACGAACGGAGTCACGACTGCTGAGGGATAGGCGGGATGTTCATTTCGAACGAACGCCCAGTAGCTCAACGTGGAGTCGTCCTTGAAAAGGGTCCAATCGACTTCGTCCTCACGGATGACGCAGGGCATGGAAGAGACACGCGTCATCATCTCTTGGACGCTCTCATTGTGAGGAGCAGCCAACGGTTCAGTGGCCGGGACAACTGATCCGCAGCTAGAGCCCCAAATGATTGCCATGGTCGAGACTGCGATGACGATCATGTGCTGGTCTTGTCCCCCGGTTGTTTACGCGTTCAGACCTGGCAAACAGACACAACGAATAGGGCCTCCCTTTCCAGCTTCCAATCCTAATGTCCGCTGTGGGTCGTGAAGAGAAGTTTGCCTCGTGCCCTGGTCCGGACATTCAGACGGCCGCCGCTGGGATAATCTGCCGCTGAACCTCCGCGCGAGAGCGACTGAAGTCAGCAAAGACCAGCCGAAAGCCTAACCCCCGAACAGGGCTGTCGCGAACGCTTCGCCCGCCGGTGCGGCCGACTTCGGGCCCAGGACGGCGCTGGCCGCCTGGCCTGAGGCCAGCACCCGGCCGCCGACCGCGCGCACGTTCTCAATCGTCTGGGCTTCCAGCTGTTCGGTCATCGACAGGCTGGAGCGTGGGGCGCCGAAGATCAGGGTCTGGGCGGCGTTGCGTCCCGCCCGGCTCATCGGGTTTTCGTCCGACATCCACAGGCCGGCCTTCATCACCGCCTTGGCCCGCGACAGCTCCTTTTCGGTCGGCCCGACCTCGGCCAGGGCCCGCACCTCGGCCGCCGAGACCTCGGCCAGTTCTTTCGCCCGATCCGCCGCCGCCCCGGCGTAGATGCCCAGCACGCCCGCATCTTCGTACGGCTCCTGATAGGCGTCGATGGCGTAGGCCAGGCCCCGCTCCTCGCGCGCGCTCTGGAACAGGCGCGAGGCCATGCCCCCGCCCAAGATCTCGCCGAACAGCCTCATGGCCGAAAGCGCCGGATCGGTCGCGGACAGGGCCGGCAGCTGGAACACCAGATTGGCCTGTTCGATCTTGCGCGTCAGTTTGGCATGGCCGCCGACGAAGGCGGCCGGCGCGGGCGCGTCAGCCGGCGTCGCGACCGCATCGCCGAACCAGCGCTCGGCCAGGGCCAGCAGTTCGATCTCGTCCACCGCGCCTGAAACCGACACCACCATCCGGTCGGGCGAATACAGCCGCGCGCGCCACGCCTCGACGCTCGCCTTGTCCGCCGGTTTCAGACTGGCGACCGAGCCCAGGATCGGCCGACCCAGCGGCTGTTTGGCGAAGGCGCGCGTCTGCACCATCTCGAACACATGGTCGTCGGGCGTGTCGAAGGCCTCGGCGATCTCCTGGGCCACCACGTCCTTCTCGCGCTCAATCTCGGCAGGATCGAGGGTCGGGCGGAACACCAGGTCCGACAGCACCTGCATCGCCAGCGGCAGCGAGCCGTCCAGCCCCCGCACCTCGAAACTGGTCCGCTCATAACCCGTGGAGGCGTTGATGGTGCCGCCCTCGGCCTCGATCCGCTCGACGATCTCGCGCGCGGCCATGTCGCCGGCGCCCTTGAATACCAGATGCTCCAACAGGTGCGACCAGCCGGATCGATCCAGCGCCTCCCACCGCGCCCCGCCCTTGACGGTGACGACGACGGCCAGGGTCTTCAGCCCCGGCATCGGATCGCAGATGACGCGAACGCCGTTGGACAGGGTGTGAAGCGTAGCGGTCAGGGGATGTCTTTCTTGGTGCGACGGCGAAGCAGGGCCACATAGAAACCCGCAAGCGCGATCGCCAGTCCGAACCACGTCAGGGCGTATCCGAAATGGTTGTTGGAAAAGGCCGCAGGCGGCGCGGACGGCCTTAGCGCCGGGAATTCGGGATTGACGGCGGTGATGGCGAACACGGCCTCGGGCCGGACCGGACCGGTGATGTTCAACGCCTTGGCCATCGCCGCAGTGTCACGGGCGTAGAAGCGGCCGTCGCGGGGCGCCGGGCTCATGGCGCCGGGCTTGTCGAAGGTGCGGAACTCTCCGACCATCACCAGCGGCATGGTGGTTTCGAGCACGCGCGGACGCGCCGTCACGCCGTCGCCGACAAAGCCACGATCGACCAGCAGGGTGAAATCCGCCCCCGCCGGCTTGCACGCCGAGATCAGCCGCACCCCGGCCTCGCCGTCATGAATGCTCTGAAGCTCGACGAAGGGCGCGCTGGCCAGGCCCGGACAGACGATAAGCGCCTTGCGGAACTCCAGATCGCCCCCATTCCTTGTCTCGGCCAGCACCTGCTCCAGCGGCACGGGCGGTTTCGCCGCCGCCGCATCAGCCGCCGCGATCAGCCCTTCCTTCCACTTCAGCCGCTCGACCTGCCACACGCCCAGGCCGATCAGCAGGATCAGGCCCAGCACCGTCAGCACGGTCAGGATCCAGGGGAAACGCTTCATCGCTGGTTCCGATATTGCAGGCCGATCATCAGCCCCCGGCCCGGCCGCATCAGGGCCAGCGACAGGGCGACCACCAGCGGCAGCCAGACGATCAGATGCACCCACATGGGCGGATGGTATTTGATTTCCACGAACAGGGCCGAGAAGCCGACGATAAAGCCGGCGAACTGCATGATGAAGCTGGCGGGGCCGTCGCCCGTCTGGATGGTGGAATAGTCCAGACCGCAGGCCGTGCAGCCGGGCGCCACTTTCAGAAAGCCCGCGAACAACGCGCCCTGGCCACACCGGGGACAACGCCCCCGAAGCGCCCAGCGAACCGGCGTATCGGAAACGACGACGGCGCGGGACGATTGCTCGTCCCGCGCCGCTGCGATGTCTTCAGGACCGTCTTGGATCAACCGAAGACGACATAGACGAAGGCGAACAGGAACAGCCAGACCACGTCCACGAAGTGCCAGTACCAGGCCGCCGCCTCGAACCCGAAATGCTTCTGCGGGGTGAAGTCGCCCTTCAGCAGGCGGATCAGGCAGACCGCCAGGAAGATGGTGCCGATCAGGACGTGGAAGCCGTGGAAGCCCGTCGCCATGAAGAAGATCGAGCCGTACAGGCCCGAGTTCACGGCCTCTTCGTTGAAGAACAGCTTCTCGTGCAGGATGTGGTTGTACTCATAGGCCTGGACGCAGGTGAACAGCACGCCCAGCGCCACGGTGATGATCAGGGCGATCTTGGCGCCCTTGCGGTCGCCGACCTGGATCGCGTGGTGGGCCCAGGTGACGGTGCAGCCCGAGAGCAGCAGGGTCACGGTGTTCAGCAGCGGCAGTTGCCACGGCGACAGAACCTCGACGCCCTTCGGCGGCCAGGTCGACCAGGCCTTGGCGGTGTCGGCCCAGGCGCCGACTTCCGGCGTCAGGGCGCGGGATTCATGGAACAGGGCCATGTCGAAGAACATCCAGAAGAAAGCGACGAAGAACATCACCTCCGACGCGATGAACAGGATCATGCCGTAGCGCAGGCCCAGCGACACGACCGGCGTATGGTCGCCCGCCTTGGATTCCTTGATGACGTCCGCCCACCAGCAGAAGGCCGAGATCAGCACGCCGGCCAGACCGGCGAAGAAGACGCCCGGCTTGCCCTCGGCCAGGAAGTTGGCGGCGATCGGGCCGCCGTCCGCCGGCGCCAGGCCCTTCATCCAGATCACCGCGCCGATGAACATGATGGTCGCAGCGACCGAGGACACCAGCGGCCAGGGGCTGGGCGCCACCAGGTGGTAGTCGTGCTGCGGAGTGGCGTGGGCGTCAGCCATGAATCGCGTCTCTTCGTCGGCCAGAGTCGGTTGTTATAGCGGCTATAGCGTTCGATTTTCCCCGACGCCAGAGCCACGCCGTCTTTCCGCCTTGTTCGGGCATGCGGACGGGGCTCAGCTCTTGCGGGCCATTGGATCGGCGGGATCGTCCGGGCTGTCGGCCAATGCGCCGCCCATGGCCATTCCACCGCCGCCCATCCCTGCGCCCATGCCGCCCCCGCCCCCGCCCCCGCCACGGCCGCCCGTTGCGCCGGCCCCGGCGCCGCGGCCTCCGGTCGAGGACGGGCGCGTCGGGCCTTGCAAGGGAACGTCCGGTCCGGTCGGCACGGGCGCCAGGTCCAGCGCCTGGCGGATGAAGTCGCGCAGCGAAACGACCAGATCATGCGTCCGCACCGGCCGCCCGGCGACCAGTTCACGCGCCGCCTGCTGCGCCAGCCGCACCTGGTCCTCGGTGCCCAGCAGGATGATGTCCGCCAGACTGGCCTCGACCGCGTCGCGGATACGCCGGGTCCGATCCGACCCCGCAGTCGCCTCGGCGCTGAGATCCAGTCCCGTCTCGCCTTGCGAGGCGTTGCGGCGGCTCAGGTCGCGCTTGTGCGTCGGATCGACGGTCAGGTCGCCGGTGAACGACCCGCCCAGTACCTTGTAGGCGGCGATCAGGGTCTTCAGTCGTTCGTTGATCTGGCGGTTCATCCGCTCGCGCCGCTGCTGGATGGTGAACATCATCACCAGCCGGATGCCCATGCCGATCAGCGTCACGAGCGCCAGTCCGACCAGGGTCAGCAGCAGACTGTGCCAGTTGGTGAAATCCAGACCGCGCAAATCCCGTCTCCGTCTCGGCGTGCAGCGTGCACCTGGAGATGAAACGCGCGCCGACGCGAACGGCGCCGTGTGATCAGCCGTTCATCGCCGTGAACGCCTTCGCCGAAAAGGCCGACAGCGGCTGGGGAAGGTCGTCCAGCGCGAACCAGCCGATCTCCGACAGCTTGTCCGGCTCGGTCAGCGTCGGCTCGCCGGTGAAGTCCCGGGTGACATAGATCAGCGACACCCAATGCTGGCCGTCGGCCGGAATGATCTCTTCAGCCAGGCACAGGAAGTCGACGTCGCCGATCGTCAGCCCGCTCTCCTCCTCGGCCTCGCGCCGCGCGGCGTCGATGGAGCGCTCCATCAGGTCGACCTTGCCGCCGACGATGTTCCAGAACCCGGCCTCGGGCGCCTTCAGCCGTTTGCACAGCAGCACCCGCCCGTCGGCGCGCTGGATCACCAGGCCGCAGCCGACGCCGGGAAAGTCCACGCCCGGCTTCGAAGTCACGCCTTGGGCGCGTCCACGGAGGGGTAGAAGGTGTAGCTCAGGGTGATGTCGCGCGCGCCCTTGGCCTCACGGTCCGTGGCCAGTTCCGGGGCGATGAAATACTGGACCGGAAACTGGCGCGTCTCGCCCGCCGCCAGCGTCTGGTCGGTGAAGCAGAAGCATTGCAGCTTCTGGAAATACGGCCCCGTCTGCTCGGGCGAGACATTGTAGCTGGCGCGCACCTGGATCGGCTTGTCCGAGGTGTTGGTCACGTCGAAATAGGCCAGGCCCGTCTCGCCGATCCGCACCCGCTGGGTCGACTGTTCGGCGCGGAAGGTCATCGGCACGCCGCGCACATTGGTGTCGAACCGCACCATCACCGTCTCGTCCAGCACGGTGTCGGAGGCCTTATCCGCCTTCATCGTCGTGCCGCCGAAGCCCGTGACCTGACAGAACATCCGATAGAGCGGCACCGCCGCGAACGCCGCCCCGGTCATGCCCATCACGCCGAAGACGCAGATGATGGCGATCAGATTCTTGCGGCCCGCCTTCATGGTTGGGACGTCTCCACCGCCGTCGCCAGCGCGCGCTCGGCCGCCTGATTCTGTTGCAGGCGCAGCACCGTGGTGGCGAACACCAGCACGATGAAGGCCACCAGCGCCGAGGCGATCCAGACGTTGCGACGCTTGCGCGCGCGAAGTTCCTCAGGCGTCAGACGCATGGTTTTACGCTCCCAGACCGGACAGGGCCTCGACCAGCAGCGCTGAGAACAGCGCCATCAGATAGAGGATGGAAAAGGCGAACAGGTCCCGCGCCGGTTTGGCCTGGACCTTGACGTCATACAATGCGGCTTCGCGTCCCACGGCCTCCGCCTTGTCCGGCTCGTCGCCCGCGCGCGAGCGATAAAGGCGCACCGCCAAGCCGAGGAAGCCTAGGCCGCCCGCGACCGACACGACCAGATAGATGATCCCGCCCAGGCCCGCGAAGGCCGGGGCGATCGCGACCGGCACGAAGACCAGGGTGTAGAGCAGGATCTGCAACCGCGTGGACTTGGCGCCCTTGGCAACCGGCATCATCGGAATGCCCGCCTTGGCGTAGTCGCCGGCCGAATACAGCGCCAGCGCCCAGCTGTGCGGCGGGGTCCACAGGAAGATGATGAGAAACAGCAGCCACGCCTGCCACGGCGCATGGCCCGTCGCCGCCGCCCAGCCGATCACGGGCGGAAAGGCGCCCGCCGCCCCGCCGATGACGATGTTCTGGGGCGTCCGCCGCTTCAGCAGCAGGGTGTAGAAGCCGGCATAATAGACGATGGTCATGGCCAGCAGACCGGCCGCCAGCCAGTTGGTGTTCATACCCAACAGCATGACCGAGAACAGGCTCAGGATGACGCCGAACGCCATGGCGTCGTTCTTGCGCACACGCCCCGCCGCCACCGGCCGGCCGCGCGTGCGCCGCATCAGGGCGTCGGTCTCGCCTTCCAGCGCCATGTTCAGGGCGCCGGCCGCCCCCGCCCCCACGGCGATGCACAGGATGGCGATGGCCGCGACCAGCGGATTGACCGATCCGGGCGCGACGATCAGCCCGGTCGCAGCGGTGAACACCACCAGCGACATCACGCGCGGCTTCAGCAGCTGGAAGAAATCCTCCGGCTGGGCGGTCGAGATGGCGGGGCGGGTCTGAACTTCGGTCATCGGTGAGGGCCGCATAGCATACCCAAATGAAGAAGGCCGCCCCTTCCGACGGAAAGAGCGGCCTTCGATTTCATATCGCTGGAAAGGCTTAGTGCTCTTCCGCCTTGATGACCGGCAGTTCGTTGAACTGGTGGGCCGGGGGCGGCGAGGACAGGGTCCACTCCAGGGTCGTGGCGCCTTCGCCCCACGGATTGTCGACACCCGGACGACGACGGATCGCCGCCTCGGCCAGCATGATCAGGAAGACCAGCACGCCGACCGCCGTGATCGCATAGCCGATCGACGAGACGTGGTTCCACAGGGTGAAGGCTTCCGGATAGTCGATGTAGCGACGCGGCATGCCCTGCAGACCCAGGAAGTGCTGCGGGAAGAACACTAGGTTCACGCCCACGAACATGATCCAGAAGTGGGTCGCGCCCAGGAACTCGTTGTACTTCACCCCGAACATCTTCTCGAACCAGTAGTAGAAGCCCGCGAAGATCGCGAAGACGGCGCCCAGCGACAGCACATAGTGGAAGTGCGCCACGACGTAGTACGTGTCGTGCAGGCTGTAATCGATGCCGGCGTTCGACAGGACCACGCCGGTCACGCCGCCGACGGTGAACAGGAAGATGAAGCCGATCGCCCACAGCATGGGCGTCTTGAAGCTGATGGAGCCGCCCCACATGGTGGCGATCCAGCTGAAGATCTTCACGCCCGTCGGCACCGCGATGATCATGGTGGCGGCGATGAAATAGGCGCGCAGATTGATGCTCATGCCGACCGTGTACATGTGGTGCGCCCACACGATGAAGCCGACGAAGCCGATGGCCACCATGGCGTAGGCCATGGCCAGATATCCGAACACCGGCTTGCGGCTGAAGGTCGAGACGATGTGGCTGATGATGCCGAAGCCTGGCAGGATCAGGATGTACACTTCCGGGTGACCGAAGAACCAGAACAGGTGCTGGTACATGATCGGGTCGCCGCCGCCGGCGGGATCGAAGAAGTGGGTGTGGAAGTTGCGGTCCGTCAGCAGCATGGTGATGGCGCCGGCCAGCACGGGCAGCGACAGCAGCAGCAGGAAGGCGGTGATCAGCACCGACCAGGCGAACAGCGGCATCCGGTGGATGGTCATGCCGGGCGCGCGCATGTTCAGGATGGTGGTGATGAAGTTGATCGCGCCCAGGATCGAGCTGGCGCCCGCGACGTGCAGGGCGAAAATGGCCAGGTCGAAAGCGGGGCCGACGTGGCCCGTGGTCGACAGCGGCGGATAGGCCGTCCAGCCCCCGCCGAAGCCCTTGCCCGGTCCGCCGTCGGTGAACATCGACAGGATCAGCAGGCACCAGGCGGCGACCAGCAGCCAGAACGAGATGTTGTTCATGCGCGGGAAGGCCATGTCCGGCGCGCCGATCATGATCGGCACGAACCAGTTGCCGAAGCCGCCGATCATGGCGGGCATGACCATGAAGAAGATCATGATCAGGGCGTGGGCCGTGACGACGGCGTTATAGCCGTGCTTGGATTGCTCCACGAGACCCAGCAGCTGGATCGACGAGCCTTCCTTGAAGATCTGGATGCCCGGCTCGGCCAGTTCCCAGCGGATCAGGCCCGACAGGGCGCCGCCCACGATGCCCGCCATGATGGCGAACATCAGATACAGGGTGCCGATGTCCTTGTGGTTGGTCGACAGGAACCAGCGGGTGAAGAAGCCCAGCTTGTGGTCGTGATGGTGGTCGTCGTGAGCGTGACCGATGTGGGTCGCGTCGCGGGTTACGGTAGCGTCAGCCATGTGTCTCTGTTCGCCTCTTACTGGGCGGCCGGCGCGGCGGACGCCGCGGCGGGAACGGGTTGGTCGGCGGTGGCGCCGACGGGGGCGGCGACCGGGGTCGCGGCGTCGGCGGCGGGCGCAGGCGCGGCAGCAGCCGGAGCCGCGGCGGGCGCGGCGACCTTGGGCGTCATCGAACCGCCCTTGGAGGCGATCCACTGTTCGAACTGGGCCTGGGTCACGACCCGGATCTCCAGCGGCATGAAGGCGTGGTCGACGCCGCACAGTTCCGAGCACTGGCCATAGAAGACGCCGGTGCGCTCGGCCTTGAACCAGGTGGTGTTGATGCGGCCGGGAACGGCGTCGGTCTTCAGACCGAACGCCGGCAGGGCGACGGCGTGGATGACGTCCGAGGCGGTGATGACCAGCTGCACCGTTTTGCCGACCGGCACGACCATCGGCTCGGTCGCGGCCAAACGATAGGGCACGCCCTTGGCCTTGGCTTCCTCTTCCGGGAGCATGTTGGAGATGTATTCCGCGACGCCCTGGTCCGGATACTCATAGGCCCAGTTCCACTGGTTGCCGGTCACCTTCACCGTCAGGTCCGGCGACGGCATGTCGTGATAGGCGAACAGCAGGCGGAACGAGAACAGGGAGATGAACACCAGGATCAGCACCGGCAGCACGGTCCAGATGATCTCGATCGTGGTGTTGTGGCTCCAACGCGCGGGCGTCGGATTGGCCTTCTTGTTGTAGCGGAACACGATCCAGGCCAGCAGGCCCAGCACCAGCAGAGTGATGGCCGTGATGATCGGCATCAGGATCACGTCGTGGAAGAAGTGCGCATCATGCTTCAGCGGCGACGCCGCCGGTTGCAGCGTGATGCCGCCCGGGGTCGGCTGACCCATCAGGTCCTGCGCCCACGTCGGCGCCGCAGCGAACATCGCCAGTCCGGCGCCCAGAACGATGGAGGACGCGTAAGTCGCGGCCTTCTTCAACGTCCCTTGGGCTCGCTTGCCCATCCCCATATGAGACTTCCCCATAAAACCGTTATGCAGCAGATACTTGCGAATGGCTCGCAAGAGATCACGCTGGCGCGATTCCCACGCCCGGCGTTCTCGGTCACCTATCGGATCGCTTTCGGCTTGCCAAGCGATCAACGGCGCTCAGGCCGCAAAGCCGCCTTCAGCCGGCCTCGATTAAATCGCTGTCATGTTTCGATAGCTACCTTGCGTCACAAGATACCTTGTCGTAGTCAGTGGTCATCAACGGGAGAGCCGAGGTGCCAGAAACCATCGAGATACAGCTGAAGAAGGGCGTGCTGGGGCTTTGCGTCCTGGCCCTTCTGAACCGGGCGGACAGCTACGCCTACGAGATCGCCAGCCGCCTGTCGGACGCGATCGATATGGGGGAAGGCACGATCTATCCCCTGATGCGCCGCATGCAGTCCGAAGGACAGGTCGAAACCTATCTGGTCGAATCCTCCGCCGGGCCGTCACGCAAATACTACCGCCTGACCGAAGCGGGCCGGGGGGCCCTCGCCGCCCAGACTGCCGAATGGTCCGCCTTCACCAAGGCCGTCGACGCCATCGTGGCGAACGACGCCGATCAGGGAGCCGCTCAATGACGCGCGCCGAATTCATCGATCGTCTGAAGGAAGGTCTCGTCGGCCTGCCGACCACGACCGCCAACGACATCATCGCCGACTATCAGACCCACTTCGACGACGGCATCGCCGCCGGCCGCACCGAGGCCGAGGTCGCCTCCGCGCTCGGCGATCCGGTCCGCCTGGCTCGCGAGCTCAAGGCCGAGGCCGGCATCCAGCGCTGGCATCAGGAGAAGAACCCCTCCGCCGCCGCCGGCGCCGTCTTCGCGGTGCTGGGCCTGGGGGCGCTGGACATCCTGATCCTCCTGCCCCTGCTGATGGGCGTGATCGGGACCGTGTTCGGCTTCTTCATCGCCGCCATCGGCCTGTTCATCGCAGGCGGCGTGATCATGGTCGCCGGTCCCTTCGCCGGCTTCCCCGGCGGGCCGTTCGCGGCGATCCTGATGGGGCTGGGCCTGATGGCCGGCGCCGTCTTCATCGGCGCCCTGCTGACCATCTTCACCATCTGGCTGGTCAACGGCGTCGTCTGGTTCGCCCGCCTGCACTACCGCCTGCTGAAGCCGGCGCTTGAGCCGACCAGCGTTCAATCCACCTCGACCTCGGGAGTCTCGGCATGATCCGCACCCTGTTCATCATCGCCGGCGCCGCCCTGGTGCTGTGCCTGGTCACCGTCGGCGGCGCGCTGGCGATCGGCGGCCACGACCTCCAGCGCCACGGCTGGGCCTGGACCATCAAGGACCAGGACGGCGAGACCATCCGCTTCGAGCGGGTCAAGGGCGGCGGGACCGACGACCTCGGCCCGCTCACCACCCGCACCCTGCCTTGGACCGGCGGCGGGACCCTGACCGTCGATTCCAGCATCGACGTCGACTATGTGCAGGGTGACGCCAACACCGTCGTCATCACCGGGCCCAAGGGTCTGACCGACCGTGTCCGTCTGGTCGACGGCCGCCTCGATCTGGGCGACGGCGACGAGCGGGTCGTGTTCGGCTGGAGCAACGGTAACTTCTCCGCCCGCTCCGAGCGCGACGAACTGAAGGTCGTCATCACCGCGCCCAAGGTGAACCGCTTCAACGCCAAGGGCTCGGGCGACCTGCAGATCACCGGCTATGACCAGCCTTCGCTGACGCTCGACATCGCCGGCTCGGCCGAGGTCACCGCCTCGGGCCGCACCGACGAGCTGAAGCTGGACATCGCCGGCTCGGGCGATGCGTCCCTGGGCGACCTAGCGACTCGCGACGCCTGGGTGGACATCGCCGGCTCCGGCGACGCCCGCATCGCCCCCACCGGCGACGTCAAGGTCGCCATCGCCGGCTCCGGCGACGTGGCCCTGGCCACCCGCCCCGCCAACCTGAACAGCACCGTCTCCGGCTCCGGCGACGTCTATCAGGACTGACGGTCGCGCCGATCACCGATGGAAAAGGGGCTGGATCCGCCAGCCCCTTTTTTCATGCGTTCAGCGACACGCCTGCACGCACACCTGCGCCAGCACCTCGGCGGAATCCGTCAAGGGCGCGGCTGCGTCTGCGGCGCGCAGCAACAGCGGAACCTCCGTACACCCGGCGATCAGCCCGTGCGCGCCCGCATCCGCGAGGGCTTGAGCCAGCCGCGACATCCCTGCCCGCGCCGCCTCGCCGACATCGCCGCGCTTGACCCCATAGACCAGCGCCATGAAGGCCTCGCGGTCCGCGCCCTCCAGCAGCATCGTCTCGACCCCGCGCGCCGCCAGCGCCTCCAGGTAAAGCCGCTCGCCCCCCGGCGTCGCCAGCACCCCGATCCGCTTAACTCCAGAGGCAGCCGCCGCATCCGCCGTCGCCGCGATCATGTCGATGAAGCGCAGGCCCTTCGCCTCGCACGCCGCACGGATCCCGCCCGCCTGGGCGTGGGCGGTGTTGCAGGGCATGGCGATCACCTCGGCTCCCGCCGCCGCCAGCCCCTCGGCCATCTGTCCCAGCACCACCTCGGCCTCGCCCGGCCGCGTGTTGCGATCGGGAACCTGGGGGTTCAGGTCCATCACCAACCGGATGTGATCGGCGTCCCCGTCCGCCGGCGTCAGCGCCTGCACCCGCGCCAGAAACGCCACCGTCGCGGCCGGTCCCATGCCGCCGATCACGCCCAGGATCTTGCTCATCGCATCACGCCCCATCCCACGACCGCGGCGGCGGTCAGAACTGCCGGCACGGCGTAGCGGCTCTTCCAGGCCCACGCCACCGCCAGGGCGACCGCAAAGATCACCACGGCCGCCGCCATCGACGGCGCCCGCTGCAAGGTCGCCCAGCCCAGCTCCACGCTGGTCGCGGCGATGATCCCCACGACGGCGGCGGCCACCCCGGCCAGAACATCGTGCAGCCGCCGGTCCTCGACCACCGCCTCCAGCCGCTCATAAAAGATCATCGAAAAGGCGAAGGCCGGCGCGAACACGCCGGCCGTCATCGCCAGCGCCCCGCCCCAGCCCGCGACCACGAAGCCGACGAAGGTGCAAAAGATCACCAGCGGCGCCGGGATCACCCCCGCAAAGGCGATCCCGTCCAGAAACGCCCCATCGTCGATCAGCCCGCGCCCCACCGTATCGGCGCGCACATAGGGAATGGCGGTATAGGCGCCGCCGAACGTCAGCAGCCCCGCCTTCAGCCCCGTCCAGAACATCGCGGCTGCGCCCACGTCGCCCGCCGGCCCCGCCGTCTGTCCAAACGTCGGCCCGCCGTCCCCCAGCCCGTGCATCGCCAAGGCTGCGAGAACCGCCAGCGCCATGCCCCCGCCCGCCAGGCCCACCCGCCCGGCCCGGACCAGCACATAGGCCGCCCCGCCCGCCGCCAGCACGATCCAGAACGCCGCCCCGGCCAGGCTCGCCGCAAAGCCGACGATGGCGACGGCCCACAGCCAGCGATCCTCCAGGATATGCGATCCGATCTTACAGACGGCGCGCACGATCACGGCGACCACCGCCGCCTGAACCCCCAGGAACGCCCCGGCCAGCAGGCCCACGACCGGCGACAGCGCCACATAGGCCCAGCCGATCCCCAGCATCAGGATCAGCCCCGGCAGCATGAACCCCAGGCCCGCCAGCAGACCGCCGATCCGCCCCCGCGCCCGCATGCCCATATGCACGCACAGCTCGTGCGCCTCCGGCCCCGGCAGGACCTGCAACACCGCCAGCAGCCGGTTGAACCGCGCGCTGGACATCCACCCGTCCTGATCGACCAGCTCGCGCCGGATCATCGCGATCTGCGCCACCGGCCCGCCAAACGCCAGCAGCCCGAACCGCAAGAACCGCAGAAACACCGCCGCCAAAGACAGCGCCGGCGGGACAGGTTCGGACTGCGGCGCAATCATCCGATCAGTCCTGATCTCGCGAAAAGGATTTGCAAGTCAGGCCAGCCCTTACTGAGGGCTCGCCATGGCTCTTGCGACCGCGTCCTGCATCTCCACCCTCAAGCCGGCCCACTCGCTTTCGGGCCTCAGCTTGCCCTCACATTGCTGTTGAAGGTGGCCCACGGGATAGACGTAGCTTTCCGATCGCTGCGCTGCGGCGCCGATCTCTTGAGGCCCGACAAAAATGCCAAGGTCGGCAAGCCGACTTTCGGTGGCCATGCGGGCGGCGACCATCGATGACACGAGCGCGTCTGGGACAGGCGCCGCGCATCTCACGGCGTCGTATCGATAACGGACCATCGCCAGTGCGTAGAGGTCAGACGCCTTCTGTCGATCATGATCCGCCCAAGCCACCGAAGCCACGAACAGACAGAGAGGCTGAGCGTCGCCACGACCGTTCCAAAGCGCCGCACGATCGGCGTCGGATAGAGAGGCGCCAATAAATGTCGAGCATTGGCCCAGGGTGTTCGAGGCAACCGGCTGGATACCCTGGCCAGCGCTGTCTTCACGCTTATTTTCGGCGGAAGTGGCGGATTCTGACCCGCAACCCAAAAGGCCCGCGGCGACAAGCAGGGGGACAAGAACTTTCAAGATGCTCACCTTCGTCAATGTCGCCTTCCGATCCGCAGCCCGGCTATGAAACTGGCGTCAGCCTAAACCAGCACAAGCAGCGCGGCATAGACGCGATCATCCAAAGTCGCCGCCCCCGTCTTCACCGCCTCGAGCCTGCGCGATCCGATAGGGCCCCGCACGCATCGCCAGCGGCCGCCCCTTCCAGCTCAGTCGCACCGCGCCCTCGTTCACAAGGGCGTCCACCGCGGCATGAACGTCAGGCATCGCCTCGCGCCACGCGCCGCCCTCGCCCGCGACCACCCGCGCGACCTCGCTGGGGCAGACGGTGGCGTCCTCGGCCCGGGCGGCCAGCAGGGCCAGCGTCGCCTCGCGCGAGTCCATGGCGGACGGCGCGCCTACAGCGCGCCTTCGATCTCGGTCTGATAGCCGAACAGCCCCTGCGCCCCGCCGGTGTGCAGGAACACCACCGTCTCACCCTTGAACCGGCCGGCGCGCGCCAGGGCGATCAGCCCCTTCATCGCCTTGCCGGAATAGACCGGGTCCAGCACGATCCCGTCCAGACGCGCCGCCAGGGTCAGGGCGTCGATCACCCCTTGGTCGATCAGGCCATAGCCCTCGCCGACATAGTCGCAGTCGGCGACCACCTGCTCGCGCTTTACCCGTCCCGTCTGCCCCAGCAGGGCGGCCGTCTCCTCGGCCAGTTTGAAGACGTTCGCCTCCTGCTTGTCCTTGGGCGCCCGCACCCCGATTCCCAACACGGGAATGTCCGCCCCCATGACCGCCAGCCCGGCGACCAGGCCCGCGTGAGTGCCCGCGCTGCCTGTCGCCGTCACGATGCGGTGGACCTCCAGATCCATCTCATCGGCCTGGACCACGATCTCGCGCGCGCAATCGACATAGCCCAGCGCTCCGACCGGGTTCGATCCGCCGCCGGGAATGACATAGGGCTTGCCGCCCCGCGTCCGCACCTCGGCCGCCGTCTTCTCCAGCTCGGCGACCATGTCCGTCCCACCCGGCACGGTGCGCAGGGTCGCGCCGAACAGCCGGTCCAGCAGCACATTGCCGTTGCCGACATAGTCCGTCGCCTTGGACCCCGTCCGCTCTTCCAGAATGATCTCGCAGGCCAGGCCGTGCGCCGCCGCCGCCGCCGCCGTCTGGCGCACATGGTTCGATTGCACCGCCCCTTGCGTCACCAGCGTGTCGGCGTCCTCTTCGAACGCCGCGCCCAGCAGGAACTCCAGCTTCCTCGTCTTGTTGCCGCCGCCCGCCAGGCCGGTGCAGTCGTCGCGCTTGATCCACAGATCCAGACCCAACTCCTCCGACAACCGGGGCAGCGGTTCCAGCGGCGTCGGAAGATGGGCCAGGCGGATACGGGCGAAACGGGCGAGATGCATGGGACGGTTTCCTGTTCGCCGTCTTGATAGCCCGCGCCCGTGACATTCAAAAGCGCCGGCCCAAGCCGCCCGCCCCTTCGCCCCGTCCTCGGCCTCAGCCCGGCGCGCCGGCCTCGGCCACACGGGTCGGCGCGACGAAGGCGGCGTCGCACAGGGCCTGGGCGAAGGCGTGGGACGTGACCGCCTGCCGGTCCATCAGGGCGTCCAGCACCCCGGCTCCCGCATCCACCGTCACGACCAGCGGATAACGCCCGACCACCTGACCGCCCTGCGCCGGATCGCGCAGTTCCGCCGTCGCCCGCATCCGGTGTTCGGCGCGATCGCCGGCCAGAATGGCCAGGCGCGGCGCCCGGCTCAGCGCCTCGACGTGGATGCTCAGGTTCAGCCGATGCCGGCCGCCGGCGCACAGCCCCATTTCGTTCAGCACCTCGTCGTTGAAGGTGTCGGCGAAGTCTTCCTCGGCGTCCAGCCAGCCGGTCGTGGTTGTGACGCTGCCGATCCGCGCATGCTCGGCCATGGCGGGCGACAGGGCCATCGGCGCGCCGCCGACCTCCACCGAGGCGCAGGCCGTCAAGCCCGCGCACGCCAGAACCGCGATCACGGCGGTCGTCTTGATCTGTTTCATCGTTCCCTCTCCCTAGAGCTTACCACCAAGCTTGGCTGCGAATGAACGCCGCCTGAACGCCGTTCGACAAGTGGTCCGGAGCCAAAGCCGGCGTCCAAGCGTTGCCGCCGCATGACCGCCGCCGCGCCCCCTTTGGATCTGCAACGCGAGCGCGCCTATGTCCGCGATCTGGGGCGCGCCTTCGCCGGCGCCCTGGTGTTCAACATCCCGCTTTTGATGACGATGGAGATGTGGGCGCAGGGCGTGATCATGGACCGCTGGCGGTTGCTGACCTTCATCGTCGCCGGCCTGCCGCTGCTGTACGGCCTGGCCTATTACGCCGGCTTCTCCAAACGGCGCGGGCCGGTCAACGATGCGCTGGACACCGCCGTGGCCCTGGCCGTCGGCTTCATCACCGCCTCGGTGCTGCTGATCCTGTTCGGCGTCGTCGAATGGGACGCGCCGCCGCGCGAGGGCCTGGGCATGGTCGCGCTTCAGGCCATTCCCGGCGCCATGGGCGCGCTTCTGGCCCGGCGTCAGCTCAGCGGCGACGGCGGAGGCGACACGGATGAAGATCAGGCCTCCTATTTCGGCGAACTGTTCCTGATGGCGGCCGGGGCCCTGTTCTTCGCCCTGAACGTGGCCCCGACCGAAGAGATGATCCTGATCGCCTACAAGGCGACGCCCGCCCACATCCTGGCCCTGATCGCCGTCTCCATCCTTCTGCTCCACCAGATCGTCTTCAAGGCGGGCTTCGCCGGTCAGGAAGAGGCCGATCATCCGATCAAGGCCTTCCTGCATTTCACCTTGCCCGGCTATGCCATCGCCCTGGCCGTCAGCCTGTTCACCCTATTCCTGTTCGGGCGCACCGACGGCCATGCCGTCGCTGGCGTGGTCCAGACCATGGTCGTCCTGGGCTTCCCCGCCGCCATTGGCGCCGCCGCCGCCCGTCTGTTGGTCTGACCCCATGCCCACGAAGAAGCCCGCCGCATCGACCCGCCCTCTGTTGCAATGGGGCATGGCCTTGCTCGGCGCCGTCATCACCCTGACCGCCATCGGCATCGTGGTGTGGGAGGCGCTCCAGCCCACAGCCCCGCCCGCGCTCAGCGCCCGCATCGTCGCCGTGGACGTCACCGCCGCAGGCCAGGTCGCGACCGTCCGGGTTCAGAACGACGGCGACGACACCGCCGCCGCAGTGGATATCGAAGGGGTTCTGGGCGACCAGACCGCGACCGCCAGCCTGGACTACGTCCCCGGCCACGGTCACGCCAAGGCCTACCTCCGCTTCGACGCCGATCCGCGCGCGGCGGCCGTCTCGGTCAAGGGCTGGTCGGCGCCTTAGAAGGCGTTCACGCCGCCTGGGCCAGCACCGCGTCCTGCATCCGCTCGACCGTCTGCTGGGGCGCGCCGGCGCCGTCCACCGTGGCCCGCAGCGTCTCTTCCAGCGCCGGAGTCACGCGCACGCTGGCCATGGCCCAGCCGGAAAAGCCACGCGCCGGGATCGGCTTGCGCTCGATCACCACCACCTCGTCATGACGCGGATCGCCCGCCAGCCGCGTCATCAGCCGGTCCAGATCCTGCGCCGCGCCCTCCAGCACCTGCAGGAACCGTCCGTCGTGGATCAGCAGCGCCCCCGTCAGGTCGTCGCGCGCATTGTTCCGCTGCGACGTGGCCAGGATGTCCACCTGCATCATCAGGCTGTCCGAATTGCCCCGCGCGCGGCTGGTGTAGAGGACGCGTTCCAGGTTCAGGCTCATATCCTCGTTTCACTCACGCGACGCCGGCGCCCGGCTCAAGCTTTGCGCATAGCCGAATAAATCCGTCGCGCCTACAACGACTTATGTGCGGTGTCGGACAACTCGACATCCGCCGCGACGCGGGTTAGCCTGCAGGCGTTCTCCGGGGGGTCGCAATCGAGCGGCTGAGATAGAGGTTTCTCCTCTGACCCGTCGAACCTGATCCGGGTCATGCCGGCGAAGGGATGAGTAACGCTATCGGTCCTGACGTCACAGGACCCCTCGCGCCCGACGTCGGCGGACCTCAAACCGTTTGAGGCCGCCATGAACATCCAAGTCACCCCGCCCGCCCTGCCCGAAGAGCCGAACGTCGACCTCGCCCTCAAGGACGCGCGCGAACAGGTGATGAAGGAGACCGGGACCATCCCGACCGGCGAACGGGCCGGCAGCCGCAAGGTCTACGTCCAGGGCGAGCTCTACCCCGACATCCGCGTCCCCTTCCGCGAGGTCGCCGTCCACGCATCCGCCAACGAGCCGCCGGTGACCATCTATGACTCATCGGGCCCCTACACCGACCCGACCGTGACCATCGACATCAAGCGCGGCCTGCCCCGCGTCAAATCCAGCTGGCAGCTGGATCGCGGCGACATCGCCCCCGTCGCCAATCCGCGCGAGGTCAAGCCCGAGGACAACGGCCATGCGTCGGGCCGTCACCTGGCCCCGCGCTTCGACACCTCCCACCACCGCGTCTTCAAGGGCGTCGAGGGCCGCCCGGTCACCCAGTACGAATACGCCAAGGCCGGCGTCATCACGCCCGAGATGGAATATGTCGCCATCCGCGAGAACCTGCGCCGCGAGCAGAACGCCCACGGCGCTCAAGCAGCCGAAGGCGGTAGCGCGCAAAAAGTCATCCGCGACGGCGAGGACTTCGGCGCCGCCATCCCCGACTTCGTGACGCCCGAGTTCGTCCGGCAGGAGATCGCGCGCGGCCGCGCCATCATCCCGCACAACATCAACCACCCCGAGGTCGAGCCGATGATCATCGGCCGCAACTTCCTGGTGAAGATCAACGCGAACATCGGCAACAGCGCCGTCCTGTCGTCCGTGGACGACGAGGTCGACAAGCTGGTCTGGGCCACCCGCTGGGGCGCCGACAACGTCATGGACCTGTCGACGGGCCGCAACATCCACAACATCCGCGACTGGATCATCCGCAACAGTTCCGTCCCCATCGGCACCGTGCCCATCTATCAGGCGCTGGAGAAGGTGAACGGCGTCGCCGAGGACCTGACGTGGGAGGTGTTCCGCGACACCCTGATCGAACAGGCCGAACAGGGCGTGGACTATTTCACCATCCACGCGGGCGTGCGCCTGCCCTTCGTGCCGATGACGGCCAAACGCGTCACCGGCATCGTCTCGCGCGGCGGCTCCATCATGGCCAAGTGGTGCCTGGCCCACCACAAGGAGAGCTTCCTCTACGAGCATTTCGAGGACATCTGCGACATCATGCGCGCCTATGATGTCAGCTTCAGCCTGGGCGACGGCCTGCGCCCCGGCTCCATCGCCGACGCCAATGACGAGGCCCAGTTCGCCGAGCTGCGCACGCTGGGCGAACTGACCAAGATCGCCTGGGCCAAGGGCTGCCAGGTCATGATCGAGGGCCCCGGCCACGTGCCGATGCACAAGATCAAACAGAATATGGATGAGCAGCTGAAGCACTGCCACGAGGCGCCCTTCTATACGCTCGGCCCGCTCACCACCGACATCGCGCCGGGGTATGATCACATCACATCCGCGATCGGCGCGGCCATGATCGGCTGGTTCGGCACGGCCATGCTCTGCTACGTCACGCCCAAGGAGCACCTGGGCCTGCCGGATCGTCAGGACGTCAAGGACGGCGTCATCACCTACAAGATCGCCGCCCACGCCGCCGACCTGGCCAAGGGCCACCCCGCCGCCCGCCTGCACGACGACGCCCTGTCACGCGCCCGGTTCGAGTTCCGCTGGGAGGATCAGTTCAACCTGGGTCTGGACCCCGAAACCGCCCGCAAATACCACGACGCCACCCTGCCCAAGGAGGCCCACAAGACCGCCCACTTCTGCTCCATGTGCGGCCCCAAGTTCTGCTCGATGAAGATCAGCCAGGACATCCGCGACGCCGCCGCCGCCCAGAACGACGCCGGCGCCTCGCTGGCCGAGGCCGAGGCCGGCATGGCCGAAATGAGCGCGAAGTTCAGGGCTGGGGGCGGCGTGGTAGAGGTGAAGGTGTGAGGGGGGCTACAAGGATTAGTTGCGTAAAACTCGCCGTTACGCTTCAACCCCTTTTCCACCAGTCGGAACTCGTGAAACCATGCCCAGCCTCGACGAGCCCGTCCTAGAGTTTGATCATAATGTGATCGAACACCTCGGAATCCGGCTCTACCAAAACAAGCCCGGAAATGTTCTTGCGGAGGTAGTAGCGAACGGCTGGGACGCGGATGCCAAAGCGATACACATAACTACGTCTGCGGACGGGTGCCCTGCAGAAGATCGGTTCATTTCCGTCGCCGATAATGGTGTGGGAATGGATTTGGCTACGATCAAATCTCGCTACCTCGTCATCGGTAAGCCCAAACGGACCGGCCCGAAAATGCTGTCTCCGGGTGGACGACGCCCTATGGGTCGCAAAGGGATTGGCAAGCTCGCGCCGTTCGGGGTAGCTCGGACTGTTGACGTTGCGACGAGCGCCCAAGGCGTTCTGACTTGGTTCACTCTTGATTTAGACGGTCTGCTCGATGCCGGCAAAAGGGGGGTGGCCTATCCGCCGGTCTTCAACGCTCGTGAAGTTTCAGTAGACGCCCCTCTTCCCACGGACACCGCTCAGGACATAGTAGATTTCGTCGAGCGGACTCGCATCTCGACTTCCCGCTCTGGCACTCTTATTCGTATGAGCAGGCTGACTTCCAACAGCGATCTCGGCGACGGCGAAATTGAGAGCTCACTTGTTAAAAAATTTACTGTCATTCTGGCCCGTGACGACTTCCGGGTCTTCGTAAACGGTACGCCTTTCGACCAAGAAAGAGCGACACCGGAATTCGAGCTTCGAATTCCGGCAACCGGGTATTCGACAGAAGTATTGGGCGGAAACGAAATCCGTTTCTGGGTTGGTTTCGTTAAATCAGCAGCTTGGTCATCAGACCAAGCTGGAGTCGCGGTTTATGCTCACGGCAAGAGCGCCCAAGATCGACCCTTCTTCTTTGGAGCAAAAGGGAAAGAGATTTTCCAGCGCTATATGTATGGCGTGATCGAAGCAGACTGGATCGATGAACTCGACCAGGATTTAGTCTCAACGGACAGATCCAACTTGGACTGGGCACATCCAGATTCGGCCGACCTGTTGGAATGGGGGCGGACAAAGGTCGGGGTTTGGCTGGCCGAGTATGATCGGCATCGAGCTACGAACCACTTACGCAAGGTCAAGATTCGCGCCTCCGAAAGACGTCAAAAGGCAGAAGTTCTCACCTATTCATCCTCCGAAAACGATCAGATTGATTCCTTAGTTGCTGAGGCGACCAAGGAGTTGGGGAAAAATCAGGACGATGTGGCGGATCAGCTTCTCGAAGCTGTCTCCATGGCTTGGATCAACCTCCCGAGTCGCACACTGATCAAAAATCTCTGGGCAGAGCTCGAGGGCTCCCACGACGGTCCGGACGCGTTCCTCAAGATTACTGCGAGGCTGCACGACCATTCAGTTCCAGAGTCAATGGGACTGGCGGTGACGTTTGCTCAACGCGCTTACGCATTGAGCCTACTGACTAAGCTGGTTCATCAGAGGAGCGAAGTCGACCTGCAAGAACTCATCGAAGATTTTCCTTGGGTTCTTCAACCCCGAGGCGACCTGCTCACATCGGACCGGCATCTAAAGACCACCATCGAACATGCGGCGCTCACGGGCGATACGAATGATCGAGCTGGCCGTTTGGTACGAGGAATTTCTGAGAAAGAGCGAGCAGACTTCGTATTTCTGACTGACCCTTCGAAGAAGGTCATCCAGATTGTAGAACTCAAGGCACCAGCCATTGAACTTACGTCAGACCATGATCGTCAGTTGCGCGATTACTTGGACTTCACGAAAGCGTTCCATCCAGCAGCGAAACTAAGCGGATTGCTCGTCGGGAACCCTGGCAATCCGGCCATCGAGTCAGATGACCGCCGAGTTACCATTCGTGGCTGGGACGAAATCATACTCGAGTGCCGTGCGACATATGTGCAGCTTCTGGCGTCGATGCTTGAGAGGGCTGACCCGGACCCAAGCGATGCAAGGCTTCAACTAGTGAAGGAGTTTGGGGGCGCTCCTGTTTGGGAACTTCTCAAGAAGATGGCTCAAACTGATCAGCCTTTGCGGGACCTTATGGCAAGGCTGGATCATCTGGCTAAATAGGGGTTGAAGTAAATCGCATCTGCCCTCTAGCTATACACGACGTCCCTGCCCCGGCCGTTGAAATCCCTCGCCTTTCGCGAAATCGACGCCCTCTACCCTATCACGATGTCGGCCGGCCTTAGACTGGCGGGGCGTCCTGTGTCGGGCGCGGGCGACAGGCCGGGGATGGGATGGACGACGACCACAGCTATGACGACGGCGGGTTCGAGGGGCCGCGCGATCCGTTTTACGATGCGATGACCCAGCAGGCGCTGGATCAGATCCGCATCCTGCGCGAGGCGGGTCTGGAGCAGACGTATCGCGACGCCCTGCATCACGATTCCTCGCCCGAGGCCGAGGCGGCCTTCTGGCGCGCGCACGGCCTGCCGATGCATCTGTTGCGGCTGCCCGATCTGGTCACCTCGGACCCCGCTGCGCGCGCGGCCGACCGGGTGCAGAACCGGGGCTATCGCCGCCTGTCGAAAGAGGCGTGGGAGGCGGCGGGCTCGGCCTATCTGGCGGGGTCCACGGCCGAGGAGGTCAGCGCCGTCTATGGCATGGCGGTCAGCACCTTTCGCGCCCGCGCCAGGGACGCGGGCTGGCGGCGCGAGGATCAGCCCGATCCGCTGCGCGAGCCGATCGACCTGGAGGCCGAGACGGCCGAGGGTCTGCCCGACTATGGCGCCATGGCGGCCCACGCCCTGGTGCGGCTGAACCGGGCGCTTCAGGCCGGGCGCGCGCTGGAGGCCGCGCGCTGGGTGCGGCTGAACGCCGACCTGACCCGGATGGCGGCCTCTCCGCCGCCTTCCCCGCCCGCTCCGCCGCCCGCCAAGCCCCCGGCCCAACCCAAGGAACCCGACCTGGGCGACCGCGCCGCCGCCGTCGCCGAACAGGTCGGCCAGATCGCCCGCGAGGCCTGCGCCCTCAAGCGCGGCGATTACGCCGGCCGCGACGCCCTGATGGCCCGCCTCGAGGCGCTGGACGACCTGAAACCGGCCCCGAGATCAGACGAATTAGACGAAATAGACGGTGTTTTTGTCGCCCGACCATCCAAAGCCGCCCCGCCCGGCGATTAGGACAACCGGTCCACGCGACAGCGCCGTCTGAAGCGCCCATAGTCGCCCCATGACCGATTATCCGCGCCTCAGCACCCTGAAGACCGGCCTGGCCTGTCGCTGCCCCCGCTGCGGCAAGGGACCGCTGTTCAAGGGCTATCTGACGCTTCAGACGGAATGTCCGGAGTGCGGGCTCAGCTACGCCTTCGCCGATCCGGCGGACGGCCCGGCCTTCTTCGTCATGACGGCCGTCGGGGTGGTGGGGATGATCCTGCTGATGGTGTTTGACTTCACCGTCCACCCGCCGATCTGGGTGCATCTGGTCGTGACCCTGCCGATCCTGGTCGCCCTGTGCCTGGGCTGCCTGCGCCCCTTCAAGGCTTGGCTGGTCGCCGAACAATATGTTCACAAGGCCGCGCCGCCCGAGTTCTCCTCGAACGGCAAGCACGGGCCCTTCTAAGGTTCGATCACCGTCAGCTCGGGCCAACGCGCCCGCGCGCTGTCGACGGCCTTGGCCCAGCCCTTGGCCACCGGCCGGCTTGGGTTGGGTCGGATCGTCAGGGCGAACACATCCTCCAGCCCGAACGGCGCGGCGACGCTGATGGCGTCATCCGCCTCCAGCCGCACTCCGACCGCAAAGGTCGGAGCCACGAACCGCCCCAGCGCCTCATCCGTCGAATGCAACGGCGCATAGGGTTCGCCGAACCGGTTCTGGAACCACAGATGCACCCGCGCCTGGTTGCGGACCTCGACCTGGCTGCGGAACGGTTCGTCGAAGGCGGCGGCGACGCGTTTGATGACGACGTCCTCGGCCTCGTAGGACAGGTCCGAACCATCGAAATAGGCCAGGTCGTAGTCCTTGACCCCATAGCCCGCCGGCCGCCCCGTCCTGGCGTTCCACACGGCCTGATAGACCGCTCCCGACACCAGCCGCCAATCGGGCAGGCCCAGCGCCCGGACGGTCGTCAGGACGTGCATCAGGCCAGCGTCGGCGCGCACGATGGCGGCTAGTTCCGCCTCCAGCTCGCTCATCCCCGCACGGGCCAGCCGTGGTCCAGCGGCCCGTGCCCGCCGCCCAGGCCCGGCGCCCGGCGGATCGCCTCGCCGACATAGGCCCAGGCTTCGGCTACCGCGACCTCCAGCGGCCGACCCATCGCCAGCCCGGCTGCACAGGCGCTGGCCAGGGTGCAGCCGGTGCCGTGGGTGTGGCGGGTGTCGACCCGCTCGGCCTCCAGCACCGTTTCGCCGTCTGCGGTCATCAGCAGGTCGATCACCGTCGGCCCCGACACATGCCCGCCCTTCATCAGCACCGCCCGCGCCCCCATGGCCAGCAGGGCCTCGCCCGCCCGCCTCTGGCCGTCCAGGTCGTGGACCGCAAAGCCCGTCAGGGCCTCGGCCTCGGGCGCATTGGGCGTCAGCAGGGCCGCGCGCGGGATCATCAGGCGTTTGACCGCCTCGACCGCCGCATCCGGCAACAGCGGGTGCCCGCCCTTGGCCACCATGACGGGATCGACCACGGCCGGGGCGTCGGCCTCGTCCAGCAGGGCCGCGACCGTCTCGACCACATCGACCGAACCCAGCATGCCGGTCTTGAAGGCGTCGGTCCCGATGTCCTCCAGCACGGCACGCGCCTGGGCCGCGATCAGATCCAGCGGCAGCGGATGAACGCCGTGGACGCCCAGGGTGTTCTGCACCGTGATGGCCGTGATGGCGGTGGCGGCGAACCCGCCCATCATCGTCACGGCCTTGATGTCGGCCTGAATGCCCGCGCCGCCGCCGCTGTCGGACCCCGCCAGGATCAAGACGCGTCCTTGATGAAGCGCGCTCATGCCGCCGCTCCCGAAAACAGTTTCAGCCCGACAATGCCCGCCACGATCAGCAGGATGCACACGGCCCTGACCGCCGTCGTCGGCTCGCCATAGACCAGGATGCCTACCACGGCCGCGCCCACCGCCCCGATGCCGGTCCACACCGCATAGGCCGTGCCGATCGGCAGCTTCTGCGTGGCGACCCACAACAGGATCATGCTGCCCGCCAGCGCGATCAGAACCCCCAGCGAGGTCCACGGCCGGCTGACGCCCACATTCTTGAGGCCCGAGGCCCACAGGACCTCTAGCAGACCGGCGACGACCAGCGTCGCCCACGGATTGATCGACATGACCCAGGACATGGCGACCAGATGGAACAGGCCGCGGTCTGGAGCAAGCCGCGATCAGCCGCCCAGCGGCCCCTTGAAGATGAAGAAGGCCCCAAGCGCGATGAAGGCGAAGCCGACCAGATGGTTCACCGTCAGCTTCTCGCCCAGATACAGGACCGAAAAGACGGCGAAGACCAACAGGGTGATCACCTCCTGCATCGTCTTCAACTCGGCCGGCGAATAGACCTGGATGCCGATCCGGTTGGCCGGCACCGCCAGCCAGTATTCGAAGAAGGCGATGCCCCAGCTGGCGATGACCAGGATCCACAGCGGCTTGTGATCGAACTTCAGATGGCCGTACCAGGCGAAGGTCATGAAGACGTTCGACAGGCACAACATGACGATGGGGGCGATGTAGGCGGTCAGGGGCATGGGCAGATCGGGGCTGTTGCAGACCTGCCCTCTACACCCGCTGCGACCGTCCGTCGCGGGCCTTCAATCCGCCGCCGCCACCGCCGCCTGAACCTTCAGCGCCTGCACCGTCTCGCGCACGTCGTGAACCCGCACCATCCGCGCCCCGCGCCGTGCGCCTTCCAGCGCCAGGGCCAGCGACCCGCCCAGCCGTTCGGTCGCCAGGGTCGCCGTTGGATCGATGGCCTGGATCGTGCGCTTGCGGCTGGCGGCGTACAGCACCGGAAAGCCCAGATCGATCAGCGCGTCCAGACGCGCCGTCAGCGCCATGTTATGCGCCAGCGTCTTGCCGAACCCGATGCCGGGATCCAGCCAGATCCGCTCGCGCGCCACGCCCGCCGCCATCGCCGCCTCGGCCCGCCCGTGCAGATAGTCGCGCACTTCACCCACCACGTCGTCATAGCGCGGGTCCGCCTGCATCGTGCGGGGTTCGCCCTTCATGTGCATCAGCACGACGTCGCACCCCAGTTCGGCCGCGACCGCCGCACTCTCGGGCGCATGGCTCAGCGCCGTCACATCGTTCCACATCGTCGCCCCGGCCGCGACGGCGGCGCGCGCGACGGCGGGTTTCATCGTATCGATGCTGATCGCCCCGCCCCAGCGCGCGCGGACGCCCGCTATGACCGGCGCGACCCGGTCGATCTCCTCGGCCTCGCCCACCGGCTCGGCCCCCGGCCGGGTGCTCTCGCCGCCGATATCCAGCACGTCCGCTCCGTTCGCGACCAGCCGCATGGCCTGATCAATCGCCGCCTCCGTCGAGGCCCACCGCCCCCCGTCCGAGAAGCTGTCGGGCGTCACATTGACGATGCCCATCACCTGCGACAAGGCGGCCGTCCGCGCGGTTTGACTTTCATGGGCCATGGGACCAGCCTGTAACCGTGATCGCGCATTTCGTCAGCCAGGCTCGACGCCTTTCCCACGCGGGACGCCTCGTCGCAGGCGACTGACCCGGAACGGCCGCGCGCCCTTCGCCCCGTTCCGGGCATTGATCTGAACCCCACTCATTTTCGCCGCCGCACGACGCCACGCGCGTGCGGCGTCCCATGCCGTCTGCGAGCCCGCCATGACCAAATCCACTCTGCCCCTCCGCCCCGACATCTTTCTCAGCGCACAGGACCACGATACCCTGTCGCGCCTGGTCGGCGACATGCCCGGCGACGGCGTGGCGGGAATGCTTCAGGAGGAACTGGAGCGCGCCGTCATCTGCGAACCGGGCGACCTTCCCAAGGGTGCCGTCCCCCTGAACCGTTGGCTGCACTATATCGACGGCCGCGCGTCCGATCCGCGCCGCATCCAGATCGTCCTGCCCAAGGACGCCGACATCGACGCGGGCAAGGTCTCGGTCCTGTCCCACGTCGGCGCAGGCCTGATCGGCCTGGTCGAAGGCCACGCCATCGCCTGGACCGACCCCTCCGGCGCCGCGCGCAGCCTGACGCCGGTCATGGTCCAGGATCCGGAAATCCTTGGCGGCGACTAGCGCCCGATCAGACCGCCCAGCGCTTCCAGATAGGCGGCGAAGGCCTTGCGGCCGGCGGGGGTGATGGACACGCGGGTTAGGGGCTTGTTGTTCACGAAGCTCTTGGCCACGGCGACGTATCCCGCCTCCTCCAGCTTCTTGATGTGGACCGACAGATTGCCCTGCGTCGCCTCCAGCACGGTCTTCAGCTCGGTGAAGTCGGCGGCCTCGGCGTCGGCCAGATAGACCATGATCCCCAGCCGCATCCGGCCGTGGATGACCTCGTCAATCTTGCCGAGCGCGTCCAGCCCCATGGATCAGCCGACGTCCGCATCATTGGCGCGGGCCTTCAGCGCCGCACGGGTCATGATCCAGCCCGGTCCCGCAAAGAGCACGAACAGGGCGAGGGTGCAGACATAGAGATAGATCATCGGGTCGCGCACCAGCACGCCCAGCGCGACCGCCGTGATCCAGCCGCCTAACGACGCCGCCAGCATCCAGGGCTTCTTCTTCAGACTGTAGGCCACGAACCAGGCCGCCGACTGAAGCGCGAAGATCATCGCCGGATAGTAGAGCCAGACCGCGAAGTCCTGATCGCGGCGCGCCCCCACGCCGAACACGATGATGATCGCCAGATTGGCCATGCCCGCACCGCTGAAGGCCGCGTTCAGGGTGCGCGTGACGATGGGGCCGGCCGTTCCCGTCTTGCGGTCCTCACGCACGGCCCAGGTCAGGACGATCAGGAAGGCGACCGTGATGGCGACCACGAAGCTGAGATTTCCCAGCGGCGCCCAGCGCACGACGCCCCACACCTGACCGATATGGAACAGGCATTGCAGACCATAGAGCAGACCGCCCGCCAGGTAGGCGACGCCCAGCGTCAGGGTGGCCTTGGGATTATTGCCGCCCTGAACAATGGCCTTCATGAAGGCCAGGTCGGCCTCGGGGCCGGTGCGGGACTTGTCGGACATCGCTGTGTGATTCCTGTGCGACGGGCGCGTCCCTCGGATGGACGCCGCCGGAAGGGTTTGCAAATTATTCGGCGGGGACCAGGGCAGGCGCAGGCCGGTTGCGCCACGGCACGCGCCGGCCATTCAGCCACCGTCCCATGACGCTGTGGCGGATCAGCAGTTCGTAGGACGCCAGGCACACGGCGAAGACGCCCGCCGACACGCCGATCAGCTTCACCCACCACGGCCCGGCCCAATCCTGCACCCAGACCTGAGCCAGCATGACCAGCGGCAGGTGCACGATATAGATCCAGTAGGAGGCGTCGGAGAGGTAGCGCCGAACCGGACTGTGGCCCGAAGCAAATCGCAGGCACAGCCCCATGGCGGCCAAGGTCGAGGCGTAGACCGCCAGGGCCATGACGGCGGCGGCCAGCGCCTTGTCGGCCGTCGGCTCGCCCATCGGCGCGATGCTCGGTCCGCCCGCCAGCACATAGGCCGCGACGCCCGAAACCAGCGCCATGCTGAGGAACAGCGGCGCCCCCTTTGCGATGCGGCCCAGCAGATCACGCCGCCGATCCAGCGCAAAGCCCAGGCCGAAGGCGAGGCCGAACCCGACCAGGGCGGAGGTGTTCGGGATCACGCCCGCGTCCGGCGTCGGCACGGCGAAGAAGGCGATCCACTCCGGATCCAGCCACAAGGCCACAGCCAGCGGGGCGGCCAGCGCGGCAGGCGTCCAGGGGCCGATCAGCGCGCCGGTGATCTTGTCCACGACCGAACCCGCTCGTCCGGCGCGATCCAGCACGCCGAGCACGGCCCGCACGATCAGGACGACGGCGTAGAACAGGGTCAGCACCCACAGAAACCACAGGTGGGTCAGCGGAAAGTTGGTCCAGTCATACGTCGGTGGCGGCGGCGGCGGCGCGCCGGGCGTCACCAGACCATTGGCATGAGCGTTCCAGACCAGGGCCGTAACGATCCCCGCCATGACCGGAAACCAGAAGGCCGCCAGCGGCCCGGCGATCCGCACCACCCGATCCTTGGCGAAGGCGACCCAGCCCCGCCGCGTCAGCATCCTATGGGCGAACAAGCCGGCGATGAGGAAGAAGGCCGTCATGCGAAACAGATGGATGGCGAAAAATAGCCACGCGGCGCCGATCGACCGGCTGTCGTCCGCCACGATCCAGATCTGCTGCGGAAAGAAGGACAGACTGGCGTGGAGCACCACCCCCAGCAGCAGCGCCCCGGCGCGCAACGCATCCAGCCCGTGCAGGCGCTCCACCTGCTCTGTTCGCGATATCAACATGACGTCCCTCCCACGATTGAGACCGCCATATCTCACAGACAGGTTTGCGATGCAAACTTGTTCGTCATGATGCTTTGGGTGGGCCAGTGGGTCAGCCAGACGCCCAAAGAAAAAACCCGCCGGGAGATCGCTCTCCCGGCGGGTTCGTCTTCAGATCAGGCCTGGGCTCAGTGAACCGTCGGCACGCTGGTCGCGGCCGGGGCGGCGACCGGGACCTCGATGTCCGTGCCGTCCGACACCGGCGTCACCGGCACCGAGACCGAAGGCCCGGCGTTGGGGAAGTTGTTCTCGTCACGGTTCGGCGCGACGCCCTTCTCCAGCAGGTCCTTGATCTCCTCACCCGACAGTGTCTCGTATTCCAGCAGGGCCTGAGACAGTTTCTCGTGATCCTCGGCCTTGGTGGTCAGGATGGTGCGCGCCTCGTCCCAGCCCGAGGTCACCAGGCGACGGACTTCCTCGTCGATGGTGCGCGCCGTCTCTTCGGAGATGTTCTGGCTGCGGGCGACCGAGTGGCCCAGGAAGACCTCTTCCTGGTTCTCGCCGTAGGCCACCGTGCCCAGCTTATCCGAGAAGCCCCAGCGGGTGACCATGGCGCGGGCCAGCTTGGTCGCCTGTTCGATATCCGAGCTGGCGCCCGAGGTGATGTTCTCCGGCCCGAAGATCAGCTCCTCGGCGACGCGACCGCCCGCCATGATGGCGATCCGGTCGATCATCTGCTGATACTTCATCGAATAGCGGTCGCCTTCCGGCAACTGCATCACCATGCCCAGCGCCCGGCCGCGCGGGACGATGGTCGCCTTGTGCACCGGGTCGGCCATCTTGACATTCATGGCGACGATGGCGTGACCGGCCTCGTGATAGGCGGTCAGGCGCTTTTCTTCCTCGTTCATCGCCATGGAGCGGCGTTCCGAGCCCATCAGCACCTTGTCCTTGGCGTCTTCGAAGTCGCGGTGGGTGACCATGCGACGGTCCTTGCGCGCCGCCGTCAGGGCCGCCTCATTGACCAGGTTGGCCAGATCGGCGCCCGAGAAGCCGGGCGTGCCGCGCGCGATCGTCTTGACGTTGACGTCGGCGGCCAAGGGCACATCCTTCATGTGGACGCGCAGGATGCGTTCGCGGCCGGAGACGTCGGGGTTCGGCACCACCACCTGGCGGTCGAAACGGCCGGGACGCAGCAGGGCCGGGTCCAGCACGTCGGGACGGTTGGTCGCGGCGATCAGGATGATGTTTTCGGACGCCTCGAAGCCGTCCATCTCGACCAGCAGCTGGTTCAGCGTCTGTTCGCGCTCGTCATTGCCGCCGCCGAGACCCGCGCCGCGATGACGACCGACGGCGTCGATTTCGTCGATGAAGATGATGCAGGGGGCATTCTTCTTGGCCTGTTCGAACATGTCGCGCACGCGGCTGGCGCCGACGCCGACGAACATCTCGACGAAGTCCGAACCCGAGATCGAGAAGAAGGGCACGCCCGCCTCGCCCGCGACCGCGCGCGCCAGCAGCGTCTTGCCGGTGCCGGGAGGGCCGACCAGCAGGGCCCCCTTGGGAATCTTGCCGCCCAGACGCTGGAACTTGCCCGGATCCTTCAGGAAGTCGACGACCTCCTGCAGCTCGTCCTTGGCCTCGTCCACGCCGGCGACGTCGTCGAAGGTCTTGCGTCCCTTGTGCTCGGTCAGCAGCTTGGCCTTGGACTTGCCGAAGCCCATGGCGCCCTTCGCCCCGCCCTGCATCTGGCGCATGAAGAAGATCCACACCCCGATCAGCAGCGCGATCGGCAGGATGCCCAGCAGCAGGCTCATCCAGATCGACTGGCCGCCCGACTTGGCGTCGATCTCGACGTTGGCGGCCAGCATCTGGGCCACCAGCTGTTCGTTCGGATAGACGGTGGTGGAGGTGAAGCGTTCGCCGTTCTTCAGCTCGCCGTTCACCTTGTCGAGGCGGATGGTCACCTGTTTGACCTCACCCGCGTTCACGCGCTGCACCAGCTGGGAATAGCTGATGGCCTCGGGCTTGCCGGCCGGCTGGCCCGTCACGCCGTTCATGGCGCCGCCCTGCGACAGCGCCGCATAGCCCGCCAGCAACGCCAGAATGATCACGCCGGTGATCGCCAGATTACGCAGGTTCATTGAGGTCCTCGGTCGTCCGCGACCCCGGTGGGATCGACGGTCTGGATGTGTCTGTCTGGGAAAATAGGGGCTTAATCAGCGTTACGCTATCGGGTGGCGGAAATCAGGTCGTCTTCGTGCGTCGTTTCGTCCAGCGCCAGCCTGAGCCGTTCCGCGACAAGGCCGCGCCGTTCGACCCCTTCGCCTGCAAGAACCGGGGCCACCGCGTCGTCCCTGATCAACACAGGCCAGGCCCCGCGCGTCGCCGCCGGCAGCCGATTGATCTCGGCCCTGTCGGCGTCCGACAGGCTGGCCAACCGCCCCCGCGCCGGAACCACAGACCAGCCGGGACGATCGGCGCAGAAGACGAACCGCCCGTCCCAAACCGTCTCGACGCCGGGCGTCAGCGCCAGCGGCGAAATGTCTCGGCGGCGAAGTTCGCCGGCCTCGCGCATCAGCCGCGCCGCCGCACCGACAGCCTCGATGCGCGCCCCGCACAGGGTCGCTGCGAAATCCTCATCCGCCTTCAGTCGCGCCATCAGGGCTTGCAACCGCGCACCCCGAGGCGGCGTCGATCCGCCGCCGACGCAGACCAGAGCCGCCGCCAGCGCCCGCGCGCCCACGTCCCGGTCCACACGCACCATGGCCTCGCCGTCGATGATCGGTCGCGCGCCGGTTTTCGCCGGCGCCTGATTGACCGATTGCGGCGTCGCGCCCGCCAAAGCCTGCCGCGCCCGGCTGCGGCCGAAGCGGGGATCGGCGTTGGCGGGATCTTCGATCCAGTCCGCCCCCTCGCCCGCCAGCCAGTCCCGCAACCCCGCCCGCCGCTCGCCCAGCAGCGGCCGCAACAGCATCAGGCCTCGCCCTTCGGGCCAGACCGGCGACGGCGACCATTCGCGGACCCGCCCCAGGGTGGAACCTTCGCTCCGCATCAGATCGGCCTCGGCGATGTCGTCGGCGGTGTGGGCGAACAGGACGGCAGACGCCCCCGCCTCGCGCACCGCATCCGCAATCAAACCATGCCGAGCCGCCCGCGCCGCCGCCGTCAGCCCGGTCGCGGGCTTGTCCCCGTCCCAGCCCAATCCGCGCCAGTCGGCCCCGGCCTCCCGCGCCGCCCGGCCCGCAAAGTCGGTCCAGCGGCCGCTGTCCGCATTCAGCCGATGATCGACGGTCAGGGCCAGCACCGAACGCCCACGCGTCCGAGCCCAGTCCGTCGTCAGCCGCAACAGGGCGATGGAATCCCCGCCCCCCGACAGGGCCACCGCCAGCGGCCGCCCTGTATCGCGCGTCAGTCGCGCATCCAGCCGCGCGAAGACCCGCGCTCTGAGATCCGGGTCAGACGTCAGGCGCAGGAACCCGTCGTCTTCAGCTGAGCCGCCCGCGCCTTTTGCGGGTCAGAGGCGGCGGGCGCATAGCGACGCGTGAACTCAGCCAGGGCCGCGCACCCTTGCGGCTTCCTCTGCGTCGCGAACAGGGCGTCGGCCAGTTTCAGCGTCGTATCCGCCGCCCAGCCGATGCGCGGCCAGTCCTTCAGCGCGGCGGCGTAATAGGGCACCGCCCCCGCCTTGTCGTTCGCCGCGACCCGCAGGTCGCCCAGGCGAGAGTTGGCCTCACGCGATTGCGGCGTATCAGGCCAGGCCGCGATCACCGTTTCCAGCGCCCGCTCGCCGCGCGGCTTGTCGGTCGCCAACAGGGCCACCGCCGCCGCCAGGTCGCGCGTCGCATCGCCGGTCGGCGAGGTCGCCTCGATCGGCGCATTCAATTCAGCCTGGGTCTCCAGCTTCTGCAACCGGCCCTCGGCGTCCGCCAGACGCGTCTTCAGCGTCTCGTTCTCGCGCGTGGCCTCGTCCAGTTGGAAGGTCAGCCGCTCGTTGTCGCCGTTGATCCGGCGCACCGTGGCCTCCAGGTCGCCCAGCCGCCGATCCATCAGGGCGAACTGCCCCTGCAGCGTCACCACCTCGGGGTCCGGCTCGACCAGCACAGGCTGGCCGGCGGCGTTTCTCTGGGTCAGGGCGCGCTCGAGCCGCCGCACATTGCGGTCCAGCTGGTCCAGGCGGCGATTGTCCCACTCGGTCCGCTCCATGATGTTGGGCTGGGCCTGCTGGGCGACCGCGCCGCCCCCGATCAGGACGCCCCCAAGGGCGGCGGCGGCCAGGAGATGAACACGAGAAATCGAGAGCTTGGTCATGCGTCTAGCTTTCACCGATTTGGGGCCGCCGCAAGGCCGAGCTAGTGGCCGAGACCCAGATAGACGATGGCCGTGACGAACAGGCCGACCACGATGTTGCAAAACACCAACAGCGCGATCGTCCGCCACAGGGCCGAGAACCAGGACAGCGAATAGGCGCCCTTCATCTGGGCGAACACATGAACGGGAACAGCCAGCAGCCCCAGCGGAATGACGATGCCGCCCAACCACCCGGCGATCGTCGCCGACAGCACCATCAGCATCAGCAGCATGGCCATGAAGGTTAGCGAATACAGAACGAACACCCCGTGGTCGTATAGGGTGAAGCCGCGCTTCCACAGGAACAGCAGGGCCACGAACGGGATGGACAACGGCACCAGCAGGAAGGCGAACTTGTACATCGTCTGCTGCAACTTATAGACCGCCAGGTCCGGGTTCTGCAGCTTCTTCAGCACGGTGGCGCCGATGCCGTGGCCTTCCTTCTCGGCGTCCTTGCCCATGACCTTCAGCTTGGTCTCGCCGCTCTCGCCGGTCGCCATGTCCTTGATCCCGGCTTGCCAGCTGCCGGGCTTCAGACCGTCGGCGCGGCCGTCGCGCTGCTCGATCTCCAGCCGAGCCAGGGCCGCGCGGCGGTCGTCGACCAACTTCTGTCCGGCGTTGATCGCCATCTGCATCGTCGGGTCCGGCTGGGCGCCGCTTTCCGCCCGCATCTGGACCAAGGCCTTTTCGGCCTCGGCCAGGCCGACGCGCTGAGACGCGATCCGTTCGCTCATCTCCGCCGCCTCGCCGGACTTGGATTCCGGATGCGGCATGAAGCTGAGCGCGAAGAACATCACGAACAGGGTGAACAAGAAGATCGCCAGCGGCGAGACGAAGCGCGTGCGTTTGCCCTCGACCCACTCGCGCGTCAGTCGGCCGGGGTTCAGCCACAGCAGCGGCAGGGTGCGCCAGATGCGGGCGTCGAAATGCATGACCCCGTGCAGCAGCTCTTCGCCAAGGTGCAGCAGGCTGCGATGGACATGGGTCGGCTGGCCGCAGTTTGCGCAGAAGTTGCCGCTCGTCTCGGCCCCGCAATCGGAACAGACGCCGTGGGCGTGGGCCTCGCCGGCCTTGCCCGTCGGCTTTTCAATCGCGCCTGCGACCAGTCCGGCCGTGGCGACGGCGCCCGCCCCTTCGATATCCATCCGCTGATCCCCCGATCCCTGTGACGACGTATCTGCCGCCGGCCCGGCGTCAGGACAAGCGCAGAAACGAAAAGAGGCGCCGAGCCTACGGCCGGCGCCTCCTTCAAATCAGCCGATCAGCCGGTCGTCAGCGCGGCGCGCCCGACACGATGGCGGTGTGGGCGTTGCGGTTGCGGGCAAAGGCGTCCTCGTTCGAACCCTCCGCGATCGGCCGCTCCTTACCGAAGCTGATGGTGTCGATCCGACCGGCCGGAATGCCCCGGTTGATCAAATAGGTGCGCACCGATTCTGCACGGCGGGCGCCCAGCGCTAGATTGTATTCGCGCGTGCCGCGTTCGTCGGCGTTGCCTTCGATGCGGATCGTCACGGACGGATAGCGCTGCAGCCACTGAGCCTGGGCGTCGAGGCGCGGCATGGCCTCGGGACGGACCTCATAGGAGTCCAGGTCGAAATAGATGCGGTCGCCGACGTTGACGACGAAGTCCTGTTCGGTGCCCGGCGCGGCCGAACCCATGTTTCCGCCGGTCACCGGACCGGTCGGCGCGGTCGGATAGGCCGGACCCGTCGGTTGCGTCGTGCCGTCGTTCGGACCGGGCACGCCGGTCTCGACCGGGGGCTTTCGGGTGCAGGCGGCCATGGCGGCGACGGCGCAGCCGACCATCGCCAGTTTGAGAATGCGGGAAGTCTTCATGGGGTCGTCTCCTGACGTATCGTTTCTGGCAAGGGGCGGGCCTCAAGCTTGGCTTGACTGTCTGCCTCGGCCGATTTTTCGACGCTAGAGGCGATAACGCACAGTTGAGCTTTAAGGCTCCGACGGTGTCGGTGCGGCGTTTAGGCGGGGCAGCTGTCGACGCCCTGGTTCACGCCCAGATTGCTCGGGCCACGGTCGAGCAGCGGCGACCAGGCCGGGTCGGTCCCGCGTCCGTTATAGCCCGCCTGCGACACCACGCGCCCCGACAGGTCCACGGTCCACAGACGCGTGTCTCCGCCCGGCGTCTGGCGCGCGAACATCACGTAGCGGCCATTCGGCGCCCAGTTTGGGCCTTCCTCGAAATAGCTGGAGGACAGGATGCGCTCGCCCGAACCGTCGGCGTTCATCACCCCGGTCGAGAACCGGCCGCCGCCCTGTTTAGTGAAGGCGATCAGATTGCCGGTCGGGCTCCACGACGGGGCGGTATAGATGCCGCCGCCGCGCGAGATCGGCCGCTGGCCCGATCCGTCCGACCGCATGACGTACAGCCGCGCCGAACCCGAACGGTCCGAGGTGAAGACGATCTGGCTGCCGTCCGGGCTGAACGACGGCGAGGTGTCGATGCCCGGATCGCTGGTCAGGCGCGTGATCTGGCGGCTGCGCAGGTCCATCACATAGACGTCGGTATTGCCGCCCCGGATGATCGAAAACGCGATCTTGTTGCCGTCGTTGGAGAAGCGCGGCGCCAGCACCTGCCCATCAAACTCGCCCAGGCTCTCGCGCCGGCCGGTCGTCAGATTATACAGGTAGATGCGGCTGTAATCCTTGCCCAGCGCGACATAGGTGATCTCGTCCGGCTGCGACAGCGAGAAGCGCGGCGACATGATCACCTCGTCGCCCTGCGTCAGATAGGTCGGATTGAACCCGTCCTGGTCGGCGATGGTCAGGCGGTTGATCCGGTTCAGCTGCGTGCCCTCCTCGGACACGAAGATCACGCGGCTATCGAAGAAGCCGGCCTCGCCGGTCATGCGCTGATAGATGACGTCGGAAATCTTGTGCGCGATCCGGCGCCATTGCTCCTGGGTCGCGGTGAACTGATAACTGACCAGCTGGCACTGGCGGTAGGGATCATAAAGGCGGAAGCCCACGTCCAGCCGCCCGTCGCCACGCGTCGTCACCCCGCCATAAAGCACCGCCTGCGCCCCGATCTGGGTCCACTGCGGGAAGTTCGGCGCATTGGCGAGCGTCAGGCCGGTCTCGATGAAGCTGGAGGGGTTCAGCGGCTCGAAGAAGCCCGACCGCTTCAGATTGGCGCTGACCACATTGGAAATGTCCGACCCGTGCGTCCCGGCGAACGGCACAACCGCGATCTGAAGGGGACGCAGCACGCCCTGATCGATCTCGACCTCGACCGGCTGGTTCTGCTGAGGCGTCTGCGCCGCCGTCGTGAGGGGAGCCGCCATCGCGACAGCCGCCACGGAGGCCAGAAGAAGGTTCAGACGCATCAGATGCTCCCATAAGTCTCGAAGGATCGCCGCCCCTTATCGCCGGGCCGTTCGACTTTCGCCAGCTTCACGGGGAATGGGGCGACATTCGGGACGGGAGCGATCATTGATGCGTGATGCGTGATGCATTATCTTACAGCCATGCGCACTACACTCGCCATCGACGACGACGTGCTGAACGCCGCACGGGCCATCGCGGTTCAGACCCGAACCTCTGTGGGCGAAGTCATTTCCGATCTCGCGCGCCGCTCGATCACACAGGCCAAGCCGGACACGTCGCCCGAGTTCCGCAACGGCATTCGTCTCCTACCGCACCGCAAGGGCGCTGTGGTGACGACCGAACAGATCAACGCTCTGCGCGATGAGCTGCCTTGATCGCGCTTTTGGACGTCAGCGTCCTGATCGCATTGATCGATCCAGCCCATACTGAGCATCTTACCGCCCACGCCTGGTTCGCCCGTGAACATCAAGCCGGTTGGGCGACCTGCCCGCTGACCGAAAACGGCGCGCTTCGAATCCTCAGCAATCCGAAATATCCAAACTCGCCGGGCGCGCCTGCGCAGGTGTTGCCCGCGCTTCATTCCTTGCTGAGCCAACCCGGCCATGTGTTCTGGCCCGACGACATCAGTCTGCTGGGCGACCGTTTGATCGCGCAGGATCGCCTGCTCACCTCGGGCCAGTTGACGGATACCTATCTGCTGGCCTTGGCCGTCTCGAACGGCGGACGGCTGGCCACGTTCGACCGACGCCTGGCGCCCGACGCGGTGAAGGGCGGCAAGGGTGCCCTGCATCTCATAACGGCCTGAAGCTCAGCGATTGCGGCACGCTCGTTCGGTGTTGAAGGTCGGGCGATAGACCCCGCCGGGGAAGCCCTGCGGCACGTCGAAGGGCGCGGTCTGGCGCAGGGCGCGCAGAGCGCCGTCGGCGGCGGCGCGATAGACGTTCGACGACTGGGCGTTGATCAGGCTGGGCCCACGCGTGATCCGCCCGTCGGCCGACAGGGTCAGCTCGACCTGGATGCGCAGCTGGTCCGCGCCGGGGATGTCGCAGGGCAGGATCCAGTTCGGATAGACTTGATTGAAGATGGCCGTGATCTGCGGCCCTGTAGCCTGGGACGCCGTGCCCGCCCCCTGCTGCCCCGTCGCCGGTCGGCCGCGATTGTTGGTCGGGCGCGTCGGTCCGGCTAGGGCGTCCAAATCCAGGCTCGGCTCGGTGCGCTGGGGCGCCGGGCGGGTGGGCGCGGGCGTCGCCGGGCGCGGGGTCGGCTGGGCCTTGGTCGGCGGCGCAGGCGTCGGCGGCTGGGGTCGAGGCGTCGGACGCGGCGGCGTCGGGGTCGGCGTGGGCCTCGGCGTCGGCGTGGGCGTCGGAGCCGGGCGCGGCGGCGTGGGTCGCGGCGGCGTCGGGGTCGGGCGCGGCTGGGGTTGCGGCGGCGTCGGCTCGGGCGTCGGCGGCACGGGATCGGGCTGCTGCACCGGGGCGGTCGCGGCGTCGTCGGGCGAGGGTTCGGGCTGCGGATTGTCCGCCGGCGCCGCCTGGACCACCTCCTCCGACACGATAGTCACCGGCACCGAGGCCACCAAAGGCGTCTCCTCCTCGTCCGTCTTGTGCGACACCATCAAGAAGGCGAGCGCGATCACCCCGGCGTGCAGGGCGAGGGATCCGAGTATGGCCGGGCTCGGACGACGCAAAGGTTTCAGGCCTCCGGCGCCGTGTCGGTGATCAGGTTCAGCTTGGTGAAGCCCGAGGCGCTCAACCGCGCCATCACCCGCGCCACCGCCTGGTAGGGCGCGCGCCCGTCGGCCCGCACGAACACCGGCCGCTCCGACGCCTTGTCCGCCCCCCCGGCCTCGGTCAGCAAGCGTGTCGAAAGGGCGTCGAACGCCGTCTCGTTGTCGCCGACGAAGATGGCGCCCTGCTGGTCGATGCTGACCGACAGGGGTTCCGACTTGATCTCGACCGCGCTGGCCTCGGTCTTGGGCAGTTCGACCGGCACGCCCACCGTCAGCAGCGGCGCCGAGATCATGAAGATGATCAGCAGCACCAGCATCACGTCCACTAGAGGCGTGACGTTGATCTCGGTCAAGGGCCCTTTACGCCCCCTGCGCCCTCGACGCCCGCCGCCGCTCGCACCACCGCCCAGGGCCATGGCTCAGACGCCCCGCTTCAGGCTGAGGTCGCTGGACGGCGGGGGCGGAGGCGGCGGGGCCGATGGGCTGCCCAGGCGGCGCGCCACGGCGGCCTGCAGATCGTCGGCGAAGGCCTCCAGCCGGCCGACGAACTTGCCCGCGTCGATCGAGAACTTGTTGTAGGCGATATAGGCCGGGATGGCCGCCGCCAGGCCGATGGCCGTGGCGAACAAGGCTTCGGCGATGGCCGGGGCCACCGTCGTCAGATTGGTGTTGCCCGCCGCCGCGATCCGCCCGAACGCATTCATGATGCCCCACACGGTGCCGAACAGGCCGATGAAGGGCGAGGCGGTGGCCACCACCGACAGCACGCCCAGGCCGTTCTCGATCCGCTGTCCCTCGCGCGAGATCAGGCTGTTCATCGCCTTGTCGATCCGCACCAGCAGCAGGTCGCCCTGATGCTCGTTCAGCGCCCCGCGTTGACGCGCCTCGCGCCAGTCCGACAGGGCGATCACCAGCATGCGCGGCAGGGCGTGGTCCGGCTCGGGTCCGGCCTGGGACGCCACCTCTTCCAGCGACCGGCCGGACTGAACCGACTTTTCGAACTCGTCGGCGCGCTTGTTCAGCGCCGTAAACCGAACCGCCTTGTCGATGATGATGGTCCACGACCAGATCGAGGCCGCCGCCAGCCCGATCATCACGCTCTTGACCACCCAGTCGGCGGTCATGAACAGCTCGACCGGGTTCATCATCGCGGCGTCGACAGGCGTGGTCATTCAGGCGCTCCGGGCGGAATCGAGATCGTCACGTTCCCTCTTCGACCGAGCGGACGTGACCATTGTGTGGCGTCCGGCCCGTTTAGCCCCGACCCGTCCGCCCGTCATCTGACAGGCGCGTCATAAGGGTTAACAGCAGGTTACTCGGACGCCGTCCGCCGCGCGTTCGGATCGACCGCGACAGAGACCGGGGCGCCGACGCTGATGATGACGCCCTCGTGGCCTTCCTTGGCGATGGAATAGGTGGCGGCGTCCTTCAGCAGCAGCTCCTCGCACTGGCGATCGCCCGCCCGGCCCAGTTCGGCGCAGCCGCGCTTGGCCGCATCGGTCCAGCCCAGGACCCGACGCGTCGCCGCCTCGGCCCGCTTGATCGCCGCCTCGTCTTCTGCAGCAGCCTGCGCGATCAGGGCCTGGCGCGCGCCCTGTTGGTATTGCAGCTCGGCCTGGCCCGCCATCTTGCGCTCCCAGACCTTGTAATAGGGACAGCCTACCAGCCCGCCGCCGACCAGCAGCACGAACAGCAGGATCGTGACGATCACCGCGCTGGCGGACATCTTGTAGGTTTCTGCGGCCATGACGTTTTCCCCTCGTTGGCGCGATCCTAGTCGGCGGCCCCGCCGGCCGCCAGCCACGGCGTCACCTTCTCGACCAGACCCTTCGAGGGGCGTCGCGGCCGCCCGTCCAGATGGATGCACACCGCCGTCACCTCGGCCCGGCACAACACCTCGCCGGCCCGCTCCACGCTCTGGCGGATGATCAGCCGCACGCCCTTCACCTGCTCGTAAACGGTGCGCACCACCAGGGCGTCGTCGATCCGCGCGGGCTTCAGATATCTGATGTTTAACTCAGAAACCACGAAGGCCAGCGGCTCGGCCTCCTCCAGAAGGTCGGCGTGCCCCACCCCGATGGCGCGCAGGAAATCGGACCGCCCCCGCTCGAAATACCGCACATAGTTGGCGTGATAGACCAGGCCGGTGAAATCGGTGTCTTCATAATAGACGCGCACCGGCAACAGGTGATCGCGCCCCTCGAAACGGCCGGCGGTGGGTTGGTCAATGGTCATGGACGGACTTTAGCGCACCACCTGCGATCCCGGCCTCTCCAAAAATCCGGGGCAGTAGCTTTGGCGCATTTCGCGGAACTCGGTCGGCAGGGGGTCGTCGCTGAACAGGATGCGGTTGGGGATGGACACGAAGCCCACCGCCGGCCCGCCCGCGCCCCGCCCCATATAGCCGCACACCGCCCGCCTCTGGCCGGCCTCGGCATAGCGCAGCTCGGCGCCGCGCCCCGCCTGGGTGCGGATCTGGCGCATCACCCGCGCATCGGCCGCCTCGGGCGACGGGGTATTCGAGGGCTGCATCAGCACCCAGACGCCGACCGCGCACAGGGCCAGAACCAGCGCCGCCGCGATCATCACACGCTGCTGAAGCGGGCTGCGATGGCGCATCACCCTCATGCGGCGGGCGCTTCCAGGGTGAAGTCCAGCGGCGTGTCGGCGGCGGGCAGGCAGGTCCGATCCACCGGCTTGGACGGATCACGCAGGAAGTCGCGCGCCATCTTGCGCGTGCAGGGGCTGGCGTTGATGACGCCGTGGGTCGCATTGGTCACGATCACCACCTGGCTGTTCGCATAGCCCTTGGCGGCGGCCTCGGTCAGCGGCGGCGGACAGCCCGGGTCGATCTCGGCGGCGACGAACAGGGTCGGGATGTCGGTCTGGACCGGCAGGTTCTCGATCGGCAGCGCCGGCCGTTCGCCCACCGCCGCGCAGACGTCGAACAGCCGCGACAGCGACGGGACCAGCACCTCGGCCACCGGATCGCCCGCCGCCCCCGCCGCCAGCCGCGCCTTGGACTCGAACGGCAGTTCTTCCTTGCACAGATGGGCCATGTGCTGACCCTCGAAATAATAGGTCCGGTCCTCGGCGATCTCGGCGACAGGCGTCAGTTCGCCGGCGATGATCTTGTCCAGATCGACCGGCAGGCTGCGCACGCCCGTCGCGCTATAGGTCGTGTCCATCAGGAAGGCCGACAGGTCGTCGACGTTGAAGGTGCGCCCGTCCTTGCCTGTCACCGGACCGGCCAGCCATCTGCGCGCCTCGGCCTCGAACCGCGCCTGAAGGTTCGGATGCTGCGCCGCGCAGGCCGCCTGGGCCGCGCATTTGGCCAGGATGATCTTCACCGCCGCCGACACCTGTTCGGGCGTGCCGACGGCCCAGTTGCCCTCAGGCGGCCAAGGGCTGTCCATCACGGCGGCGCGCACGATCTGGGGCTGGTGGGTGATGACCGCCGCCTCGATGCGCGGGCCGTACGATCCGCCCCACAGGTCGATCTTGGTCAGACCCAGGGCCTGGACCATGTCCTTCACATCGTCGGCGATGGCGGCGGCGTTGTACTGGTTCAGGTCGATCCCTTGCGCCTGATACCCTTTCAGACAAGCGATCAGCCCGTCGCGGTCCGCATCGGACGGCGGTCCCGCGTCGGTCAGTTGCACGCCCGGACAGTCCATCGACGGCTTGCTCGCCCCGCCCCCACGCTGATCGAACAGGATCACGTCCTGATCCACCGCAAAGGCTTCCGGATTGCGACGCAGCGCCGCCAGCATCCGCCCCGCCCCCGGCGTCAGGGCTCCGCCCGGCCCGCCGTGGAACATCACCATCGGCGGCAGCGCCTGGCCCGAAGCGTCCTTGTAGGGCGCGCTGGCCTTGAACATGACCATTGCGATGTCGATGCGCCGGTCGCTGATCGAGCCGTCGCGCGCCTCGTCAACCGTCAGGGTACCGCACCGCACCTCGCGCACGCCCGTCGGCCAATCACTGGGACAGGCCTTGTCGGTGAAGACGGGGGCCTCTGCGAGAGTCGGCTCAGCGGACAATGCGACGCCGACAAGAGCGGACAAAGCAACGAGGGCGCGAAGGATCATGGACTGGGCTCCGTATAATCGCCACCAAAGGCCGCCGCTTCGCCGTTGGCAAGCCCATCAACCAGCGATGCAGGTCGAGGCCGGTCCAACAAGAGGCGAGCATGCGCCTTATGACTTTATCACCGGAACGACAGAGCCATTCCAGAGAACCCAAACCTGGCTGAAGTGCCGAAGAGCAGGCTGACATTCCGTTTGAATGTCTTGCAGAATTTCTGCTTCCCAGCACCCGTAAGTGGACAGGTTCAAATATATCAATAAGGCGCAATCGGGCGAGTAGGGCAGCGCCATTTTCTTAGCTACACAGCGTCGTAGTGCTGTGGGCATCGCTCGCCGGCGTGTTAGCCAAGCGCCTTCGGGGTCGGAGAAAGTGCTTTCATTGAGTCCCCGCCGATCCTCATATTCTTTACTGCGCTTGCGATCGGGATCGTCTGCTTCAGTAATTTCCAACTCTTCCCAAACGCCATCTCGTCCGACGTCGATATCAGGACGATCATTCGCGCAAAGGCGAATTAAACTGTAGCCCTGCGCCTCAGCGAACTTCGCTCCAATGAATGCATCACGCCAAAACTGTGTGCCGGGCTGGGTCAGCACATAGTCGCCTGCGATGTCCGTAATCTCCTCACAAACTGCGGACATTGCGGCCGGGCTCATCGCCGACGAGAGTTTATTGATCCAAAGCCGAAGTTCGTTGGGCGTCAGACGTCGCGGCGCGGTCACTAGGTGAACAAATCCGGAGCCGCCTGAGGCTTCGGCGGCTCCGTTAAACCCAGATGCGCATACGCCTTGGCGCAGGCCATGCGGCCGCGCGGGGTGCGCATGATGAAGCCCTGTTGCAGCAGATAGGGTTCGATCACGTCCTCGACCGCGTCGCGCGCCTCGGCGATGGCGGCCGCCAAGGTGTCCATCCCGACCGGCCCGCCGCCATAGTTTTCGATCAACGCCTTCAGGAAGCGCCGGTCCAGGCTGTCCAGCCCCGCCTCGTCCACTTCCAGCCGCGCCAGCGCCCGCGCCGCCACCAGTTTCGAGATCGTCTCGGCCCCTTCGGCCGAGGCGAAATCCCGCACCCGGCGCAGCAGACGCCCGGCGATGCGCGGCGTGCCGCGCGCCCGCGACGCGATCTCGCGCGCGCCCGCCTCGTCGATGGCTGCGCCCATCTTGCGCGCCGTGCCGCGCACCACCGCCGTCAGTTCGTCGGGGGTGTAGAACTCCAGTCGCAGCGGAATGCCGAACCGGTCCCTGAGCGGCGTAGCCAACAGGCCCGCCCGCGTCGTCGCCCCCACCAGGGTGAACGGCGCCAGGTCGATCCGCACCGAACGCGCCGACGGCCCCTCGCCGATGATCAGGTCCAGCACATGATCCTCCATGGCCGGATACAGGATCTCCTCGACCTGGGGGCTTAGGCGGTGGATCTCGTCGATGAATAGGACGTCGCGCGGCTCGAGGTTGGTCAGGATGGCCGCCAGATCGCCCGCCTTGGCCAGGATCGGGCCGGAGGTCGCACGGAACCCCACGCCCAGCTCGCGCGACACGATCTGCGCCAGCGTCGTCTTGCCCAGTCCCGGCGGTCCGAACAGCAGCACATGGTCCAGCGCCTCGGCCCGCCCGCGCGCCGCATCGATGAAGACCTTCAGATTGCCCTTGGCCTGCGACTGCCCGACGAACTCCGACAACGTCTGCGGCCGCAGCGCGCGATCGAAGGATTCGCCGGTCTCGGCCTCGGGGGAGATGACGCGGGTCATGTCGATGCGGCTCTCATCGGCCCAACTCCTGCAGCGCTGCGCGGATCACCGCCGACAGCTCCGCCTCTTCGCCCAGACGGATCAAAGCCTGATCCACGGCCCGGCGCGCATTGACCTCGGCGACGCCCAGTCCAAGCAGGGCCGACACGGCCTCGCCGGTGATGGACGGAACGGGCGGTGCGATCTCGACGTGCATGCCGGGTGCGACCGGCGCAAAACTGACGTCGCCCAAGGGCTTGCCCTTCAGCTCGGTCACGATCCGCAGCGCCAGCTTCGGCCCCACGCCGTTGGCCCGCGCCACCGCCGCCTTGTCCTCGCGCGCCACCGCCGACGCCAGTTCGCCGGGCGGCAGGACGTCCAGCACCGCCAGCGCCGCCTTGGGCCCCACGCCCTGAATGGCCAGCAGGGTCGTGAAGGCCCGCCGCTCGTCGCGCGTCAAAAATCCATACAGGCGCGGCCCCGCATCCTCGCTCCACTGCGAATGGACATGCACCGTCGCCTCATCGCCCGGCGCAGGCAGCCGCCCCAGCGTCCGCGCCCCGCACGACACGACATAGCCCACGCCGGCGCAGTCGATCAGGCATTCCGCCTCGCCGACCTCGGCCAGCACGCCTCTCAACCGCCCGATCACGCCGCCCCCCGGTGCATCGCTTCCAGCAAGGACCGCTTCCGGAGTTGCGCATGGGTGATCGCAACCGCCAGGGCGTCGGCCGCATCCGCCTTCACGTCGCCCGCGGTCGGCAGCAGCCGTTTGACCATGAAGGCGATCTGGCTCTTGTCCGCATGGCCCGCACCCACCACCGCCTTCTTGATCAGGTTCGGCGAATATTCCGCCACCGTCAGGCCCGCCTTGGCCGGCGCCAGCATCACCGCCGCCCGCGCGTGGCCCAGCTTCAGCGTCGAGGACGGGTTCACATTGACGAACACCTCTTCCACCGCCGCCTCCTCGCAGCCGTGGTCGGCGCAGATCGTTCCCAGCGCCTCGAACAGATGCAGCAGCCGCTCGCTGAACGGCGCGGTCTCGGGCGGGGCCACCACCCCGTGCGCCACCCACCTCAGGCGCGCGCCATCCGACACGACGACCCCCCAGCCGGTGCGTCGCAGACCGGGGTCCAGGCCGATGATTCTGACAGGTTCGTTCGCCATCCGTTCCCCTCATGCCGCAAAGAGGGTTATCGGGCAATGAACGGTTTCAGTCGTCGCGCGGGTCCAGGCTGTAAGCGACCACGCCCGGTATGGCGCACAGCTGTTCCGCCAGCCGCTTCAGCTGGCTTTCCTCGGCAGCCTTCAATCGCCAGGTCCGTCGAACGGTCTGTCCATCGATCAGCTCGAAGCGGTCGTGTCGCGCGTCCGCATCGATGGCTTTCAGCGCCGCCTCGATCGCCGGCTCCGGCGACGCCTCGCGCCGTTCCCAGCACACTTCGGCGTCCACGACCGTGCGCGCGGGCAAACGCCCGCTGATCAGCCTCAGCCCGATCAGGATCAGCGCCGTGACCACCGTCGCCGCCGTCCCCAGCGCATAGAGGCCTGCCCCGAACAGAATGCCGATCGCCGATGTGATCCACAGCGACGCCGCCGTGGTCAGCCCGTGGATCGAAAACCCTGTGCGGAAGATCACTCCGGCGCACAAGAACCCGATCCCCGTCAGCACCCCGTGCGCCATCCGCGTCGGGTCTGTGACGATGTTCTCGTCGGGCAGGGCGCGGAACGCCCAATCGGCCTGCGACATGGCCGCCAGCATCAGCAAGGCCGACGCCAGGCTAACCAGGATATGCGTTCTCAGGCCCGCCGCCCGGCCCCGCCATTCGCGCTCGAAGCCGATGACCCCGCCCGCGATCACCGCGCCGAGGACCGGCAGGACGGCGCCTTCCAGACTACCCAGATTCATCCGCGCTCAACGACGGGCCACGCGCGGATGTTCCTTGGACGGACGATGCTGCGACATCGTGGTCGCAGCGACCGCCTCAGCCGTGCTTTTCGATATAGGTCTCGGGGTCTTTGTTCACCGGCTTTACGCCGGTGATGTACTCGGCCTCGAAGGCGGCGAACTTCACCGCCAGCTCATGGCGCGTCTCGACGTCGGCGTTCATGCGGAAGTCGGTCAGCCCCTGCCGCTCTTCCTCGCCCATGTGTTTGGAGTTGACGACGTTCGCCTCGCCCACGGCGTCGAACCACGCCTTGGTGCCGACCTTGTGCTTTTCGACCGCTTTGACCGCGTCGCGCAGCTTGTTGTGGTCCTCGATGGCGTCTTCGGTCTCGCCCTCGACCGTGCCGTCCTCGGCGTCATTGGCGCCTTCGCCCTGCTTCAGCAGCTCGGGATAGAAGAACCGCTCCTCGGCCTCGGCGTGCACATCCAGGAACGCCGACAACCGCGACCAGACGGCGCTCAGCGCATCGGTGTCCTTGGGGTCGATCTGTTCGATGATCGCAAACAGCCGACGCTGTTCGGCATGGTCGTCGAGGATCAGCTGGGTGATGTCCATAGGGGCTCCAGGCGTAACGGTGAAGCCTCGTTACGCCCGGCGCACGACCCGGTTCCGTGCGAACGACTCGCGGTCGTTCGGGATCAGCCCGCGTACTTGGCCGCATCCTCGTCGGAGATGTCCTCGTTGGAATAGACCGCCGACACGTCGTCCTCGGCGTCCAGCGCGTCCAGCAGCTTGAACAGGGTGCCGACGGCCTCGCCGGTCACCGGCACTTCAGACTGCGGCTTCCAGACGATGGCGGTGGACTTGGGGTCGCCCAGCACCTTGGACATGGCCTCGGCGACGTCGTTCAGGTCCTCGAAGGCGGTCCAGATCGTGTGGCCCGGCGCGTCCTCATAGATATCGGGTTTGACCAGGTCGCTCTCGACGTCCTGGGCGCCGGCCTCGATGGCGGCCTCCATCACGGCGTCTTCCGAACCGGCCTCGGCGGCGTAGGTGATCTTGCCCACCTTGTCCCACATGAAGGCGACCGAGTTCATCTCGCTCAGCGCGCCGCCGTTCTTCTTGAAGGCCGCGCCGATGTTGGACGCCGCACGATTGCGGTTATCGGTCAAAGCTTCGACGATGATGCCCACGCCGCCCGGACCCCGGCCCTCGTAGCGGACCTCTTCCATCGTATCGACGTCGCCGCCGGCGGCCTTGTTGATGGCGCGCTGGATCACGTCCTTGGGCAGGCTTTCGGCCTTGGCGTTGTTGACCGCCAGGCGCAGGCGCGGGTTCGCCGCCGGATCCGGCAGGCCCGACTTGGCCGCCACGGTGATGTCGCGCGACAGTTTGGAGAACAGCTTGGAGCGCTGCGCATCGGCGCGCCCCTTGCGGTGCATGATGTTCTTGAATTTCGAGTGGCCGGCCATGGGATCGTCTTTGAGCGTTCTGAACCTGAGCCGCGCCTCCTAAACGAAGAGCGGCATCCTGTCACGATACGCCGATCGGTGGCGACAGGGGTGGAACCTGTACCGTTTGGGCGTATTGATCCGGGCAAGACAGACGGAGCGTAAAGCCATGACCGCAGACGACACCATCTATGAAGCCGAAGGCTATATGGACGAGGACCTGCACGAGGCCGACATTGTCGAGTGGTACGAAGCCCGCCCGGTCACCGTCTCCACCGCCGTCGCCACCGGCGCCATCGTGACCGCCTTCACCTTGGGCGCCCTGACCGCCGTCGGCGCCCTGTTCCTGATCGGCCGTCTGGACGACTGAGGCGCTAGACGCTCAGGCGTAAGGCCAGGGCCGCCAGGGCGACGCCCAGGACCGGCAGGGTGAGCACCACGCCCACCTTGAAATAATAGCCCCACCCGATCTTCACGCCCTTTCGCGCCAGGACGTGCAGCCACAGCAATGTGGCCAATGAGCCGATGGGCGTCATCTTCGGCCCCAGGTCGCTGCCGATGACATTGGCGTAGATCATCGCCTCCCTCGCCGCGCCCGTCGCGCCCGAGGCGTCGATCGACAGGGCGCCGATCAGAACTGTCGGCATATTGTTGGCGATGGCCGACAGGAAAGCCGTCAGGAACCCGGTTCCGAAGGCCGCGCCCCAGACCCCGCCTTGCGAGAATCCGTCCAGCAGGCCCGCGATCTGGCGTGTCAGGCCGGCGTTGCCCAGCCCATAGACGACCAGATACATCCCTAGAGAGAAAATCACGACCTGCCACGGCGCTTCGCGCAGCACCTTCGTCGTGCTGATGACCGTGCCGCGCCCCGCCACGAAGAGCAGGACGACCGCCCCCGTCGCGGCGACGGCGGACACCGGCACCCCTCGCGGCTCAAGAACGAAGAAGCCGATCAGCAGAAACGCCAGTATGATCCAGCCCCACAGGAAGGTCGCCCGGTCCTTGATCGCGCTGGACGGCGCGGCTAACCGCTCCACGTCATAGGCCTTGGGAATATCGCGCCCGAACACCACGAACAGGACCATCAGCGTCGCGGCGATGCTCGCCAGGTTCACCGGCGCCATGACCGCCGCATAGCGGTCGAAGCCGATGTCGAAGAAGTCGGCCGAGACGATGTTGACCAGGTTGGACACCACCAGCGGCAGGCTGGCCGCGTCGGCGATGAAGCCCGCCGCCATCCCGAAGGCCAGCGTCGCCTTGGGGCCATAGCCGAGCGCCACCAGCATGGCGATGACGATGGGCGTCAGGATCAGCGCCGCCCCGTCGTTGGCGAAGACCGCCGACACCGCCGCGCCCAGCAGGACGAACAGGACGAACAGCCGGCGCCCATGGCCGCCGCCCCATCGCCCGACATGCAGCGCCGCCCATTCGAAGAAGCCCGCCTCGTCCAGCAACAGGCTGATGATGATGATCGCGACGAAGGTCGCCGTGGCGTTCCAGACGATGTCCCAGACCACGGGGATGTCGGCCAGGGTGACGACGCCCAGCAACAGCGCCGCCGCCGCACCGCCCATCGCGCTCCAGCCGATCTGCAGGCCCTTCGGCTGCCAGATCACCAGGGTGATGGTGACCGCGAAGATCAGAAAGGCGACGATCATGGGCGGCTCCATCCCGGCCGACCGACGACCGCACCGCCCTCTCTAGCTTGCACGAAACTATATTTCCAGTATCTTGGAACAATGGAATCCGAACCGGCCATTCTCGCGCTCGCCGCCCTGGCGCAATCCACGCGCCTGGACGCCTTCCGGCTGCTGGTCCGCCATGCGCCGGACGGCCTGCCGGCCGGAGAGATCGCCGACCGGCTCGCCGTTCCGACCAATACGATGTCGGCGCATCTGGGCGTGCTGTCGCGCGCCGGACTGATTGCGTCCCAGAGGCGCAGCCGGTCGATCATCTACCGGGCCGATCTGGATCGACTGGGCGAGGTCGTGCTGTTCCTGCTCAAGGACTGCTGCCAGGGCCGCGCCGAGCTTTGCCAACCCTTGCTGGCCGAACTGGCCCCCTGCTGCGACTGAGGCCCAATGGACGTCGTCATCTATCACAACCCCGCCTGCGGCACGTCGCGCAACACCCTGGCCCTGATCCGCCACGTCGGGATCGAACCGCATGTGATCGAGTATCTGAAGACCCCGCCCAGCCGCGCGCTGGTGGCCCAACTGGTCGAACGTATGGGTGGATCGGTGCGCGATATCCTGCGCGAAAAGGGCACGCCCTACGCCGACCTCGGCCTGGACGACGGCGACTTGTCGGACGACCAGCTGCTGGACGCCATCGCGGCGCACCCGATCCTGATGAACCGCCCCATCGTCGTCACGCCCCTGGGCGTCAAGCTGTGCCGCCCGTCCGAGACGGTTCTGGACCTGCTGCCCGACCCTCTCGCCAAGCCCTTCGTCAAGGAAGACGGCCAAGTCATTCTTGACGCCTAGGGGCGGGCGACTGACGTTCAGGGCGGTCCGATGTCGTCAGGGGTCGGACCGTTCGGGCGTCTGCGGGATACGATCCGTCAGCAGCTTCAGGACCTTGGCGGTGATGGCCAGTTCCTCGTCGGTCACGCCCGTCAGCAGTCGCGTGCGATCCTCGCGCGCGACGCGATCGGAGGCGTTCAGCGCCTCCAGCCCCTTGGGCTCCAGCCGGATCAGGTTGGCCCGTCCGTCGCCGCAAAACGGATGGCGCGACACCAGCCCCTCTTCGATCGACAGCTTGATGCGGCGCGACAGCGACGCTTCCGATATCCGAAGGATCGCCGCCAACTCCGCCTGCGTCATCCCCTTGGGCTTGGACGCCAGGACATACAGGTGCGCGCGCTGGGCCGCCGTATAGCCTCGACCGCGAAACAGCGAATTGGCCCGCGTGATCCACGCCCGGGCGACAAAGGCGATGCGCATGGACACGACCAGTTCCAGGCTTCCGCGCGGATCGTCCCCGGTCATTGCGGCATCCGCCTCCGTAAGGCTCAGATAAAAGGCGTCATCGAGATCGGCGGGGTCGGAAGGCATTGGCATCACGGAAACAGGCGCTGCATTGCAGACGAGGGGCGAAAGTCCTCACCCGGCGCGAAGGTTCTCCACCACGCTTCTCAGCCGAGCCGGCAACGGCTTGGGCCGGCGGGTTTCGGCGTCGACATAGACGTGGACGAAATGGCCGATGGCGGCGGGAACATCGACGCTGCGCTTGAAGACCGCAAAGCCGTAGGTGACGCTGGAGGTGCCGATCGCATCGACCTTGATCCCGACCTCGATCACATCGGGGAACTTCAGCGACGAGGTATAGCGACAGCCCGAATCCACCACCAGGCCGATCGATTCCGTCAGCGCATTGGCGATCAGCAGATGGGCGTTCACCGCCGAGTCGACGAACTCATAGAATTTGGCGTTGTTGATATGGCCGTATTGATCGTTGTCGGCCCACCGGGTGGAGACCATGTGAAAGGCCTTGTAGGTCGCCCGTTGCGCCAGCGCGCCCTCGTCTCGTTTCGGCATCGTCGTCTCCCTCGGCGACGCGAACCGTCGCTCTCGATCCCGACGCTCTAGCTTGGACGACGTTAGGTCAAGCGCCTATCGGTAGGTTGTTGATGACGAAGGCTTGACCACATGATCCTCACGACTCGCGCCGCCGTCCTGTCTGACATGGGCGCCGCCCGCCCCTATGCCGACAGCCGCCCTCTGTTGGTCCAGACCGTCACGCTGGACCCGCCCGGCCCCGGCGAGGTGCTCGTCGCGATCAAGGCCGCCGGCCTGTGCCACTCGGACCTTTCGGTCATCAACGGCGACCGCCCCCGTCCCCTGCCCATGGCCCTGGGGCACGAGGCGGCAGGCGTGGTCGAGGCGCTCGGGGACGGCGTGACCGATCTCGTCGTCGGCGATCACGTCGTCATGGTCTTCATGCCGTCGTGCGGTCATTGCAATCCGTGCGCCGGCGGCCGTCCCGCCCTGTGCGAGCCGGGCGCCGCCGCCAACGACCGGGGCGAGCTGTTGTCCGGCGCTCGCCGCATCTTCCGCGAAGGCGATCCGGTCAACCACCACCTCGGCTGCTCCGCCTTCGCCGAGCGGGCCGTCGTCTCGCGCCGCTCCCTGGTCAAGATCGATCCCGACCTGTCGTTCGAAGAGGCGGCCCTGTTCGGCTGCGCCGTCCTGACCGGCGTCGGCGCCGTAGTGAACACCGCCGGCGTCAAGGCGGGCCAGAGCGTCGTCGTCATCGGCCTGGGCGGCGTGGGCTTGGCCAGCGTGCTGGGCGCCCTGGCCTCGGGCGCCAGCCCCGTCGTCGCCGTCGACCTGTCCGAGGACAAGCTCGCCTTGGCCCGCACCCTGGGGCCTGTCCATACGGTCAACGCCGCCGACCCCGATGCGGTCGATCAGGTTCGCGCCCTGACGAACGGCGGCGCCGACTTCGCCTTCGAAATGGCCGGTTCGGTCCGGGCGCTGGAGGCGGCGTGGAAGATGACCCGGCGCGGCGGAACCACCGTCACCGCCGGCCTGCCGCCGCCCGATGCGGCCCTTGCCGTCAATGTCGTCTCCCTGGTCGGCGAAGAGCGCACGCTGAAGGGCTCCTACATCGGCACCTGCGTCCCCAGCCGCGACATCCCCCGCTACGTCGCCCTGTATCGCCAGGGCCGCCTGCCGGTGGATCGCCTGATGAGCGGCGTCATTCCCCTAGATGACATCAACACCGGCTTCGACCGCCTCCACGCCGGCGAGGTCGTACGACTGATCGTCAGACCCTGACAGAAGCCTTTACGGCTCCAGCAAACGCCGTGCGTTGCGAATGGCGCGGGCGGCGGGTGACGCCTCCTGGCGATAGATCAACAGACCGAAGGACGAGGCGACGCCCAGCGCCAGCCACAGCGGCCCGAACAGCCAGGCCGCCGCCGCCAGGGCGAAATAATAGCCGCGGACACCCTGACTGAAGGAACTGAGCGCCGGGTTCAAAAGCTGGCCCGCCGCCTCGCTGAAGGCCTTGCGGTCGGTCTTGGTGTGAATCTCCGGCGCCGCGCCGATCAGCGCCAGGGCGTAGTTCATCTGGCGCAGCGCCCAGATGAAATCCAGAAAGCCGCGCGCCAGGCAGATCAGCACCAGCGCCAGTTTGGCCTCCAGAATCTTCATCGGCACGTTTTCGGCGCCGACGGCGGCGAACCCCTGGAGAGCGCTCTCGCCGCCGAACAGGATGCCGGCGACCGCCGCGATAAGCAGCAGGTTGGTGGAGGCGAAGAAGGAGGCGGAGTTGATCGAATGGCCCATCAGCTGGCTGTCGATCAGCTTCATCTCGCGATGGGTCATGGACTGCATCCAGGCCGCCCGGACATGCTCCATATCCTGATTCAGCGAGCCGCCCCGTCGGCTGATGAAGGCCAGGATAGGGCTGTATCCGAGCCAGCAGATGAAGAAGAGGGCCAGCGCCGCCCAATCGGTCCAGGTCATGATCCAGATGTCCGCGATGATGCGCCGAGACGCAAGCCCGCCGGCCCCGTGTTCGCCACACGTCGCCCTTGCCGTGACGGGCCGGTGAGCCTATCACCCTTCGCCTTTCAAAGTTTCGCAGTCGCAGCAAAGACCCGCCATGAACCTCGACGCCATTCCCGTCGGCCCGAACGCTCCCTGGGACATCAACGTCATCATCGAAATTCCGCAGGGCGGCCTGCCGGTGAAATACGAGATGGACAAGGCCTCGGGCGCGCTGTTCGTCGACCGCTTCCTGCACACCGCCATGTACTATCCGGGCAACTACGGCTTCGTGCCGCACACCCTGTCGGACGACGGCGACCCTTGCGACGTGATTGTGCTGAACCCGACGCCGGTCGTTCCGGGCTGCGTGATCCGTTCGCGCCCCATCGGCGTGCTGAAGATGACCGACGAGGCCGGCGGCGACGAAAAGATCCTGGCCGTGCCGGTCGACAAGCTGAACCCCTACTACACCGAGATCGCCAGCTATCGTCAGCTGCCCGCCATCCTGATCGAGCAGATCGAGCACTTCTTCACCCGCTACAAGGACCTGGAGAAGGGCAAGTCGGTCAAGGTCGAGGGCTGGGGCGACGCCGGCGAGGCCGCCGACCTGATCGCCAAGGGCATGCAGGCCCATCAGGGCAAGCTGGCCAAGAACAAGGCCGCCAACGCCGCCTGATCCGGGTGACGTCGGCTGATGCATCAAAGGCGCTCTCCGGCTGGAGGGCGCCTTTTTGCTGGCGACTATTCGCGCCAGCCCGACACGTCGTTGCCGCCGAAGACCATACGGCGGATCGCCGGAGCCATCAGGCCAAGGGTGAAGCCCGGCGGCGGGGCGCTGGCGGCGTTCAGACGCGACATCTGTTCGTCGCTCAGTTGGAACGCGGCGGCGGCGATATTGCCCGCCAGTTGGGCCGCAGTGCGCACGCCGATCAGGGTGGAGGCCACGCCAGGGCGTTGCATGACCCATCTCAGCGCGACCTGCGCCGGCGATCGATCGGTTTCCTTCGCGACGGCCTTCAGCGTGTCCAGCACGTCCCAGTTCCGATCGACGAACTTGCTCTGCCCAAAAGGATTGGCCCCACTGAGGCGTCCGGCGTTCGTCGTGTCCTCGCGTCGGTATTTGCCGGTCAGGAAGCCGCCGGCCAGCGGGCTCCAGGGCATGACGCCCATGCCGCCTTCAAGCGCGGCCGGGATGTGTTCGGCCTCGATGTCGCGGGCGACCAGTGAATACTCCACCTGGATCGCGATCGGCGCCGGCGCCCGCCGTTCTGCGGCCAACGTCGCCGCCTTCATGGCCAGCCAAGCCGGCATGTCCGACAGGGCGAAGTAGCGAATCTTGCCCGCGCGAACGAGGTCGCCAAGGGTCTGAACGATCTCCTCGACCGGGGTCACGCCGTCCCAGATGTGCATCCAGTACAGATCGACATAGTCGGTCCCCAGGCGCTGCAATGACGCATCCAGCGCGCGATGGATGTTCTTGGCTCCGGCGCCGCCGGCGTTGGGATTGCCCCGGCTGGCCTGGGCTGTCGTCAGCGGACTGGCCGATCCGTTGAAGGCGAACTTGGTGGACAGCACGACCTCGTCGCGGGCCCCGGCCTCCCTGATGAACTGTCCCACCAGGCGTTCGCTCTCGCCCCCGGCGTAGATGTCTGCGGTGTCCACGAAGTTGCCCCCCGCTTCGCGGTAGGCCTGAAACACCCGTCGCGCCTCGGCTTCATCGGCGCCCCACTCGCCCGATCCAAAGGTCATCGTCCCAAGTGCGAGCGGACTGACGACCAGGCCGGAACGGCCCAGGGTGCGAAATTCGGTCAGAGACATCTTGTTTTCCTAGCGATCACTACAGAACCAGTGAGTGCGCTGGCGCCACAGGTCAAGATGTTTTATAGTGACCACTATGGAATCCACCCTGTCTTCGCGTCGCCCCGGTCGCCCGCTGTCCTTTAACCGCGACTTCGCCCTTCGACAGGCCATGCTCGTCTTCTGGCGTCACGGCTACGAGACGACGTCCATCGCTGATCTGACGGCGGCGATGGGGATCACGGCGCCCAGCCTCTATGCCGCGTTCGGCGACAAGAAGCAGTTGTTCCTCGAGGCCGTGCGTCTATACGCGGGCGACCCTCGAGCGATGGCAGACGGCATCGACGCCGCGCCCAGCGCTCTGGAAGCGGCGCGCGGCCTGATGACCGCCGCGGCCCGCGCCTATACGGGCGAGGACACGCCCAGTGGCTGTTTGATGGCCAGCGCGACCGCCAGCGGCTCGGCGGCCTCGGCCGATGTGCAGCGGGTCGTGGCGGACATCCGCCGCAGCGTTCGGTGCAGCCTTCAGGCGAAGATCGATCAGGACATGCAGGCAGGCCGCCTGCCGCCCGCCACGAATGGCGCCGCGCTGGCAGGTCTGGTCATGGCGGTCATGCAAGGCATGTCCGTCCTGGCGCGAGACGGTATGGAACGGCCTGCCTTGCTGGGGATCGCCGAGGCTTCGCTGCAGGCCTGGCCCGGAGACGCGTGATAAGAGACGACGGTGCGAGCGGGAAAACACGCGCTGCGACGCCCCGCCCCTCTCCCGCAACGGTTCGGCCTCTCCTATCTGCGTCGCATGACCGAACTGACCCCCCGCGAGATCGTCTCCGAACTGGATCGCTATATCGTCGGCCAGAACGACGCCAAGCGCGCCGTGGCCGTGGCGTTGCGCAATCGCTGGCGCAGGAAGCGCGTGCCGGCGGACCTGCGCGACGAGGTGACGCCCAAGAACATCCTGATGATCGGCCCCACCGGCGTCGGCAAGACCGAGATCGCACGGCGGCTGGCCAAGCTGGCGGGCTCGCCCTTCCTGAAGGTCGAGGCGACCAAGTTCACCGAGGTGGGCTATGTCGGCCGCGACGTGGATCAGATCGTGCGGGACTTGGTCGAAAGCGCGCTGATCATGGTGCGCGAGCGCCGGCGCGGCGACGTGCGGGCCAAGGCGGAGGCCGCCGCCGAGGACCGGATCCTGGACGCCCTGGTCGGACCCGGCGCGGGGCCGGCGACGCGTGACAGTTTCCGAAAGAAGCTGCGCGCCGGAGAACTGGACGACAAGGAGATCGAGCTCTCGCTAGCGGACACCGCGTCGCCGATCCAGGGCCTCGACATTCCGGGCGGCGGCAATGTCGGCCTGCTGAACCTGTCGGCGATGCTGGGCAAGATGGGCGGCGGGCGCACCAAGACCGTCAAGCTGACGGTGCGCGATGCGACGACGCCGCTAATCGCCGAAGAGGGCGACAAGCTGCTGGATCAGGACAGCCTGACGCAGGAGGCGCTGAAACTGGCCGAGAACGAGGGCATCGTCTTCCTGGACGAAATCGACAAGGTTGCGGCCCGGCAAGGCGCATCCGGCGCGGACGTGTCGCGTGAGGGGGTGCAGCGCGACCTGCTGCCTCTGATCGAGGGCACCACGGTCTCGACGAAATACGGGCCGGTGAAGACCGACCATGTGCTGTTCATCGCCTCGGGCGCCTTCCACGTCGCCAAGCCCTCTGACCTGCTGCCCGAACTGCAAGGGCGGCTGCCGATCCGGGTCGAGCTGAAGGCCCTGACGCGCGACGACTTCAAGCGCATCCTGACCGAGCCGGAGGCCAATCTGATCCGTCAGAACCAGGCCCTGCTGGCGACCGAAGACGTGACCTTGACCTTCACCGACGATGCGGTCGAGGCGATGGCCGATGCGGCGGTGGCGGCCAACAGCGCGGTCGAGAACATCGGCGCGCGCCGTCTTCAGACCGTGATGGAGCGGGTGCTGGAGGAGACCAGCTTCAAGGCCTCAGAACTTTCGGGCCAGACCGTGACCTTCGACGGCGACGCGGTGCGCGAGAAGATGGACGCCCTGACGAAGGACGTCGATCTGAGCCGTTTCATTCTGTAGCGACGCGCTCGGCGGCCTTGCGGTTCTGGCGGCCGCGCAGTCGGTCGGCCACCCGTTCGGCCTGACGCTGGGTGAAGGCGAGGGCGGCGGGGTTGCCGCGTCGGGCGCCGATGCTGTCGGCGACCTTGGCGCCCCGCTCGCCGATCGGCTGGGGCTTGCCGGTCGTGGTGTCCACGGCGGTCTGGTGCTCGATCTCGGCGTTCAGCTCGGCGCCCATGACGATCACCTGCACCGACAGCCAGGTCCACAGCAGGAAACCCATCATCGCCGCCAGCGGGCCGTAGCTGTCGGTCCGCACGAAGTTGGACAGATACCAGCTGAACAGGAAGGACACCGTCAGGCTGAGCAGGGCCGCAAAGATCGCGCCGGGCGTGACCCAGCGCCAGCGCGCGCGCTGACGGCAGGGGCCATAGCGGTAGATGACGGTCAGGGCGGCGACATAGCCGACCAGCAGCAGCGGCCAGCGCAGCGGCGCGATCAGCCCCCACTCTTCCTCCAGCCCGAACAGCCGCACCACCACCGGCACGCCGACGACCAGCACCGAGGTCAGCAGGACCGCCAGGATGGCGCCCACGGTGAAGACCATGCAGATCAGGTTGTAGCGCACGATGTTGCGGCGCTCGACCTCGTGATAGGCGACGTTCAGGCCGTAGAACAGCACCTTGACCGCCCCGTTGGCGGTCCACAGGGACAGGGCCAGGGTCCAGGCCAGGGTGAAGGTCAGCTGGCTATTGGAGTTCTCGGCCAGCCGCTGCATCTCGCCGCCGAGGAAGACCGCGATGCTGTCGGGCAGCAGGGCGTAGAGGAACTGCAGCCGGCCCCAGGCGTCCTGCGGATCGGCGAACAGGCCGTAGAGGGTGACGAAGGTCGCTAGCAGCGGGAACAACGACAGCAGGGTGAAGAAGGTCACCCCGCCCGCCACGAACCCGACCCGGTCGCCGAAGTAGGAGCCGGCCGTGCGCCAGGCGATATCGACCCAGCCCTTGTGCGGGATCTGGCGCGGCCGTTTGGCCATGCGGCCGCGACCGGGCTCCTGGGCCTCATAGTCCTCGGGCGTCGGGACCTTGGGCGGCAGGGGCTCGGGGCGAGGGGCGCGCAGCTCGACCCCGACCTTGTGTCCCTGGCTGTAGAGCAGGTGGGCGGCGCCGGCGCCGGCGGCCAGACCCCCGGCGGCGGCGGCCAAGAACTTCCACACCCGGCCGCGCTCGACCCGCGCCGGCGTCCGGACGAACAGGTTGCGAAGCGGGGCGAGGCGGGAGGGGCGGCGCGCAGTCATCCCGACGCGAACGGTCAAGCTGGGCTCGCGTTCCTCCCGTCGCGCTTGAAATCGGCGCCGGGCCGGGCCAATCAACGCCCATGACCGACCCCATCACGCCCAAGTCCGACACCGACGCCCCGACCCTGCTGACCGCCTGGAAGGCGGCGCAGGCCCGGCTGAAGACCGGCCGCATCGACAGCCCCGCCATCGACGCCCGCCTGCTGCTGGAGGCCGCCGCCGGCGCCAGCCGCATGGACATCCTGACCGACCCCTATCGGCCCATCACCGCCGACCAACTGAGCGCCTATGAAGCCATGGTCGAGCGCCGGCTGAAGCGCGAGCCCGTCTCGCGCATCGTCGGCAAGAAGGGCTTCTGGAAGATCATGCTGAACGTCACCCCCGACGTCCTCAGCCCCCGCCCCGACACCGAAACCCTGATGGACGTCTCCATGCTGGCCTTCGGCAAGACCGAGGCCTTCGACGCCATCGACCTGGGGACCGGCTCGGGCGCGATCCTGTTGGCGCTTCTGGCCGAGCGGCCGGCCGCGCGCGGGGTCGGCACCGACATCTCGTCCGAGGCCCTGGCGGTGGCCAAGGAGAACGCCGCCAACCTGGACCTGAACGACCGCGCGACCTTCCTGCGCACGGAATGGGCCGCGGGTTTCGGCGACGCCAGCTTCGACCTGGTGCTGTCCAACCCGCCCTATATCCCGACCGACCATATCGCGACCCTGGACCCGGAGGTGCGCGACCACGACCCGCACCTGGCCCTGGACGGCGGGCCGGACGGCTTGCAGGCCTATCGCGACCTGGCGCCCGAGGTGAAACGCATCCTGAAGCCGCTGGGCGTCTTCGCCGTCGAGATCGGCTTTGACCAGGGCCCGCAGGTCAAGGCGCTGTTCGAGGCCGCCGGCTTCACCGACGTCAAGATCATCAAGGACCTGGGCGAACGCGACCGCGTCGTCACCAACGGCCCGGATCCACGCACCAATCCGATCCCGCAGGACTGACGGAGATCAGACGGTCGGCGAACAAAAACACCGTCTAATTCGTCTAATTCGTCTGAATTGCCCCTCCCCGACCGTGCGACGCGTCCCCTGCGGACGAACCGAGACAGGATCGCACGGTTTGAGGGCATGGGCAGGAGGATGACGCTGGCGGCTGGCAGGGTGTTGAAATCGTTGGCGGTATCCGTCGCAGATGCGCGGGCTGGCGGGTTTTGCTTGCCGAAAGGCGGTGACGGTCGTGGGATGGGCCTTCCGAAGGAGAGCCGCGCATGACGACCAGCCGCCTGACGCCGCGCTCGCGCGGGCTTCGCCAGAGTGGCGGCCTGGCCGAGGGCCGCATCTGGTCGCGACTGCGTGGCGGCGCGGTCGATGGCTGGAGGGTGCGACGCCAGCACCCGGTCGGACGGTTCGTGGTCGATTTCGCCTGTGTCCCGCTGCGTCTGGTTATCGAGATCGACGGCGGAGTGCATGAACGCGCGAGGTCGTGTTGAACGACCACTATCGCCAGCAGGCGATCGAGGCGCTGGGCTGGACCGTCATCCGCTTCACCAACGCCGAAGCCCTGGCCGACCCCGGCCGTATCAACGCCGCCATCCGCGACCGCGCCAAAACGCTGGGCCTGTGACCTCCCTCTCCCGTTGGGAGAGGGCTTGAGCCTCCGAGAGCACAGCGATCGGCAAGGCGAAAGGGTGAGGGTCGTCCGCTGGCCGCCATCCGCTGCGGCCCGACCGCTGCGACGGCTCACGCCGACTTCGACGCCCGACCCTCATCCGACCGCTTCGCGGCCACCTTCTCCCAATGGGAGAAGGATCAAGTTTTGGCCTTCCCTCTCCCATTGGGAGAGGGCTTGAGCGCCCGAGAGCGCAGCGAGCGGCCTTGCGCGAAAGGGTGAGGGTCGTCCGCCGCCCGCGATCCGCTGCGGCCCGAGCACTGCGACGGCTTACGCCGACTTCGACACCCCGCTCTTATCATTTATTTCGGAGCACTTCCTCTTGCCGGGAGAGAACGACTGAAGACGACAGCGGCCCGACTGTGACACGACACTTGCACTCGCTGCTCCTTAGCAACCTAAGGGACCCCACAAACAAATAACAGAGGTAGCGAACCGTCGATTTGCTGGATAATGCTGTCGTATGAACGAACCCTGCCGTCAAATTGGCATGGCAACACGGACCGGTTAGAATGGCAGCCTCTCGGAAAGCTGAACAAATAAGAAGCTACGAAGAGGTTCGACCTCAGTACGTGGCTCTGTCAGCGAGTTTACAAAATCTGATTGAAAGCCTTCTGCGATCTGAAGGAATAAGATTCCATCTTGTAGAATCTCGCGCCAAGACAACTGAATCGTTCTCTGAAAAAATTTCGCGACCTGGGAAGCGTTACAAATCCCCCCTTTCTGATATGACTGACCTTTGCGGCGTACGAGTGATCTGTAATTTCCACGACGATATCGCAAAAGTTATAGATATTCTGAGAACTGAATTTGTTGTTAAAGAAGAGCAATTTAGCAACAGTAGGGAAAGTCTGGAATCTTTCCGCTTTGGATATTTAAGTTATCATTTAATATGTCAAATCAGTGAGCGGAGATACGAACTTCCGGAGTGGCGGCAGTTCAAAAATCTTAATGTTGAAATACAGGTGAGAACAGTAGTTCAGCACGCGTGGTCAGCCGTTTCTCATATTGTAAACTACAAACAAGACTCCGACGTTCCGTCAGCACTTCAGCGAAAATTGAATAGATTGGCAGGTCTATTTGAACTTGTAGATGAGCAATTTGTGGAAATAAGGAACGAGCGACTCAACAATCAGCTACAAGCGAAGAACTCCATCGCTTCAGGTGACAAAACTATAAAAATCTCGGCATACAGCGTTAAGGAATTTCTTGCGGCTTCTGATGTTACGAAATTACTCGTCGATAATGCGACAGAAGCAGGCTTTGACATTTATGAAGAAGGTGAAAATCCGTATAACTTTACGGATGATGAAACTGATGAGGATTCAATCTCCCATCTCTCAAGCATTTCTCAACGGCTAGGCCTAAAATCTGTTTCAGATCTAGAAATAGCTCTGAAATCTGCGAATTTAAGCATATTTGAACGCTTGATCAATGATGATGATGGAGATTCATGGAGCGCATCGCCTGCATTCTTAGCGATTCTTGCTTTGATTGACGTCTACAAGAAGGCAATAAAGAAAGAAGACCTAACAAGTAACGGCTTCCATGAATCAATCGCAGATCGCGTAATAAAAGCTGCAAAGGCAGCCTGAGACCTTGCGCTAATGCACCCGCATCTTCCCGATCTCCAACCCGCCCTCGCCGGCGGTGACGGCGATCACGCCGCCGTCCTCGATCTCGCCGGCCAGGAGTTTGCGCGCGATCGGGTCGACCAGGTCCTTCTGGATGACGCGTTTCAGGGGTCGCGCGCCATAGGCGGGGTCGTAGCCGCGGGCGGCGAGCCAGGCCAGGGCGCTGTCGTCCAGGTCCAGGGTCAGGCGGCGGTCGGCGAGCAGCTTCTCGAAGCGTGACAGCTGGATGCGGACGATGCCGCCCATCTGGTCGCGTCCCAGGCGGTGGAACAGGATGATCTCGTCGATCCGGTTCAGGAACTCGGGCCGGAAGTGGGCGCGGACGGCGTCCATGACGAAGGGGCGCACGGCCTCGACGTCATCACCCTCGCCCTGATCGGCCAGATACTGGCTGCCCAGGTTGGAGGTCATGATGATCAGGGTGTTCCTGAAATCGATGGTTCGTCCCTGCCCGTCCGTCAGGCGGCCGTCGTCGAGCACTTGCAGGAGGACGTTGAAGACGTCGGGGTGGGCCTTTTCGACCTCGTCGAACAGGACGACCTGATAGGGGCGACGGCGCACGGCCTCGGTCAGGGCGCCGCCCTCGTCATAGCCGACATAGCCGGGAGGGGCGCCGATAAGGCGGCTGACCGAGTGTTTCTCCATATATTCCGACATATCCAGGCGGGTGATGGCCGCCTCGTCATCGAACAGGAAGTCGGCCAGCGCCTTGGTCAGTTCGGTTTTGCCCACGCCGGTCGGGCCCAGGAACAGGAAGCTGCCCAGCGGTCGGTTGGGGTCGTTCAGGCCGGCGCGGGCGCGGCGCACGGCGTCGGACACGGCGGCCAGCGCCTCGTCCTGACCGACGACGCGGCCGCCGAGCGCGGTTTCCATCTGGAGCAGTTTCTCGCGTTCGCCCTCCAGCATCTTGTCGACGGGGACGCCGGTCCAGCGGCTGACGACGGCGGCGATCTGTTCGGCGTCGACGACCTCGGGGGTCAGGGGGCCCTTGCCGGAGGTCTCATTGGCCTCGGCTTCTTCAAGTTGCTTTTCGATCTGGGGGATCTGGCCATAGGCGATCTCTGACGCACGGCCCAGGTCGCCGGCGCGCTGGGCGTTGGCGAGTTCCAGGCGAAGGCGGTCCAGGGTTTCGCGCAGTTGGGCGCCCTGCCCGACCTTGTCCTTTTCGGCCTTCCACTGGGCGGTCAGGTCGTCGGACTGGCCCTCCAGATCGGCGATCTCGTCCTCCAGCTTTTCCAGACGGTGTTGGGAGGCCTGGTCGGTCTCCTTCTTCAAGGCCTCGCGTTCGATCTTCAGCTGGACCAGGCGGCGGTCGATCTCGTCCAGCGCCTCGGGCTTGGAGTCCACGGCCATGCGCACGCGGCTGGCGGCCTCGTCGATCAGGTCGATGGCCTTGTCCGGCAGGAAGCGGTCGGTGATGTAGCGGTTCGACAAAGTGGCTGCGGCCACAATCGCGCTGTCGGAAATGCGCACGCCGTGGTGGACCTCGTACTTCTCCTTCAGGCCGCGCAGGATAGAGACGGTGTCCTCCACCGTTGGTTCGGCGACGAAGACCGGCTGGAAGCGGCGGGCGAGCGCGGCGTCCTTTTCGACGTGTTTGCGGTATTCATCCAGGGTCGTGGCGCCGACGCAGTGCAGCTCGCCGCGCGCCAAGGCGGGCTTCAGCAGGTTGGACGCGTCCATGGCCCCGTCGCCTTTGCCGGCGCCGACCAGGGTGTGCATCTCGTCAATGAACAGGATGATGCCCCCCTCGGCCGCAGAGACCTCGGACAAGACGGATTTCAGCCGTTCCTCGAACTCGCCGCGGTATTTGGCGCCCGCGATCAGACTGCCCATGTCGAGCGCCATGACGGTCTTGTCGCGCAAGGATTCCGGCACGTCCCCGTTGACGATGCGCAGGGCCAGGCCCTCGACGATGGCGGTCTTGCCGACGCCGGGCTCGCCGATCAGGACGGGGTTGTTCTTGGTGCGGCGGGCCAGGACCTGGATGGTGCGGCGGATTTCTTCGTCGCGGCCGATGACCGGGTCGATCTTGCCGTCGCGGGCGGCCAGGGTTAGGTCGCGGGCGTAGCGTTTCAGGGCGTCATAGCCGTCCTCGGCGCCGGCGGAATCGGCGGTCTTGCCCTTGCGCACCTCGGCGATGGCGGCCTCCAGCTTGTCGGCCGTGACGCCCGAAGCCTTCAGCACCTCGGCGGCGACCCCGCCCTCCTTGGCCAGCGCGGCCAGCAGGCGTTCGGTGGTGACGAAGGCGTCGCCCGCCTTTTTCGAGGCGTGCTCGGCGGCGGCGAAGACGCGGGCGGTGTCGCCGTCCAGATAGAGCTGGCCCGAGCCGCCCGAGACCTGGGCGCGCTTTTTCAGCGCGGTTTCGACATCGGCTTCGGCGCGACGGGCGTCGCCGCCCGCGGCGGTGATCAGATTGCGCGCCAGGCCGTCGCGTTCCTCCAGCAGCACCTTGAGCAGATGCTCGGGCGCGAACTGCTGGTGCCGGCGGGCCAGGGCCAGCGACTGGGCCGACTGGACGGCCTGTTTGGCGCGGTCGGAATAGAGTTCGAGATTCATGGTTTCAGTCCCCTCGGGAGGCGGATGGATTTCAGCACACCCTCTGCTGAGCAGCGCGCCGTTGAGATCGAGGTGGGTGTGACGATCGGGTCACACAAGGGGTCCGCTGGGCGGCTTTCGGGGCTGTCCGTTTCGCCGCCGCGCGCCTAGGCTCTGGCGAACAGGAGCGCCTCGTGATCGCCCATTCCGCCTGGCCCGTCGATCTGGCCGTCGTCGGCCCCTTTCTGATCGCCGTGGCGCTGATCGAGCTGACGCCGGGGCCGAACATGGGTTGGCTGGCGCTGGTCGCCCTGGCGCGGGGACGGCTGGCCGGTTTCGCGGCGGTGGCGGGCGTGACCCTGGGGCTGGCGGTGTGGATGCTGGCGGCCGCCTATGGGCTGACGGAGGTCTTTTCCGTCTGGCCGCCGCTGTATCAGGGCCTGCGTTGGGCGGGCGTGCTGTTTCTGCTGTGGCTGGCGTGGGAAGCCTGGCGCGCGCCGACGATTGAGGCGGCGCCCAAGCCAGACGGCCGCTCGCTGCGCGGCCTGTTCGTGCGCGGCCTGATGGGCAATCTGCTGAACCCCAAGGCCGCGGTCTTCTATGTGGCCCTGCTGCCGACCTTCATGCGGCCCGACCACGGCGCGCCGCTGAGCCAGGCCCTGACGCTGGGGAGCCTGCATCTGGCGGTCGCCGTCCTGGTGCACAGCCTGATCGTGATCGGCGGCGCGGGCGCGGCGCGGCTGGCGCCCCGGATGCAGGGTCGCGCCCTGCGCGCGGTGATGGCCGGCGGCCTGATCGTGGTCGCCGCCTGGCTGGCCTGGGAGACGCGGACCTAAGCCCACGTCCCCCGTCTGGCCGTCAGCCCCCGGTCGGGCCGGTCGAGAAGTCGAACTGTTCCGGCTGGCGGCGCGGACCGCCGAAGTTCCAGGTCAGGCCGATGTAGAAGGCCCGCAGCTTAATGTCCTGCTCCGAGCGTTCGCGGAACTGCGGCGTCTCGTAGATGGTCGTGGTGTTGAAGGTGTTGAAGATATCCCGCGCGGTGAAGTTGAACGACAGCTGCTCGTTCAGCTTCCTGCGATAGCCCAGATTGACCATGCCGCCGGCCTCGCGCCGGCCCTGGGCCAACAGGCTGTCGCCCTGCCAGAAGCTGGAGACCTGGACGAAGTCCTTGGCAGTCGGCTGCCAGTTCAGGCTGAGACGGCCGCTGGCCAGGGTGGCCTCGCGGTTGCCGCCGCCGACGACGGCGCCCGAGTCGATCTCCTGACGGAAGACGTTGACGCTGGCGCTGTAGCGCAGGGTCGGATGCAGTCGCCCGTTCGCCGTCGCCTCCACCCCCAGGTCGCGACGCGAGCCCAGGTTTTCCGGACGGGTCAGGAAGACGCCGCCGCCGATGTCGGACGCCACGTCTGTGAACGCCTTGTCGGTGTTCCGCAGATAGGCGGTGGCCTGATAGAAGCTCTGGCCCTTTCGCATCTGCCACATGGCCTCGAAGCTGTCGGTCTCCTGCGGCTCCAGATCCGGATTGCCCGAGCGGACGTTCAGCGGGTCCTGATAGACGACGAAGGGGTTCAGCTGGCTGGGCTGGGGCCGCTGGATGCGGCGCGAATAGCTGGCGCGCAGGGTCTGTTCGGGCGTCAGCTGATACTGGACGTGGGCGGTCGGATAGGCGCGGAAATAGTCCTGGGACGCCGAGGCGCCGCCGGTCAGATCCTTGATCTCGATGTCCGCCTGCTCAAGCCGCAGACCCAGTTGGGCCGACAGCTTCTCGCCCAGCGGCCGCTCATAGGTGGTGTAGAGGGCATGCACCGTCTGGGTGGCTTCGAAGCGGTTGTTCAGGGCCGGGACCGGGGCCAAGGCCGCCTGCGAGGGACCGCGCAGGAACTCGGCGTCCTGCTCGGGACGCTGGGCGTTCAGCTCATAGCCCAGGCGCAGCTTTCCGCCGTCGGACATCGGGCGGGTATAGGCGCTGGTGAAGCCCCAAGTGACCTGATCGACCGCGGTCCTGGTCCGCTCGTACAGAGCCGCGCCCGCCGGGGTCAGGAAGGTGGTCAGGGTCTGGCTGGTGGTGTCGTTGGCGTTGGAATCGTAGCGCAGCTCGTTGGACCACTCATGGCCGTCGCCGTCGAAGCGGCGCAGCACGCGCGCCGTGGCGCCCCAATTGTTGAAGGTGAAGTCGGAATCGCCGACCCGGCGATAGGCGCTGGTCACCGCGCCGGCGGCGTTGCGGGTTTCATACAGGCCGTCGCCCGACCCGGTGCCGTCGAAGGCCACGCCGCGCAGTTCGCCGGTCAGCTGGGTCTTGTCGTCCAGCTTGTATTCGGCGGTGAAGCGGGCGAAGGCGCCGTTCTGCTCGGACTCGACCGGCTGTTCGACGGTCGTGGTCGAAACCACCGCGCCGGTGACCGGATCCAGCTGTTCACGGACGCGGTTGAAGGTCAGTTCGGTCGGATCGGAGCGATAGCTGGCGTCGCCGGACAGGGTCAGGCGATCCTTCTGGTACGAGCCGCTGAGGCCCGCGTTCCAGCGACCGTTGTCGCCGACGTTGACGCGCAGCGAGCCGGTCGTCTGGGTGCCCGGCTTGGGCGCCGTGGGCTTGGTGATCAGATTGATGACCCCGCCCGAACCCTCGGGGCTGTAGGCGGCGGACGGATTGGTCATGACCTCGATGCGGGCGTACTGGCTGGCCGGCAACTGGATCAGGGCCTGGCCGCGACCGGGACCGGTCAGGATGCCGGACGGGCGGCCGTCGACCAGGATGGTGACATTGGCGTCGCCGCGAAGCGACACATTGCCCTCCGGGTCCACGTCCACCGACGGCACGTTGCGGAGCGCGTCGGCCAGGCTGCCCGTCGTCGCCTGAAGATCGTTGGCCAGGCTGTAGCTGACCGAGTCGATCGAGGTGCGCACGTCATTGGCGCGGGCGTTGACGACCACGTCGCCGACGCTGGCGGGCTGCTGTTGCTGGGGCGGTTCGGCCGTCTGAGTACGCGGCGCGGGCGTCTGGGCCGTCGTCGCCGGGGTTTGAGCGGCCGGCTGGCTCGTCGTCGCCGGCGGCGGGGTCTGCGAGGCGGTCTGGGACGAATTCTGGGATTGAGCCAGAGCGGCGCCGGGCAGGGCGACGGCGGCCGCACCCAGCATGAGAACGAGTTTGGAAGAGGTCATGCCCCGGCGATCCTGAAAGAGTGCGCGGGCGTCTGTTTGCGCCCGTCGATAAGCCTGACTATCCCGCCCACTTTGCATCGCAAAGTTACATCTTCTTCATTCCGATTACATCTTCTTCATCCGGCCGCAGCGCTCGCGGCCGAGCGGAGGACCGCAGCGGCCTGACCTTTCTTGGCCGCGCCGATATTGGGCATGACGCAGACAACAAGGTGGCCCCATTCGGACAAGGAAGGTCTCTCCGGCTAGACGGACCGAAAACCCGTAATCGCTTACGCTAAGAGGTCGCGCTGACTGGGAGATACGGCCCGAGCTACGGAACCGATTTGCGACGGCCTCGCCAGCTTTTGCCTATAAGGCTGCCGCTATGCGCCAGCAGCGGACATTACTCCCTTCCCGAGAAGCAGACATTCGCTCGGGCCCTACGAGTTTAAGCTGCAACCGCTGTCTCTGACGGATTGGGCCGTTACCAATGATTAAGTTGCGCTAAGCGGCAGTAGTCATGACGGTCGCCTCGAGACGGGGATCGACATGTTCAAAACAACCTTACTGTGGCTTTCGTTGATCGCGGCCATCCCTGGAACGGCGCTCGGTCAGGCGGGGCCTTCGCGATCCGCCTTTGTGACCGGACGCTGCGCGGTCGAGGTCGCACCAGATGAGAAGATAGAATGCGGAACGCTCAGCGTCCCCGAGAACCGGGCCATCGCCGACAGCCGGCTCATCCGGCTGCCAGTGATGATCTTCCGCAGCCGGTCGCCCCAACCCGTCGCAGACCCCATCGTGTTCTTGACCGGCGGTCCAGGAAACAGCGCACTGACAGGCCAACGGTCGGGACGGAACAACCCCTTCCTCAATCAGCGCGATCAGGTGCTCCTGGAGCCACGGGGGGCTCGGTTGTCTACGCCAGCCCTGGACTGCGCGGAGATCATCGCAGCGAAGCGCGAGATCGCTGCCGGCCGGCTGAGGGCCGAAGCGGCGGACGCCGGCCTGGTTGCGGCCGCGACGGCGTGCCGATCGCGGCTCGTCACTGCCGGTGCGGACCTGAACGGCTACACCTCGGCGGAAGCCGCTGACGATATCGAAGATCTCCGCGTCGCTCTCGGCTATCCGCAACTCAACCTCTACGCCTTGTCCTACGGAACCCGTCTGGCCCTGACCGTCGCGCGTCGTCATCCGACGTCGGTCAGGGCGATGGTCCTTGATTCCGCGCTGCCGCCGGAAGTCGGCTATGACGAGACGGCCACCGCCAACACTTGGCGCGCCCTGAACGCCGTCTTCGATGGCTGCGCTGTCGATCCGGCCTGCGCCGCCAAGTGGCCCAACCCGCGGGGCGATTTCGACACCCTGGTCTCCCGCGCCGATAACGAACGCCTCCCGTTCGGGCTGACGCATCCTTCCATCGAAGTTCGTGGCGCCCAGGTCGTGCAGGGCGTCGCGGCCGCTCTGCAGGACCCTCGCCGCATTCCGCTGATCCCTCGCGCTGTGGGAGATGCACTGCGCGGACGCTACGAAGAACTGGCACGCTGGATCGGCGAGGCGCAGGATCCCGCCTCATTCAGTTGGGGACTGCGGCTGTCCGTGTGGTGCGGCGAAGAGATGCCGTTCGAAAATAGTGATCGGGTTCGCACGCAGACCGCGTCGAGAAACGGCCTCGGAGGCATCGATCCAAGAGCCGCATCGCCTGAAATGTGCGAAGCCTGGGATGTTGCGGCCGCGGCCTCCTCTGCGAATGAGCCGGTCGTCAGCGAGACGCCGACCTTGATCCTGGCCGGCGAGTTCGACCCATCCACCCCGCCTCAGTGGGGGCGGCGTCTTTTGGCGAATATGCCAAAGGCGTTCTTTGTCCTCATGCCGGGTCTGAGCCACGGCGCGAGCTTCAATGCCTGCGGCGGGCGGATGGCCTTCGACTTCATCAACAACCCAACAGCCCCACCGACCCTGACCTGCGTTTCGAAGCTCGCGGGGGCGGATTTCTCCGCCAGCGCAGCAGAGCAGAGATAAGCCGCCGCTCGTGGATAGCGGTCGCGATCTGACCGCGCCGCCGCAACGCGCCAACAGCGGACGTGGGACTACCATCGAAAACGGGACATCAACTCCGAGCCTCTTGCGGCCGCACTTGATGTATTGGTGCCGCGGTTCATTTGCTTCTTGAAGCTGGCGGACGTTCGAGAAGGCCACCGGCGCTACTATCGATCAGGCTGGGTTAGTTGTTGCTCCTTCGTCTCCAATCACAAAATCGGGCGTCTGTTCGGGCACCCTGCCAAGCGTTGCGCTTCGATGTAGGCGCGCGAAGGGGCCATGCTCAAGGCGGCGAGCGGTTCACACGCTCAAATCCAGATCGACTAGCTCGGGGATTACAGCTTGATCGGCGTCATCGCCAACCAGCTCTCGGCGCCCCGCTGAACTCCTCCGCTCAGATGGACGATAATGAAAATGATTGAATAGCGCACTCGCCAAGGGCCCCGAAATGCACCGGGGTGGTGAGCCTGATCTCATTGGGCTAGCAGCACTGTCAAGAAGATTGGAGCACCCTGCGTAAGGGCTACCAACGCCCTATGACGGCGCCTCTATCGATCCGCCTCGCCTGCTCGATCGTCAGGCGCTTCCCACGCGAAAAGTCCGCGCGACCGGGACCGCGCGATCCGAAACTGGCGAAGCGGGCGTCCTCGGGCTGGAGCATTGTGCGGGGATTGCCGTCGCGGCCGGTGTACCACATCTCGGTCCAGCCCGCCGGCGCGATATGGTCGTCCATCCAGCAGTCGAGGAAGGTCGCTGCGCCGACAAACTTCGGATCGCCGTACCGGCCATCAGGGAAGGTGCTGGACGGTCGCCAGGGGCGTCCCAAGAAGACGGAACCCCGCAGAACACCGGCGTCCCTCGTCAGACGGCAATCGTGGAAGACAAAGCCGTAGTCTTGCTCGATCGGCGTGCTTGGGGCGACGATATAGCCTTCGACCGGATCGGCGGGACGGAGTCGCGATCGGATTTCGCAACGTTCGAACCAGGCGCGCCCGCCGCCGAAGATGAAGTCATAGCTGCCAGTGATCAGGCATTTTTCGAACAGCGTCGCGCCCGCATCGGGGAACAAGGTGTCCTGATAGCTGAGAATATCGCAGTTCCGGATGACCGCGCGATCCGACCCCTTGTCCATCATCAGAGCCACGGCTTGGGGCCCTGCGCCATTGTGAGAGTGCAGGCCGTTCGGCTTGGTCATTTCCGCCAGACCGTCGAAGGCATTATTGATCGTCAGGTTCTCGGCGCGAAAATCGGGCGCGCGAACGAACAGGGTCGGGGTGCGGAATGTGCCCCACATCCGCCCATCTGGCGCCGCCAATCCCGATGCCGCCAGATGATTGATCACCGAGGCCGAGCGATCCTCGCCAATCAGATGAATGAAGGGTTTGTCGACAACGACCTGCTCGGTCCAGATGCCGCGCGTGATCAAGATGCGAAAAGGCTTTCGTCCGTCTGCGGGTGCGGCAGCGATGGCGGCGGAAAGGGTGGGATAGGAAGGCGCGCCGACCCGACGACCGGAGTCGCTTGTCCCCAGCACAGCATCGTAGGGCGCCACAGCGGCCCAGGAAGACGGCGGCGCCATCATCGGCAAAGCTGCTGCGGCGACAAGCGCCTGACGGCGCGAGAATGACAGACGCATGAGAGCCCCTAATGAAAAAGAAGGCGCCGGCCGACAGGTCGGCCAGCGCCCAGTCTCCCGGAGGAGTTGGGAGTGTTTTAGAAGGTGTAGCGGACGCCGAAGTTGTACTGCCTTCCGGTGTGCGAATAGACGTAGATGCTATCCCGGCGACTGTCGGTGTACTGCTCATTGAAGGCGTCGGTCAGGTTCAAACCTTCAAACGTCACCTTGATGCGGTCTGTCAAAGCATAGGAGGCCGAGGCGTCCACCGTCACGATGTCACGCACGCCATCGATGTCATTGGTGCTGGTGCCGCTAGGGACCGCGGTCAGATAGCGATCGCGATAGGCGGCCGAGACGCGGGCGCTGAACCGATCGTCTTCGTAATAGAGGGTGGCGTTGTAGGCGGTCTTCGAAAGGCCGAGAAGATCATTTTCAACGAAGCCCGTCGGCGATCGCGAGGAAATATAGCTGATCTTGGAGTCCACCAGCGTGACGTTGAAGATGGCGCCGAGATTGTCGAACGGTCCGGGCAGGAAGGTGAAGGGCTGCTGATAGCTGACCTCGATCCCCTTCAGCGGGCCGCCTTCGGTGTTCACCGGCTGGCTGAACAGGAAGACGTCGCTGGGCGAAACACCCAGGCCGTTCAGCAACTCCAGCGGCAAGCCGGATTGATTGAAAGGCTGGGAGGTTCGAGAGGTTTGAATGTAGCTTTCGATGTCCTTGTAGAACAGGCCGACTGACAGCAGGGCGTCAGGCGCGAAATACCATTCCGCCGACAAATCGTAGGTCGTGGCGCGGATGGGATCCAAATACGGATTGCCCGAGCTGACGCTGAACACGCCGACCGTGCTGAGGCTGCCGCCCGGCGTCACACTGCCCAGGTTTGGACGGGTCATGACCTTGGCGGCGCCGAACCGCACCAGGAAGTCCGGCGTGACTTCGGCCGTCAGATTCAGCGCCGGTAGAACGTCGTCATAGTCGCGATCGACGGTCGTCTGCTGCGCCGCGCCTGCGACCAGTTGATAGCCGGTCGAGCTCTGCTTCGTCTTGACGTAGCGCACACCGATGTCGCCGCGTACCGGAACGCCTCCAAGTTCGGTGTCAAAGTCGAGCTGCAGATAGGCGGCCGAATCCTTCTCGGTCACATTGCGGATGTTGCCACGCGCATTGGCGTTGGAGGCGCCGCTGAGTTCGAACAGCCCCGTGCCGCTGTAAATGTTAAACAGGTCGGCAAAGGCGTTGAGGTTCGGCGCGATCCAGTTGGTGACGGTGCCGTTCGGTGCGCCAAGATTGCGACCAAACCCGCTGACCAATTCGGTCAGGCTGGCCAGGGTCACGCCAGCAGGCAGTTGCGGCACCACGCCCTCGTTGACCCGCGCCAGAGCCCAGGAGTCGAACTCATATTCTTTGTAGTTCACCCCGGCCTTAAGCGTCAGCGACGGCGTCAGATCGTAGCCGCCGTCAAGTTGCACAGTCTTGATCGTGTTGGTGACGCCCTGCGGGCGCAGGCGGATTTCCGAGCGCGCCGCCCCGAAGTTGTAGGCCAGCGGGTCGGTCACGTCATAGCCGAACCGGATCAATGGCGCGTTGCGGTTTTCGCGATAGTCGTATGAGTAGTTGTCCGAATTTTCACGGTTCAGAATGACCGTCGTCTGGATCGGATTGTCAAAATCAGACTTGGAATAGCCCACCAGGCCCTTGATCCTGAATCGGTCGCTGAACGCGTGCTCGAGGCTCAGTGTCCCTTGCGTATATTTGGTGTCGAGTTCGTCGTAGCGAGTTTCCGTCTCCACATCGACGTCATCGAACAAGCCGTAGACCATGTCGCCGTTGGCATCGATGACGCCGTCGCGCACGATGATTTCTGGTCGGCCGCCCTGCGACGCGTTGCGCGCGAAGGACAGGGCTTCCAGCCAGTTTTCCTGACGCGTGGCTTTGAAGTCGGAGTAGAGCAAATCGAGATTGATCAGCGTCTGTTCCTGCGGCCGGAACTGCACCGATCCCGTCAGGCCTAAGCGCTCCTGATCGTGCGTCAGGCGTCCGTAGCGCGGAAAACGAGGCGTATAGACATCGGCCCGCCTCGCATCAGCAAAGGGTGATGCGGGGTTATAGCCCCCAGCCTCGGTCCCGTTGAGCCAGCCGCCGGAACCATGTCCTTCCTCCAGAAGCCGACGCTTGGTGTAGGCCACCGAGACGAGGGCTCCGAGACGCCCATCCATCCAGGTATTGCTGGCGAGGGCCGCAAATCGCGGGTCCCATTCCCGGGACAGATCATTGTAGCCGTATTGGCCCGACACAACGAGGTTGGCGCCGGCGTAGTCGAACGGACGACCGGTCTGCAGATCGACCGTAGCGCCCAACGACCCCTCTTCCGTTTCGGCCGAGGCGGTCTTACGGACCGTGATGCTGTTGAAAAGCTCGGACGCGAAGACGTTGAAGTCGAAGGCTCGGTTGCGGTTGGCGCCGCCTGAGCTGTCCGTGCCCGACGCGGTGCTCTGACCCTCTACGCCGTTGATGCGAACGCGCGTGAACTGCGGCCCCAAGCCCCGCACCGTGATCTGACGGCCTTCGCCGGCGTCGCGTGCAATGGAGACGCCAGGCACCCGCTGAATGGACTCCGCAAGGTTGGCGTCGGGAAAATCGGCCATATCCTCGGCCTTGATCACATCCACCACGCCGTTGGCTCGCCGCTTGGCCGTCAGCGCGCTGCCCAGCGACGCACGGAAACCGGTTACCACGATAGTTTCAACTTCATCCGCCTGGTCTTCGATCTCGCTCCCCTGGGCGACGGTCTGGGGCGCGACGCTCGCGCCGGCGAGCACTGCCGTCCGGCCGTTGTTGGACGCCACCACCAGGTTGCTGCCCTGCAGGAGCCGGCCCAGCCCCTGATCAACCGAATAGACGCCTTGCACAGCGGCGGTCCGTTGTCCTGCGACCGCGTCGGTCGACGCCAGGATTTGAAGATCCGCTTGGCGTGCGAAGGCGGGCACGCCGGTCGAGGCAGGCTGCGCCGGGATATTGAACTGTCTGGCCTGAGCCTGAACGGCGCCGGCGCCGGCCAGCGCCATCGTGCTGACGGCGATCATCAGCGACGCCTTCGCGCCTTGGTTTCGCGACATGGCCATGCGTCGGCCCTCCCTTTTTCTGTTTCCTGGTTCCCGGACCCTTCTTCGAGGGTTCCTAGAGTCTCGATGTTCGACGATCGACTTTCCGTCGCCGGACGAAAAAGATTTATCCGGCGCCACCCAGCATGATGACATCTGCGCCCACCTTCACGCTCGCGTCATGGGCGACGCCCACAGCCTGGGCGAAGCTTTCCGGTTCGTTGGTGCGGAACCATCCGACCACGGTACGGCCTTCCAGATCCGGATCGACGATCACAATCTTGCGGTTGTTGTAGCGGTTGAACTCAGCTGCCGCCGCGCCGATCGTGTCGCCATCCAGAACAATCTGCCCTTCTCGCCAAGACAGCGCTCGGTCCATTTCCAGCGGACGCTTCACCGGGCTGGACGCGCCGGCCTGGTCGCTGACGAACACCTGTTCACCGGCGGCGACGCGGCGGCGCATTTTTCCAGCGCCCTTGTCGCTCCAGACCTCCACGACGCCTTCCGTCACGCGAACTTCGGCCCCGCCGGACTTGCGGCGAACTGAGAAGGCAGTGCCGACCGCTTGGACGCGGACATCGCCCGCCGCCACGACGAAAGGCCGCGCTCGATCTTTTGCGACCTGAAACCACGCCTCTCCCTGATCAAGGATCACGGCGCGTTCGGCCTTTTGAAAGCGGATGTCCAATGTCGTGTCGGTGTTTATCGCCGCCATCGACCCGTCGGCCAAGGGCACGCGGCGAATCTCGCCCACCAAGGTCCGGTAGCGCTGACGCGACAAGATCGGCGTCAGAACGACCCCGGCCGCGACAGCCGCCGCCAATCCCATCCCCCCGAGAAGCACGCGGCGGTCAGGCTTCGCCAGCGCCCGGTGCGTTTGGGTCTGAGGCATGGGCTCGACCATCAAGGCCATGACCGCCCGCGCCCGCCACAAAGCGCCCTCACGACGGCTGTCGCCAGCCAGCCAGTCGTCCAAGGCCGCTTGGTCGGACGCGCTAATCACGTTTGCGTCCAGTCGAGCGGCCCAATTGGCCGCCGCCGCGTCGATCTCTGTGGAAGCTTCACGGCTCATGCACGCCGCTCCCCGGTCGATGATGGGGCGACATTAGCGTCAGCCTTTGCCAAGCCTGCCAGGACGGCTTTCAACCCGCGCGCAGCTTCGTTCTCGACCACGTTCTCCGACACGCCCAACTGGCGCGCGATCTCCTTTTGAGACAGCCCCAGCACGCGGCGCATCTCGAAGATGCGTCGGCTGCGTTCGGGCAATGTGGCGACGATCTTCATTACGCGTTCGAGTTCCTTGCGTCCCCCGGCGATACGCTCTGGCGACGGTTCGTCCCATTCGATGCGCAGGGCGTCGATTTCCGTCACGGCGTCGATCCGGACAATGCGGGCGCGGCGCATCTGCTCAAGCACGACAGACCGCGCGGTCTGGAAGAAATAAGCGCGAGGACTCTCGATCTGCTCGACCGCCTTCAGGTTGGCCAATCGGCAATACGATTCCTGAATGACATCATCGACATCGTTGGAGGTCACAAGCGATCGCCGAAGCCAAGCGCGAACATCCTGCTCGTGGGGCAAGATTTCATGCCCCAACCAGCGAACGCGCTCTCGTTCCGATTTTCCACCGCCTTGAGCCAATTTCAGTTCCCCCATGGGTCACGATGCGCGGCGGCGGCGTTTCCGTCAAAACGCGGCATTCGGGAGATGGTGAACGTAAAGAGATGGCTATGCGCAGTGCCTGGCGTTGTGAGGATGACGCTGACAGCCTTGAGTGATTTCAAGACGAGACCAAAGCCACGAACGGCATGCTGGTGCGGCGTGCGCTACTGCCTCCTCCCCCCCGCTGCACTCCTAACCCAGAGATCCGCCCGACAATAGTCCTCAGGATCAAGGTGTGTGCCGCGAGTGCCGATATGCCCGTGCGGTGTGGCTGACCAAGCGAAGACTCAGCCGAACTCAGGCTGAAGCGATAGTGCAGTGTACAGTCGTAGAGCGGACGGTGCGAACTTCCGCCATGAGTCATAGGCAGACATTCTACCGCGACAGCTCGATCCTGCCTTAGTTTGTTTTTCGCGTCTTAAGTTGGATTCGTGCCAGCCTTATCTTGCACCCGACAGCGCGATGGCGACCCCGGCAGGACTCCAACCTGCGACCTCGGCTTTAGGAAAGCCTTGCTCTATGCAGCTGAGCTACGGGGCCACGCAGGACGCCGTAGCGGGTCGGGGCGGCGGGGGGAAGTCGGGGCGGCGAAAAAGTCGGGCGGCGGTCGTTCGACTCCGGCGTCGGGCGTTTGTGGTTAAGGCTGCTTAACCTACCAGATATCGCGGTGAACAAAGGACGAAACGGGCGATGTCAGCGATTCGGTCCTGATTCGTTTCGCCCTTGTTCCGCGAGAACGGAACGGCCGTTAACCGACGGGCGGAATGTGAGCGGTCAGGGCGCGCAGGCCCTCCAGGAGGCGGTCGGAATCGGCGCTGGTCTGGCCCTGGGCGGCCAGGGTCAGGCGGAGCGCGCGGACGTGAACCTCGACCGAGGGCCAAGACCAGCTGCCGGCGCTCTTCATCCGGTCGGCGATCTCGCACAGGCTGAAGGCGGCCTCGAAGAAGGTCGGGACGTCCAGATAGCCGGCCATGTCGACCATGGCGGAGGCGAAGGCATAGACCTGGGCCGGGGCGTCCGACGGACGGGTCGCGCACAGGGCCTCGATGGCGTCGACATTGGCCGTCAACAGGGTGAAGACGTGGTCGCGCTGTTCATCCAGCGCCTGGTTGGCGCGCGACTCGGCCTCGACGATCAGACGACCGCCGGGCCGCGCCATCTGGCGCTGGAGCGAGGTGTGGACGCGGCGGACGGTGGGCGTCTTGGGCGCGGCGGCTGGCTCGGTCACAGGCTGACCTTCATCGGCTTCATCAGCATGTCGATGTCGTCCTGATCCATGTTTTCCTCGACCGCCTCGCCCAGATCGCCGGACAGGTCGCTAGAGCGGCGGCCGTCGGTGCCGGGGGGCGGCCCATAGTTGCGCACCCTGCGGTCGGGCCCGATGTAGTGTTCGGCCTCGACGAAATCCCGGTCCTCGCCGCCCAGCCAGATGATGCGCTTCAGCAGCAGGGACGGCGACAAGGGCTTGGCGACGATGAAGCTGGCCCCGCAGTCGCGGCCCTGCTGGACCTTGGCCTGTGAGGCGTGGCCGAGGATCATGATGACGGGCACATAGCGGGTCGGCGTCGGGGCGTCGCGCCGCAGCCAGCGCACGAAGTCATAGCCGTCCATGTCCGGCATGATGCAGTCGATCAGGATCAGATCGACCGAGCGGCGCGCCAGCAGTTCGACGGCCGCCTGGGCCGAGGCGCATTTGATCTGCTCCTTGCAGCCGAAGCCCTGGACGATGGACCCCAGCATATCCAGCGACGTCGGCTGGTCGTCGATCAGAAGGACCGTCGTGTGCGCCAGATTGACCCGATCGCTCTTGGCCATGGCGTCAGAACAGCATCAGGTCGCCAGCGTCGGCGTTCGATTGCGGGCGATGTTCGCCGGCGGCGGGGCGAAGGCGGCCGGCCATGTCGGCCAGCGACAGGCGGCTGACGGCCTCGGACGGGCTGGCGCCGCCGCCCAGCATGCGCAGGACGCCGGACAGAGCCTCAAGACGCTGGGTCAGGGCGTCCAGGGCCTGGGCCTGGGTCAGGGCGTTGGGACGTTCCTCGGGCGGGGCGCGGCGGACCAGATCGCTGACCAGGGCCTCGATCCCGTCGATGCCTTCGCGCACCAGCATCAGCTCGTCGGCGACGGCGGCCAGCAGATCGGCGTGTTCGGGAGGGGCGCTCATGCTCAGAACAGTTCCAGGGCGCCGGTATCGACCGGGGCCATGACGGGCACGGGTTTGGGGGCGACGACGTCGGTGACGGCGCGCTGCAGGGCGCGGCCGGTGACGGGCCAGTAGTGCAGGCGCCGACCGCCGTCGCCGCGCAGGCTGCCGCCGACGACGGGAATGCCTTCGTCGCGCAGGAATTTCTCGGCGAAGTCGGCGTTGCTGCGCCCCACATCGCGCAAGCTGTCGAACATGCGGCCGCCGCCGAACAGCTTGGCCTCTAACCGATCGCGACGGGCGCCGGCCTTGAGCATGTCGTTGATCAGCAGCTCCATCGCATAGGCGCCGTAGCGACGTCCCGCGTCGGTGCCCGCGCCCGAGCCTTCGGGCAGCAGGAAGTGGTTCATGCCGCCGACGCCCGCCAGCGGATCGCGCACGCACATGGCGACGCAGGACCCCAGGATGGTGCTGAGCACGACATTGGGATCGGACGTGATGAAATGCTCGCCCTGACCGACGTGAACGCGCTTTTCGACCGTGTCCTTCAGGGCGGCGAAACTCATGTCAGGGGACCGAAAACTGCTTCCAGCTTGCCCTTCAGCTGGGCGACGGTGAAAGGCTTGACCAGATAGTTGTTGACGCCGAACTGCACCGCACGCTGGACCAGCTCGCGGTCGGCGCGGCCCGTCAGCATGATGAAGGCGGTCTTGGAGGTGGGGGGATGAGCGCGCACGGCGCGCAGCAGGCCCAGACCGTCCAGGTTCGGCATATTGTAGTCGGAGATGATCAGGTGAGCGGGCTTGGACACGATCTCACGCAAGGCGATTTCGCCGTCGGCGGCCTCGCGGATCTCGCGCACGCCGAGCTGTTGCAAGCTGGTGCGGACAAGCGAGCGCATCGTCATCTGATCATCGACGACCAGGCAGTGAAGTGAGGCGGCGGCGGGCATAGGTTACGCTCCCGATTAGGCGACAGACCGCGCGGCCGGATCGGCGCACAGTTCGAGAATGGCGGGGGACAGGCGGTGCAGCGGCAACTGCCGCTCCACGGCGCCGATTTCATGGGCGGCCTTGGGCATGCCGTAGACGACGCAGGTCGCCTCGTCCTGACCCAGGGTGCGGCCGCCGGCCTGGCGCATGGCGAGCAAGCCCTTGGCGCCGTCGCGGCCCATGCCGGTCAGGATGACGCCGGTCATCGGACGCTTCAGCCGGGCGACGGATTCGAACATCACATCGACTGACGGACGGTGGCCGTTGACGGGATCGCTGGCGATCAGGCGGCAACGGGGCGTCAGGCCGCCGGACACCTCAAGATGGGTTGCGCCGCCGGGGGCCAGATAGATGTGGCCCGGCTTCAGCGGGGCGCCGTCCACCGCCTCAGTCACGGTCGGGGCGCAGACGCGGTCCAGGCGGGCGGCGAAGCTGGCGGTGAAGGTCGCCGGCATATGCTGGGTGATGACAGTCGCCGGGCAATCCAGCGGGAAGCCGCTGAGCACCGTCAGCAGGGCCTCGACCCCGCCGGTGGACGAACCGATGGCGAGAATCTGATTGGGGTCGGCGTGATAGGCGCGCGGCGCCTCGGCGGCGGCGGGCGTGTCGCCGCGGGCGCGGACACGCGAACGGGCTGCTGTCTTCACCTTGCCGATCAGGTCGTGGAAGGCGTCGACGCTGGCGACCGCCGGCTTGGCCACCGCATCCACGGCCCCGATTTCCAGCGCGGCCAGGGTCACGTCCGTACCCGCCGCCGTCAGGGTCGAGACCATGACCACCGGCATCGGCCGCAGCCGCATGATCTTTTCCAGGAACTCCAGCCCGTTCATATTGGGCATCTCGACGTCCAAGGTGAGGACATCGGGATTCAGGGCCTTGATTGCGGCGCGCGCCTCGATGGGATCGGCGGCGGTGCCGACGACCTCAATCTCCGGGTCCGACTTCAGGGCGGCCGAGATCAGCCCGCGCATGGTCAGGCTGTCGTCGACGACGAGGACGCGGACGGGGCTCATGCAGACCCCAAGCGATAGGTTGTCAGGCCGGCGGTCTGGAGCTGGCTGGTCGCCGGGCCGGAGACGCGTTCGGAGTGACCGATGTAGAGGGTCGCGCCGGGGTTCATCAGCGGAGTGAACCGCTTCCACACCCGCTCCTGGGTCGCGTCGTCGAAGTAGATGACGACGTTGCGGCAGAAGATGACGTCGAACTTGCCCTTCATCGGCCAGTCGCCGATCAGGTTCAGCTCCTTGAAGCTGACCAGACGCTTCAGCTGCGCGCCCGCGACCCACTGGCCACGATCGGCGCGGTCGAAATATTTACGCCACAGGGTGACGGGCGCGGGCTCCAGCGCCTCTTCGGAATAGACGCCATCATGGCCTTGGGCGACCATGTTGGGATCGATGTCGGTGGCCAGGATTCGCACATCCAGCTCGGCCGCTTCGGGCAGGGCCTGAAGCACGGTCAGGGCCATCGAATAGGGCTCCTGCCCGTTCGAGCAGGCCGCCGACCACAGACGGACCCGGCCGCCGGCGCGGGCGCGCGCCGCCAGTTCGGGCATGACCCGGTCGCGCAGGTCGTCGAAATGGTGCGGCTCGCGATAGAAACGGGTGACGTTGGTGGTCAGGGCCGCCGTCATCTTCTGACGCTCGTCCACGCCGTCCACGCCCTCGACCAGGGCGCAGTAGTCGCGGAAGCTGGTCAGACCCAGGGTGCGCAACCGCTTGGCCAGCCGCGAATACACGAGCGCGGCCTTGCCCTCGTTCAGGGCGATGCCCGCGTGGGCGTGCAGCATCTGGGCGATATGGCGGAAATCATCGGCGGTGAAGACGAACTCGCCCTCGACGATGGATCCCCGGCCGGCGGCGGCGGTCATGCGGCTTCGGCCTCGACTTGCGGCAGGATGTAATCCAGTTCGATCAGGCTGATCATGCGGCCGTCGATCGAGAAGATGCCCTTGACGAAGGTCTTGACCTGATCGCTGGCGACGTCGGGCGTCGGCTGGACCGAGGCCTCGCTCATCTGCAGGATGTCGGACACGGCGTCGACCAGCAGGCCGACCATCCGGCCGCCGATATGGGCGACCATGATGACGTGGCGCGCCGTCGGTTCCGAGGTCGTCAGGCCGAAGCGCGCGCCCAGATCGATGATCGGCAGGACCGTGCCGCGCAGGTTGATGACGCCCTTCATGTATCCCGGCGAACGGGGCAGAGGCGTCGCCGGCGTCCAGCCGCGGATTTCGCGCACCGACATGATGTCGACGCAAAATTCCTGACTGCCGATGCGGAAGGCGATCAGTTCACGCTGGAGATCTTTGGCTTCGGTCATGGTTCAGCTCGCGAGCTTGAAGTCGGGACGGACGGATTTGCGGCGCATGTCGGTGACCAGCACATCGACATCCAGGATCAGGGCGACGCGCCCGTCGCCCAGGATGGTGGCGGCGGCGACGCCCTCGACCTGCTGGTAGTTGGTTTCCAGGCTCTTGATGACCACCTGGCGCTGGCCCTGGATGGCGTCGAACAGCAGGGCCGCCTGCTGGCCGCCTTCGGTCTCGACGACCACGGCGACGCCTTCGGTCGGGTTCATCGGCTGTTCGCGGAAGCCCATGATCAGAGCCACGTCGATCAGCGGCAGGAACCGATCGCGGAAGCGGATGACGGGATCCACGCCGCCGACGAAATGCAGATCGACGGCCTGCGGAGTCAGGCTCTCGACGATGGCCGGCAGCGGCGCGATCAGCGTCTGTTCGGCGGCGGCAACAACCATGCCGTCCAGCACCGCCAGCGTCAGCGGCAGGCTGAGGGTAAAGGTCGAGCCCTTGCCCGGAACCGAGCTGATGGAGATGCGTCCGCCCAAGGCCTGGATCGAGCGTTTAACCACGTCCATGCCCACGCCCCGGCCCGAAATGTCGGACACGACGGCGGCGGTGGAGAAGCCCGGCGCGAAGATCAGATTGTCGATCTGTTCGTCGGTCAGGGGCGCGTCGGCGGCGATCAGACCCTTGTCGACGGCGATCTTCTTGACCCGTTCGCGGTTGATGCCGCGGCCGTCGTCGGAGATTTCGATGACGATCCGACCCGAGCGGTGCAGGGCCGCGAGACGCACGGTGCCCTCGGCCGACTTGCCGGCGGCGACGCGCTCATCCGGGGTTTCCAGCCCGTGGTCGATGGCGTTGCGCAGCATGTGGGTGATGGGTTCAGCCAGGCGTTCGACCACGGTCTTGTCGACCTCGGTGTCCTCGCCGGCCGTGACCAGGCGAACCTGTTTGGAGACCATGTCGGCGACTTCGCGGACCAGACGGGGCATACGCTGGAACACCGACTTCACCGGCTGGGCGCGGATGGCCATGACGCTGTCCTGGATCTCGCGGGTCAGCAGCTCCAGATCTTCGAGGCCCAGCGCGATGCCGGACGACCGGGCAAGGCCGCTTTCCAGGACGCGCTGCGACAGCATGGCCTGCTGGATGACGAGTTCGCCGACGACGTTGATCAGGCGATCCACGCGGTCCAGATCGACACGGATCGTCACCGGCGCGGGCGCGACAGGGGCGGAAGCCGGCGCGGGCGTCGCCGCCACGGGTGCGGCGACAGGGGCAGCCGCCGGCTCTACGGCAGGTGCAGCCGCGATCGGGGCCGGCGCGGGCTCCAACTCCAGGGGAGCGAAGGGCACGACCTCGGCCGCCGGCTCGGCGGCGGCGCCAGCGGCCTTGGCCAGCAGGGCGGCGATGTCCAGATCGTCGCTGGCGGGCAGGACGGCGGCCGGTTCGTCGTCGAACGCGACGATGTCGGTTGCGCCGCCGGCGCCCAGGGGCGTGATGGTCAGATCGCAGTCGCTTTCGACAAAGTCGAAGACCTCGCGCACGGCCGCCTCGTCGACGGCGGCGGCCAGATCGACCGTCCAGGTCAGGCAGCCGTCCTCGATCGACAGCGCGTCCAGCGTCGGCGTCTCGCTGTCGTCCACGACGACCGTGACCGGGCCGAGGCGGCCCAGTTCGCGCAGCAGCAGGCTGGTCTCGTTGGCGTTGACGTACATCCGGCCCATCGGCTTGAACACGATGCGCCAGCCGACCGACGGGGCGTCGGCGCCCAGGTCGGCGATGGGCAGGGGCGCAGGCTCGTCCAGCGCCATGTCGAAGGCCATGGGGGTGAAGCCGAAGTCATCTTCGTCTTCCTCGACCTCGACCGGCGCCTCGCCGCCGTGGGTCAGGACCTGCATTTCGGCGACCAGGGCGGCGGACCGCGCCTCGTCCACCGGCGGGATCAGACCCTGGGCGGCCTGGATATGATCGGCCAGCACGTCGGAGGCGCGCAGCAGGGTCTTGATGGTGATGGCGTCGCACGGCTTACGGCCCGCGCGCAGTTCGTCCATCAGGGTCTCGAAGACGTGGGCGAACCGAACCAGGGCCTCCAGGCCAAAGGCCCCTGCCCCGCCCTTGACCGAATGGACGGCGCGGAAGACGGCGTTGATCGTCTCCAGGTCGGTCTGACCCTGTTCAAGCAACATCAGCTTGGCTTCCAGGTCCGCGAGCAGTTCGTCGCATTCCTGGAAGAAGGTGGCTTTGATGGCTTCGAAGGCGTCCATTAGGTCGGGGTCCGGCGGGCTTCAGGCGATCAGGCGGCGACGCGGCGGACGGCGTCCACCAGCTTTGCGGGGTCGAACGGCTTGACGATCCAGCCGGTGGCGCCGGCGGCGCGGGCGCGCGCCTTCTTCTCGACGTCGCTCTCGGTCGTCAGCACCAGCACAGGGGTCGTGCGGTGGTTCGGATCGGCGCGGACGCCCTCGATGACGCCGAAGCCGTCCATGCGCGGCATGTTGATGTCGGTGATGATGACGTCGGCGCCCTTGGACGCCAAGGTCTCCAGACCGTCCACGCCGTCCACTGCCTGGATCACGGTATAGCCCGCGTCTTCCAGCGCCATCAGCAGCATGTCGCGCATGGTGCGTGAATCGTCGATCGTCAGAACGGTCTTGGTCATGCCAACGCCCCCTCGGTGTTGAAGTCCGGCGCGCCGTAGGCCGCCCATTGTTCCGTCCAATATTGGGACACAGACCCTAAACTTAGGTTGACGCCGTCTGCCGCCCACGTCTTTCGCGCCGACAGCAGGATCTGCAGGCACAGCCCGCCCAGACGCTGAACTGCAGAGGCGTCCAGGACCACCGAATGACCGCGCAGGGCCAGCAGTTCAGCCTTCAGCGGCTCGGCCGCATTCAGGTCCAGCACGTCGGACAGGATCACGGTTTCGGTCATCAGAATTCCTCCCAACCGTCTTCGGCGGCGGTGACTTGAGGCCTGGGCGCAGCGCCGCCACGGCCGATGGTCTTCAGCGCGGCGACCATGTGGCTGGAGCGAGCAGCGGGCTTGGCGACGGGCGCAGGCGTGCGAACCGGCGCGGGCGCAGCGGCGCGCGGCGACGAGGCGCCGACGCGGAACTGGGCCACCGAGGCTTGCAGGCTCTCCGCCTCTTGGGCCAGCGAATGGCTGGCGGCGGTCGACTGCTCGACCATGGCCGCGTTCTGCTGAGTGACCTGGTCCATCTGGTTCACGGCGGTGTTGACCTGGGCCAGACCGACGGCCTGTTCCTGGGCCGAGGCCGCGATTTCGGTGACCAGGCTGTCGATCTCGGCGACGCGGTCCACGATCCGTTGCAGGGCCTCGCCGGTCTCGCCGACCAGTTTGACGCCCGAGCCGACCTGACCCGTCGAGGCCGAGATCAGGGTCTTGATCTCCTTGGCGGCTTCGGCCGAACGCTGGGCCAGGGCGCGAACTTCGGAGGCGACGACCGCAAAGCCGCGACCGGCCTCGCCGGCGCGCGCGGCCTCGACGCCCGCATTCAGGGCCAGAAGGTTGGTCTGGAAGGCGATCTCGTCGATGACGCCGATGATCTGGTTGATCTGGGTGGACGAGCTTTCGATGGCGGTCATGGCCTGGACGGCGTCGCGGACGATGATGCCGCTCTTCTCAGCGTCGCCGCGCGCGGCCTGAACCACGTCGGAGGCTTGACGGGCTCCCGAGGCGGTCTTGTTCACCGTCGCGGTGATTTCATCCAGAGCCGCAGCCGTTTCCTCCAGGGAGGCGGCCTGCTGTTCGGTGCGGCGCGACAGGTCGTCGGCGGCCTGCGAGATTTCGCCCGCGCCCGAGCGAATGCCCGAGACATTGTTGACCACGACCGAGACGGCCTGTTGCAGCTGGGAGATGGCGGCGTTGAAGTCGGTCTTCAGCTGAGCCGACTTGGGATTGAAGTCGATCTCGATCCGGTAGGTCAGGTCGCCGTTCGACATGGCGGACAGACCCTGGCCCAGGGCGCCGATGGCCTGGGCGTCCTCGGCGGCCTCACGCGCCTTCTCGGCCTCGCGTTCAGCGCGTTCCTGCTCGCTCATGGACCGGTTGGCGATCGCCTCCTGTTCGACGCGGACCTTTTCGATCGCGGCGTCGCGGAAGGCCACGATGGCCTGACCCATCTTGCCGAACTCATCCTTGCGCTCGGCGCTGGCGACCTTGATGTCGGTATCGCCGGCCATCAGTTTTTGCATATAGCCGATCATCGTGAAGATCGGGCGCACGATGGAGCGCGTCGCGACGAAGCCGGCGATGACGGCGATCACCAAGGCCGAGATCAGTCCCACGATCGTGGCGATCAGCGCGGTGCGGCTGGCGGCGGCCTGAGCTTCGGTCGAGGCCTTGCGCGCCAATTCGTTGGCGCTCTTGATCTGGTCGATCGTGTCTTCGACCGGTGCGACGTAGTTGTCGGCCGTTCCGTTGCGCCCGACCATTTGCACGGCCTGGGACGCGCGACCGTCGCGCACCATCGCGGAACCGGCTTCGACGACGTTCTTGTACCAGGTCGCATTGGCCTCGACCGCCTTGTCGATCAGGGCGGCGCGATCGGCCGGCAGTTCGCCGCGCAACTCGTCCATGGCCGCCAGAAACTTGGCGCGGTGCGCATCGACGCGCTCGATATAGTAGGGATCCTGAGACAGGAGGTAGCCGCGGAAGGCGTTCTCCTGGCGCGTCATGTAGAACTCGGCCGTCGCCGTGGTGCGGTTGGCCTGGTTCTCCACCGTGCGAACCTCGCCGGCCTTCTCTAACTGAAGCAGGCTGGTGACGACGACGACGCCCATGACGGCGATCGCCGCCAGAACGAGACCAAAGGCCGCGAACAGCTTGCGGCCGACGGGCATATTTTCAATCAACTTCAACTCAGCATCCCCCGGTGGATCGGTTACTCAGAACGAATGGGTGGCGATCGCGGCAGTGCGGCCATGCGGTCGGCGACGCCCGGCTTCGAGGCCCAGCCTCTGGGTCATCAGCGGCGTCGATACAGCGGCTGCCGAAGGCCCGTAGAAATGTGATGAGCTACGCATGGCGATCCCCGAAGCTTCTGCATTCTGAAGCCCAAGGATGAGGCGATGATTAATATTAAATCTGAACTGCGCCGTATGTAGGATTGCGTAGACGAGACGGCGGATGTGGCGTCGCCTGCGAAAGGGTCCTAAGCGCTGCGCTCTCGATCACAGGCCTGAACCCAACCGCGCGAATACGTATGTTCACGTATAGAAAATGCGCCTATACAAAATTGTCCAAAACGTGGCCTGGGCATTCCTGTAATAGTTCAACCAGCCAACGATCATGAATTCATGCCCTCGTGAAATACATTCGCCTGTATCGATTTAGCATCGCGATATGAGCTTCCGGTCCAAGACAGGGTGGAGCGGGGCGTTGATTGCGTGTCTGTCGGTGCTTGTTGCGACACTGATCCGCAGCGCACTCGAACCGATCGGAAACTTCTACTATCTGCCGCTGGTCCCGGCGGTGATTGTTACGGCTCTGCTGGCGCGAAGGGGGGCGGTCGTGTTGGCGATCCTGTTGGCCATCGGGGCCAACCTGTGGCTTGTGCCGCGTGAAAGCACCCTGGACGCCATAACGAACGCCGCGCTTTTTGCGGTCATCGCTTGGGTCATCGCCGAGGTCTGTCGTCGGCTGATCGACTCGTTGGAACAGGCCCGCGCCCTGACGCGCGATCTGGCGCTGCGCGAGATGCTGCTGGACACCATCGTGGCCACGACGCCGATCGTGACCCTGGACCGTGAAGGACGCACGCGCCGCGTGACCCCGGCCGCCGCCGATCTGCTGGGTGTGGATCGAGAGGCGGCGATGGCGCAGCCTTTCGCATCACTGCTGCCCGGCTTCGACGACGCGGCCCTGGCGAAGGCTCGCCAGGGCGGCGAGGTGCTGAGCCCGTCCTCCGGCCCCTGGACGAGCGGGAATATAGAGACGCCCGGGTCGCCGCTGACGCTTCACGCCAACGTGCTCCCGGATGACATCGCCCCCGAACACATCGTCCTGACGCTGGGCGATCAAAGCCAGGCCGAGACGATCCGCAAGGGCGAGCGCGATTTGAACGACAAGCTCAGCAGCGTCTGGCGTTTGAACTCGATGGGCGAAATGGCCGCAACCCTGGCCCACGAACTGAACCAGCCGCTGACCGCCGCCACCGTTTATCTGCATGCCGGCCAGGCCGAACTGACACGGCTGGGGACGGTCGCGGAAGGGCCGGCCAGGACCATCGACCTGGCCAAGACCCAGTTGCTGCGCGCGGGCGACATCATCCGGCGCATGCGCGAACAGGTCGCGACAGGTTCGCGGTCCTTCACCGAAGAGCGCGCCTCGCTGATCGTCCTGGACCTGGCGCCGGTCTTCGCCCTGACGGGACAGGACACCGACACGACGATCGCTCTGGATGTGGAAGAAGACGACGATCAAGTTCTGGCCGACCGCATTCAGATTCAGCAAGCGCTGGCCAATCTTGTGCGCAACGCCGTGGACGCCGTCATCGGACGCGAGGGCGCGCGCGTGACGGTGACCGGCCGGACGCTGGGCGCGGACGGCTATGAGATCGCGGTGTGCGACAATGGCGACGGCATCCCCGAAGACAGAATCGACAGCATCTTTCATCCGATGGCGACGACTAAGGCCGGCGGCATGGGTCTGGGGCTGTCGGTCACGCGTTCAATCGTCGAAAGCCACGGCGCGACCCTGGTCGTTAGCCGGAATTCTGAGGGTGGAGCGACCTTTTCGTTTCGTTTGCCGCGTCCCACGGAGTCCGAAATCTGATGAGCCCGCACTCCGTTTTCATCATCGACGACGACCCCGCCATGCGTGACGCCTTGGTGCTGATGCTGCGCGGGGCTGGGTATCGGGCGCGCAGTTTCCTCAGCGCAGACGACTTCCTGACCAATCTGCCCGAAGACCGCAGCGCCTGCGTCATCACCGATGTGCGGATGCCGGGGCTTCAGGGTTCTGAGCTGGTCGGGCGTCTGAAAACCCTGCGCGGCGACACCTGGCCGGTGATCGTCATCACGGGTCATGGCGAGGTGACGCTGGCGGTTCAGTTGATGAAGGCGGGCGTCGTGGATTTCGTCGAAAAGCCATTTGATCCGCAGCGAATGCTGGACGCGGTTTCCAGCTGCCTGGCCTCCCTGACCAGTCTTGAGGCCGAGCGGATCGCGCGCGAGGACGCCAGGGCCCGACTGGACACCCTGACCCCGCGCGAGCGTCAGGTGTTCGACGCCCTGATCGACGGCTGCTCCAACAAGGAGATCGCCCAACGGCTGGAGATCAGCCCGCGCACGGTCGAAATCTTTCGCGCGAAGGTGATGACGAAAATGCAGGCCGCGAACCTGTCCACCCTGGTCCGGATCGGAATGCGCGCCGGCGACGCTTGAGCCGGACGAGATTCGTCGCCACCTTAGTCGCGACATGAGCGACCGGTCCGCAGGCCTCGCCCCGTCCCGCGTGACTGCGGTCCTGGGGCCCACCAACACCGGCAAGACCCATCTGGCGGTCGAGCGGATGCTGGGTCACGCCTCGGGCATGATCGGCCTGCCGCTGCGCCTGCTGGCCCGCGAGATCTATGAGCGGATCGTCAAACAGCGCGGCGCGGCGGCCGTCGCCCTGATCACCGGCGAGGAAAAGATCGTCCCGCCGCGCCCGCACTATTTCGTCTGCACCGTCGAGGCCATGCCGCTGGAGCGATCGGTCGAGTTTCTGGCCATCGACGAAATCCAGTTGGTCGCCGATCCCGAACGCGGCCACGTCTTCACCCAGCGGCTGCTGCACGCGCGCGGTCGGTTCGAGACGATGTTCCTAGGCGCCGGAACCATGGAGCCGCTGATCCGCCGCCTAGTCCCGGACGTGGAGATCATAACGCGCGACCGGTTGTCCACCCTGTCCTACGCGGGCTCCAAGAAGCTGACTCGCCTGCCCCGCCGCAGCGCCATCGTCGCCTTCTCGACCGATCGGGTCTACGCCATCGCCGAACTGATCCGGCGTCAGCGCGGCGGCGCGGCGGTGGTGATGGGCAGTCTGTCTCCTCGCACCCGCAACGCCCAAGTGGCCCTGTATCAGTCGGGCGAGGTCGATTTCCTGGTCGCCACCGACGCCATCGGCATGGGGCTGAACATGGACGTGGACCATGTCGCCTTCGCGGGCCTGAGAAAGTTCGACGGGCGGCGCACCCGCTGGCTTTACGCCCATGAAATCGGCCAGATCGCCGGGCGGGCCGGCCGGCATCTGCGCGACGGCACCTTCGGCGTCACGGCCGAGGCCGAGGATCTGGACCCCGATCTGGTCGAACAGGTGGTCGAGCATCGGTTCGATCCGATCGAGGCGGCGGAGTGGCGGAACGCCCGGCTGGATTTCGACACCCTGCCCGATCTGCTGCGCTCGCTGACGGTGACGCCCCAGCGATCGGGGCTGAGCCTGACGGCGGAGGCGCTGGACGAGACCCTGCTGCGTCGTCTGATCAAGGACGAAGAGATCGCGCGGGTGGGCCGTTCGCGCGGGGCGGTCATGCGTCTGTGGGAGGCGTGCCAGTTGCCCGACTTCCAGAAGACGACGCTGGATGAACACGCCCGGTTGGCCAAGGACGTCTTCCACGCCCTGACCGGCAAACGGGGCCGGCTGACCGACGACTGGATGGCGCCGCGCTTCGCCTTCGTGGATCGTGACGACGGTCAGATCGACCAGCTGTCGGCGCGGCTGTCGGCGGTGCGCACCCTGTCCTACATCGCCAACCGGCCGGACTGGGTTCACGACGCGCAAGGCTGGCGCGACAAGACCCGCGCGCTGGAGGACCGGCTGTCCGACGTGCTGCACGAGCGGTTGACCGCCCGGTTCGTGGATCGCCGCACCACCGCCCTGATGCGGGCGCTGAACGTGCGCGAAGACACTTTTGCAGGCGTCGCCGATGACGGCGAGGTCACGGTCGAGGGACAGGTCGTCGGCCAACTGGAAGGCGTGCGCTTTCAGATGGAAAAGGGCTCTTCGGCCCTGGAAGACCGCACCCTGCGCCAGGCGGCTGTGCGTGCGGTGACGCCCGAGATCAATCGACGGCTGGGGCGTCTGGCGGCCGAGACCGACGACGGTTTCTCGATCACGCCGGACGGGGCGGTGCTGTGGCGCGGCGTGCTGACGGCGCAGATCGCCGCGACGCCGCAGGGCGTCGATCCGTTTACGCCCTCCGTGCGCCTGCTTGGCGATCTGGGACCGACGCCCGCCCGCGAGCGCGCCCAGCGCCGGATCGAGGCGTGGTTGGCGGCGGAAGCAGGCCGTGCGCTGCGCGATCTGCGACGACTGCGTCAGGCGGTCGAGTCGGGGACATTGAAGGGCCTTCCGCGCGGCATCGCCTTTCGCCTGATCGAGGCCGGCGGCGTGATCGACCGGCGCGAGGTCGAGCGCGATCTGGCTGCGCTCAGTCAGGTCGAGCGCCGTACGCTGCGCAGTTTCGCCATCCGCATAGGGGCGCATTCGGTGTGGCTGCCCGGTCTTCAGAAGCCGCGCGCCCGCCATTTCGCCCAGGCCTTCGTCGCCGCGCCGTTGATCCCGGCGACGCCCGATCTGATCCCCGCGCCCGTGGAGCCGCCCTTGGCGCGGCTGTTGTCCGCGCACGGATTGCGATTGGCGGGACGGTGGCTGGCGCCGGTCGAGACGCTGGAGAAGATGGCCGAGCTGCGGGCCGCCAATCACGGCCGGCTGTCCGACGAGGCCCTGACCGATCTGGGCTGGCGCGCCGATCAGGCCAAACAGATCATCGCCGCCCTGAAGGTCGAACGCGCCCGCCTGCCCGACAAGACGGGCGCAGCGCCGAAGATCGTCAAGGACTCGCCCTTCGCTGCCCTCGCCGCCCTGACGGAGGCGCGGCCCAAGCGTCGTCGTCCGCGCAGGAAGACTGCTTCGTGATGCCCCATCCTTTCGTCGTTCTCCGGCGAAGCGAAGCGGAGACCGGGGAACCCAGCGGCGCGCGTGAGCGCGAACCTGTCGCGGACAATATGCTTCCGACATCGTGCGGCGGCTGCATCGCCTTCGGCGCCGCTGGGTCCCCCGGTCTGCGCCGCAAGCGGCTTGCCGGAGGATGACGAAAGGGATGGAAAGCGAGAACGCCTGTCGCATCGACATCTGGCTGTGGCGCGCGCGGTTCGTGAAGACGCGCAGCCTGGCGGCCGGTCTGGTGGAGCGGGGGGCGGTGCGGCTGACGCATCAGGGGCGCGAGACGCGGCTCGACAAGCCCAGCCGATGCGTTCACGTCGACGACCTGCTGACCTTCGCCCAGAACGGACGCGTCACCAGCTTGAAGGTCGAAGGGCTGGGCGAAAGGCGCGGGCCTGCCGAAGAGGCCCGCGCCCTTTATAGAACGATTGAACCCTGACGGGCTCAAGTCGCGCGCAGCGCGATAGCCCTACTTCTGAATGACGAACTCGCCTTCGATGTGCAGCTTCACTTCGTCGGACACGGCCGGCAGGGCGTAGTTGACGCCGAAGTCCGAACGTTTGATGGTCGCTTCGCCGTCGAAGCCGGCCTTGTATGCGCCCATGACGGTTCCGGCGCCGTTGAACTCGACCTCGATGGTGACGGGCTTGGTCACGCCCTTCAAAGTCAGATCGCCGACCACAGTCGCTTCGTTGGCGTCATCGGCGTCGACCGTGACCGAGCGCGAGACGAAGGTCGCAGTCGGATATTGGGCGGTGTCGAAGAAGTCGGCGGTCTGCAGGTGGGCCTTCAGACGGTCGTCGTTGGGCGCCACGTCGGTCAGCGGGATCGTCGCGGTCAGGGTCGAGGCCGACGGGTTGGCCGGGTCCAGCTTCAGCACCGCCTTCACGTTCACGAACTGGCCCGTATAGGTCGAAAGGCCGAAGTGATTGACCGACCAGGTGATCTTGCCGTGGCCGGAATCCAGATCGTAGTTCCCGGCGGTGACTTCGGACGGGTTCTTGGTCAGGGCGGCCTGAGCCACCACCACGCCGCCGGCGGCGAGGCTGAGCGCCACTGCGCCGGCTACGGCGTATTTCATGAAGGGGGTGCGCATGGGGGAGTTCCTGTGATGGGACGGCGGATATGCAATCAATACGGTTGCGATTAAGCTCGACTGTTGTCAAGCGGGCTCAAACCGGCTTGCGAACGTCTCTCGCCTTAAGCCCCGCTGTTGACAGTTGGTTGCGTGCCCGCCATGTCGCAGGCCTCCCGCTCACAGCTTGCGCCCCGTTTTTCGCCCAATGACCTACATCGTCACCGACGCCTGCGTGAAATGTAAGTTCATGGACTGCGTCGAGGTGTGTCCGGTGGACTGCTTCTACGAGGGCGAGAACTTCCTGGTGATCGCGCCGGACGAATGCATCGACTGCGGCGTGTGCGAACCGGAATGCCCGGTCGACGCCATCGTGCCGGACACCGAGGACGAGCCCGACGGCAAATGGCTTCAGGTCAATGCCGAATACGCCAAGGTCTGGCCCAACATCACCGTCAAGGGCACGCCCCCCGCCGACCGCGAACAGTACGAGCGCGAAACCGGCAAATACGAGAAATACTTCAGCCCCAAGCCGGGCAAGGGTTCCTGATTTAAGGACTGGCGGCGCTCAAGCCTTGCCGTATTTGCACGTCCGCCCTGTGGACGTTTTGAAATTCCGCAGATTTGTGATAGGTTCTGTTTCATTGGATCGGGCGGTCCGCGAAATCTTCGCGCCGCCCGTGTTTGCGACAGAATCCCGCCCTAGACGGGATCGGCCAGAGGTTTGGTGATCCGTTTCCGCTTTTGACGCCTGACATCATCCCCTCCGACGGAGCGTTCCGGCGGATGAGATTCTGTTTGCGTTTCCTGCGCCTTCGTTTCGCCCGGCCCTGACCGGGAAAGGACGATTATGACGAGCAAGACTGGTCTGGAGTTCAAGGTTGGCGACGCGGTCGTCTATCCGGCGCACGGCGTCGGCAAGGTGGCGGCGATCGAGACCCAGGAAGTCGCGGGCATGTCGCTGGAGGTCTATGTCGTGACCTTCGACCACGAGAAGATGACCCTGCGCGTCCCGACCAAGAAGGCCGTCACGGCCGGTCTGCGTTCGCTGGCCGCCGACGACGTCGTGACCAAGGCACTGACCACCCTGAAGGGTCGCGCGCGCATCAAGCGCACCATGTGGTCGCGTCGCGCCCAGGAATACGAAGCCAAGATCAACTCGGGAGACCTGATCTCCATCGCCGAAGTGGTTCGCGATCTGCACCGCGCCGACACCCAGCCGGAACAGTCCTATTCGGAGCGCCAGCTCTATGAATCGGCCCTGGACCGCATGGCGCGCGAAGTCGCCGCCGCCAACAAGATCGACAAGGATGCCGCCGTCGAGCTGCTCGCCAAGTCGCTCAGCGCCAAAAAGCCGATCCCGACCGCCGAAGCCGCCTAAGCTTCGAGTCTCGGACTAAAGAAAAGGCCCCGGAGCGATCCGGGGCCTTTTTTTGATGCGTCGCAGAGCCGGGGTCAGAAGTATTCGGCGTTGGCCGGGCACTGGGCGCTGATGCGCCGCGCGGTTATGCTGGCGGGGATATAGGGGGTGCCGCGCACGATCTGGGCGCCGCCACGGAAGCTGAAGCTGGTTTCCGTGTAGGTCCCATTCAGGCGAACAGCGATGCGACGGCCCTTGCGGTCCTGGCAGGTTCCCTCGAAGCGGGCATTGCCGTTGCCGACCACGCGGGTCGGATAGGTGCAGCGCCACTTGTTGGTCGACAGGCCGCCGAAGAATCGGTTGATCTCGCTGGGCCGCACGCACTTCTGCTCGGTGTCGCGCTGGCCCACCGCGCTGGTAGTGTATTCCCAATAGCCGGGCAGGACTTCGGACTGAGCCGCAGTCTGGGCCGGGGCGATGGCGGGCGAGGCCAGCATGAAGCCGCCGGCCATCACCGGGGCCAGGACGGCGAGCGCGCGCTTGCGCAGGCGATCGATCAAGGACGGACGGGACATGGAAGCCTTCTGTTCTGCTTGGGTCTCTTTTGAGGTCGTCATCATATGGGCCATACAGGGCGGCATTTGAATGACGGCTGAACGAGGCGTGGGGACGATGCGTCCAGACTCGGCTTGACGCCGAACCGCCTCTTCCCTTATACGGCCCCCTCTCGCGCGGGCTGGTTCCCGCGCGCAACTGTTTCATGCGTCCTCTCCCACGCTCGGGCTGGACGCCGCACCTTAAGGATCTGACGATGTCGCGTCGTTGCGAACTCACCGGTATCGGCCCCATGGTCGGCCACAACGTGAGCCACTCGAACATCAAGACCAAGCGCCGCTTCCTGCCGTCGCTGAAGACGGTCAAGGTCACGTCGGAAGCCCTGGGCCAGACGTTCAGCCTGCGCATCTCGAACGCCGCGCTGCGCACCCTGGACTACAAGGGCGGCCTGGACGTCTTCATCGTCAAGGCCCGCGACGAGCAGCTGTCGATCGCCGCTCAGCGCATCAAGCGCCAGATTCGCGCCAAGCTGGCCGAACAAGCCGCCGCCTGATCGGCGACCGCGACATAGAGTTCTGGAAGAGGCCGGTGGAAACACCGGCCTTTTTCTTTGCGCCATTGCCCGCTCACGCTAGCCTGTCGCCTCAGAGAGGGACGGCTTCATGCGCATCAAGATTTTGCTTTTGGCCGCAGCCAGCGCCCTGACGCTGTCGGCCTGCGCCACCGTCGCCCAGCCGGTGCCGACGCCGCGCGAATCGACCGCCTTCACCCTGGCCACCGATCAGCCGCTGACGCCAGAACAGCAGGCGATGCAGTTCGACAAGGCCGATTTGTCGATCAAGGTCCTGCCCGACGACAAGGCCATCGACGCGGTCGCCGTGCTGGACTTCACCGCCAAGGCGCCCCTGACCGCTCTGGTCGTCGAACTGGACACCTTGCTGACCATTTCCTCGGTCCAGATCGACGGGGTCGAGGTCGCTGTCGATCGCTGGTCCAACCCCGAAGGCCGGCTAACGGTGCAGCTGCCCGAGACCTTGGCCACGGGCCGGTCGGCAGCCCTGCGCGTCGCCTACGCCGGCCAGCCGCGCGTGGCGCCCCGTGCACCGTGGGACGGCGGCTTCGTCTGGTCCACCGCGCCGTCGGGCGAGCCATGGATCGCCACAGCGGTTCAGGGCGAGGGCTGCGACATCTTCTGGCCCTGCATCGACAGCCCCCACGGCGAACCGTCTCGCGTCGATCTGCACATCACCGTCCCGTCGACCCTCTCGGCGCCGTCCAATGGCCGCTTCCTGGGCAAGGTCGATCACGGCGACGGCTGGACCACCTGGAACTGGTCGGCGAAATCGCCCAACACCTACGCCATCGCGCTGAACGTCGGGCCGTACGAAGAGTTGTCGGGCGACTACGCCAGCCGGTTCGGCAACACGATCCCGATGCGCTACTGGCATCTGAAATCGGACACGCCCGAACAGGTCCGGGGCCTGTTCGCCCAGTTCCCCAAGATGCTGGACTTCTTCGAAGCCACCGTCGGCCCCTTCCCCTTCGGCGACGAGAAAATGGGCGTGGTCGAGACCCCGCACCTGGGCATGGAGCACCAGACGATCAATGCCTACGGCAACGGCTACAAGATCGACGGGCGGGGCTACGACTGGCTGTTGCAGCACGAGTTCGCCCACGAATGGTTCGGCAACCAGCTGACCAATCAGAACGCCGACGACATGTGGCTGCACGAGGGGTTGGGGTCATACATGCAGCCGCTCTATGCCCGCTGGCTGCTGGGCGACCGTTATATGCAGCGCGAACTGGCCAATCAGCGCGAGGGTTTGATCAACAAATATCCTGTCGTTTCAGGCACGCCCAAGACCGAAGACGAGGTCTACAAAGGCGACGTCGGGCCGGGTCTCGACATCTACAACAAGGGCTCGCTGATCAGCCATTCGCTGCGGATGCTGATCGGCGACACCGCCTTCCATCAGGCGGTCACGCGTCTGGTCTATGGCCGACCCGACCCCCGGCCGGGCAATTTCGCGCCGTTGTACCGATCCACCGGCGACTTCCTCGCGATCATCAACGACGTCACGGGCCAGGACTACGGCTGGTTCTTCCGCAGCTATCTCTACAACGCCGCCCTGCCGGTGCTGACCCAGACCCGCGACGGCGGTGTGCTGAAGCTGGAGTGGACGACGGGCGACGGCGGGGCCTTCCCCATGCCGCTGGAGGTCGAGATCGACGGGCGCGTTCAGATCGTGGCCATGACCGGCGGTCGGGGCCAGATCGCGGTTCCGGCCGGCGCCCCCGTGCTGATCGATCCGCAGAACAAGGTGCTGCGCCAGATGGACGTGATCGACGAACTTCAGGCCTACAAGGCGGCGCAGAAGCCGAAGTAGCGGCCGGTCAGGCCTCGGCCACCGTCACCGACTGGCGCACCATCTGACAGCGCTCCTGCGTCGTCAGGAAGGCGATGTCCGCCGCATCGCGCCCGCAGGCGATCCGCACCAGGCCTTCGACCGGCGCCAGGCCCGTCGGATCGACCAGCCACCAGCCGTTATCCAGCCAGACCTCGAAGATGGCGTGGAAGTCGGGCGGGCTGAGTTGGTGAGCGAAGGCGCTGACCGCGCGCGCAGGAATGCCCGAGGCCCGGCACAGCGTCATGCCCAGATGGGTGAAGTCGCGGCACACGCCGGCCCGGTCGATGAAGGTGCGCGCCGCCGTGGTTTCGGTGTCCGAGACGCCATGCTCGTAATCGACGTTCTCGGTGATCCAGTTCAGGATCGCCAGCACCCGCGCGCCGCCCGCCGTGTCGCCAAACTCGCGCGTCACGAAGCGGCCGAACTGATCCGACGGGCAATAGCGGCTGGGCTGGAGATAGGGCAGAACCTCGGCGGGCAACTCACCCCAGTCATGCTGGGATACGCTGGGCGGCAGGCCCTTCAGCACGCCGTTCTCGACCACCGCCTCATAGGTCAGCTTGACCTCGCCCTCGACGTGGCAACGCAGGGTGCGGGCGCCGAAGTCGACGTCCTCGTCCTCATGGAAATCGACGGCCGGGTCGAAGGTCAGGGTTTCTTCCAGAATGTCCTGACCCGGCCAGTGTGCGACCTGGATCTTGTAGATGGCGTCCGTCGGCGGATCGAAACGATAGACGAGTTCGGCGCGGACGCGCAGTTTCATGAAAATCTGCCGATCAAAGGGAGATGAGAAGGTTGCTGGTGAACGCCACGCGGTCTGGGCCGTTCCGTGGTGGTCCGCGCCTTCTGGCCTGTGCAAATCGACAAGACAAGACAGTGTGTTAATCTGAGCCCCATGATCGCTTCCCCTGCCCTTCTCGCTCTTCGGGAAGCCACCGCCTCAGCCCACGAAACCCTGGAAGTCCAGGCCCGGATCGAGCCGCGTCTGTCGGACCCCGCCACGCGGGCGGCGACCGTGGCGGCCTTTTACCGCTTCCATGCCGGACTGGAGCCGCTCAGCCATCCGCTTGTGGCACGGTTGAACGCCGAAGTGGACGCCGGCTTCGAACCGCGATCACGTGCGAACGGGATCGCCCAGGACCTGACGATACTGGGTCAGCGCATTTCTCCGCCCGCGCGTCCGGCTGCGCCCGCCTCGGCCGGCGAAGCCCTAGGCTGGGTCTATGTGGCCGAAGGGTCGATGCTGGGCGGTCGGATCATTCGACGCCGGCTGGCCGCCGAGGGTCGCGATCTGGACGGCCTCGGCTTTCTGGATCCCTATGGCGAAGAAACCGGCGCACGCTGGCGCGCCTTCATGGATTTGCTGGACCGGGCCTGCGTTAACGGCCACGTCACGATCGATCAGGTGGTGAAGGGCGGCATCGACGGTTTCGCCTTCGCCCACCGCACCTTGCAACCCCAGCCGCAGGAGGCCGCGGCATGACCGAGACGCTCGACCTGGCCGACGCCGCGCTGAACGAGTGCGATCGCGAGCCGATCCACATTCCTCAATCGATCCAACCGCACGGCTTCATGCTGGTGCTGGATCTGCAATCCCTGACCATCCGCCAGGGGGCGGGCGCGATCGAGGAGTTGACGGGCCGCAAGGTCTGGATCGATCGCACCGTCGCCGACGTGTTGGGCGATGTCGCCGACCGGGCAGTACGCGCCATGGCCGCGCATCAGGAGGCCGGCTTCGCCTGTCGCTGGCGCGCGACCAATCGTCTGGAATACGACGTCGTGGTGCATCGTGCGCCGGGGACGACCTCCGGCACGATCAACGATCTGATGATCATCGAGGTCGAGCAGAGCTCACAGCAGGCCCGCCTCGGCGTCGATCTGATCGCCAACCTAGACGCCGCCGGCGCCGCGCTGGAACGGGCGGTGACGATCCAGACGGTGTGCGAGCGGGCGGCGGACGCCTTCCGTCGCCTGACCGGTTTCGACCGGGTGATGATCTATCGCTTCCAGGACGACGAGGCGGGTCAGGTCGTGGCCGAAAGCCGCGCCGATGGGTCCGGCTCCTTCCTGAACCACCATTTCCCCGCCACAGACATCCCGCAGCAGGCGCGCGCCCTTTATCTGCGCAACCCCGTGCGGGTCATTCCCGACAGCCGCTATACGCCCCAGCCTCTGCGCCCCATCGCGCCTGGCGAGGCGCCGCTGGACATGAGCGACAGCGGCCTGCGCTCCGTGTCCCCGATCCACCTGCAGTATCTGCGCAACATGGACGTTCGGGCCTCGGCGTCCGTGTCGATCATCGTCGATGACGCCCTGTGGGGGCTGGTGGCCTGCCACAACGCCTCACCTAAGCTGCTGCCCTATGAGCTGCGCGTGGGCTGCACGGCCTTGGCGCGTAATCTGGCGCGACAGCTGAAGTCCAAGACCGACGCCGACCTCTATCGCGAGCGCACGCGCCTGCGCCGGATGGAGGACGAACTGCTTTCGCGGCTGTCGCCAGATCGGCCGATGCGAGAGGCGCTGGCCGAAAAGGCCGACGCCCTGATGCAGCTGACCAGCGCGGACGGTCTGGCCATCGTCAGCGACGGCGATATCCAGACCTTTGGCCATACGCCGCCCGAAGACGGCGTGCGCGCCATCGCCGCCTGGGCGGCGGGACGGCCGGGCCTGCGCCCCGTCTCGTCGCACAACCTGGCCTCGGTTCTGCCCGCCGCCGAGGCCTGGAAGACGCACGCCAGCGGTCTGCTGGCGGTGACCCTGCCTCTGGATCAGCCGGTCTCGCTGCTGTGGTTCCGCTCGGAGGTGCTGGAAACGGTGCGCTGGGCCGGCAATCCCTCAACGGCGGAGAAGACTGGCCCCAACGCCATTCTGACGCCCCGCGCCTCGTTCGAGAGCTGGTCGGACACCGTCTCGGGCCGCGCGCACCGCTGGGGCCCTGCCGCCGTCGAGTCCGCCGCGCGGCTGAGGGACGCACTGGCCGACTACGCGGCGGTCCATCAGATTCGACGGCTAAACCGATCGCTGCAGGACCGCCTGTCCGAGCGCGACTTGCGGCTGGAGCAGCAGCAGTATCTGATCCGCGAGGTGAACCACCGGGTTCAGAACAGCCTGACGCTGGTGTCCAGCTTCCTAGGCCTTCAGGCGCGAGAACAGGCGGGCGGCTCGGCCGCGACCGCGCTGAACGAGGCGCGACGTCGCGTACGCGCCGTCTCTGCGGTCCACAGCCGGCTGTATCTGAGCGATCAGGTCACGACCATCGACATGAGCCGCTATATCGGCGAGCTGATCGGCGATCTGGGCTCCAGCATGGGGCCCGACTGGGCCGCCGCCATCGAAACCGATCTGGACCCGGTCTGCATCGAGCCAGGGCGCGCCATCACCATCGGCCTGATCCTGACGGAACTGATCATCAACGCCCAGAAATACGCCTATGGCGGCAAGCCTGGTCCGCTGCGGATCGCCTTCCAGGAAGACGGTGCCTTCTTCCGCATGACGGTGGAGGACGAGGGCGCCGGCGGGCATCTGGCCGGTAAGGGGTTCGGCTCGATGATGATCAAGAGCCTGGTCGGTCAGCTGGACGGGACGATCGACTATCGCGACCGCGCGCCGGGCCTCAGCGTCGCGTTGCGGTCGCGGATCGACCCCCTCGTTTAAGGCGCGGCCTGACGGCGCCTGTGGCGTCAGGTCGCAGGGCGCCGTAAGAGCCGGGCCATGTCCGCTATGGCCTTTCGTCCCTCCTCGCGCGCCTTTGCGCTGATCGTTCTGCTGATCGCGGCCAGCGTGCTGGGCCTGGCGCCCATTCTGGTGCGGTTGACCGAAACGGGACCGGCGGCGGCGGGGTTCTGGCGGTTCCTGTTCGCCCTGCCCCTGCTGACGATTCTGGCGGCGCGGGAGCCAGGCGGCGTCGGCGCGCCGTCGAAATGGGCGCTGCTGGCGGGCCTGTTCTTCGCCTTGGACCTCAGCTTCTGGCACTACGGCATCGTCATGACCTCGGTCGCGAACGCCACGGTGCTGTGCAACCTGACGCCGGTCGTCGTGACCCTGTTCGGCTGGTTTGTGCTAAAGGAGCGGCCGCACCGGCTGTTCATCCTGGCCCTGGCCCTGGCCATGGGCGGCGCCTTCGCCATGGCGGCGGGCGCAGACGGCGGACAAGGGACCAATCCGATGCTGGGCGACCTGTTCTCCCTGTCGGTGGCGGTCTGGTACTCGGGCTATTTTCTGGCGGTACAGGCGGCGCGGCGCACGGCCGGGGCGATGCGGGTGACCTTCTGGGCGACCCTGCTGGGCGCGCCCCTGCTTTTGATCGTCGCCCTGGCGCTGGGCGAGGCCGTCATCCCCGCCGGACCGGCGGGCTGGGCCGCCTGCGTGGGCATGGGCGTGATGCACGTCTTCGGACAAGGCGGCGTGGCCTGGGCGCTGGGCAAGCTGCCGGCCTCGGTCACCGCCGTGACCATCCTGATCCAGCCGGTCGTCGCGGGCCTGCTGGGCTGGTGGATCTTCGGAGAAACCCTGACGCCGGTTCAGGCCCTGGGCGGCGCCCTGGTGCTAGGCGCAATCGTCCTAGCGCAGCGGTCCCAACGCACCAAGACCGTCCAAGCCGCCGAGACCAAGCCGCAGGACGCATCAAACGGGCTCAAGTAGCGCGAGGCGCGGTAGCCCGAAAAAACAAAACGGGCGCGGGAGAAACTCCCGCGCCCGCCTCTAAGCCTTGAAGGCTGGATCGACTTAAAGAACCTTGAGGTCAATCGCCGAGGTCTTGCCGCGCTGGTTTTCCAGCTCGTATTCGACCTTGGCGTTCTCATCGAGGCCCTGAAGTCCGGCCTTCTGAACGGCGGTGACGTGAACGAACACGTCGGAGCCGCCGCTATCGGGCTGGATGAAGCCGTAGCCCTTGGTGGGGTTGAACCACTTGACCGTGCCGGTCGCCATGTCTGCGTCTCCGTAAACGCGCTTTTCCAGGCGGATCCCCCTCGAGGTGACCCGACAATCCATCTGGACAGCTCGTTCAGGCGAAGGAGCGAAACGCGGGTTTGGACCCCACGCGAAATCCGGACTGCAGCGATGTTGTCACCCGGCTTTTCCAGACGGTCAACAGCAAAGCGAGTCGCACCGGACGCATTCAGGCTTAACGACAGAGGCCCCGCGCGGCCCCGTCGATGTGCAGATGGTTGGCGTGGGCGGCGTTGTAGTCCGGCGTCAACACCGTCGAGAACAGCTGGCAGCCCCCGTCGCGCAAGGCGTGGAGGAAGCGGCCGCCCGGCTCGCCCGCCGGCCCGTCGCCGCGCCAATCGTTCAGAACGCTGACGGTCCGACCGTCCTTCAAAGTCACCGCTGCGACATCCAGCGCATTGGCTTTGGCATGCTCGCTGGGCCGCTCGGCCTCGTCCTGCGAGCCGTAGATGCGGCGGCATGAATAGGTGCCGTAGTTCTCCACCCGCGCGGGCGCCGAGCCCAGAATGTCGCGCGAGGCCGGGCGCAGCACCTGTCGATCCCAGATGACGTAGCGGACCGCCAGCGGGCACTGCATGACGACATCGGCGGGGGCCAGCGGCGTCACCTCGCCGCCCGTGATCCGCACCGCCCCGCGCACCACGCAGAAGCCGCCGTCGTCGCGGTCGGGCGCGCGTTCGACCTGAACCCCCGCATTGCGCAGCGCCTGCATACAGGCCTCGGTCGCGCCCTCGACAGCCTCAGGGGTGGCGGCGGTCGGCACATCGAAGGCGGCGACCTTTGCGGTGGTCGCGCGGCCCAGCGGACGATCCAGATCCAGCGGCTTCCAAGGCAGGTCCTGGGGCGGAGCGAAGGCGTTCAACAACGCAAAGCCGGCGCAGACCAGCAGCGCCAGCTCCCACACCAGATTCCACATGTCCGCCAGATCGCGCTTCATTCGGCCCCTCGCAGGCCGGACGGGCCCGCCGTCTTAACGCCCAGCTTCGCAGTCGGCTCCCTCGCCCTTGCTCTCTGCCGGCCCTCGGCCCACTCTCTTGCTATGGGAAAGAAATCCGACGCCTATGACGCCGAGCTGGAGCAGATTCAGCTGGCCATCGTCCAGACCCAGGCCTGGAGCATCGAGCATGGCTCGCGCGTGGTCATCGTGCTGGAGGGGCGCGACACCGCCGGCAAGGACGGCGCGATCAAGCGCCTGACCGAACATATGTCGCCGCGCCAGACCCGCGTCATCGCCCTGCCCAAACCCAGCGACCGCGAGACTAGCCAGTGGTATTTCCAGCGCTATGTCCCGCACCTTCCGGCCGCGGGCGAGACGGTGATCTTCAACCGGTCCTGGTACAACCGCGCCGGGGTCGAGCCAGTCATGGGCTATTGCACGCCCGAGCAGTACGCCCAGTTCATGACCGACGCCCCGCGCTTCGAGCGGATGCTGACCGACGACGGGATCATCCTGATCAAGATCTGGCTGGATATCTCGCGCAAGGAGCAGGCCAAGCGGCTCAAGGAACGCCGCGAGGATCCGTTGAAGAAGTTCAAGCTGTCGTCGCTGGACGCCGAGGCCGAGGCGCGGTTCGACGCCTATTCCGACGCCCGCGACCGGATGCTGGACGAGACCGACCGCGACTATGCGCCCTGGACCGTCGTCGCCACCGACGACAAGAAGACGGCGCGGCTGAACATCGGCCGCTACATCCTGTCGGTGCTGAGCCACACCAGCATCGACATCAAGAAGCCAGATCCCGACGTCGTGTTCAGCGCCGGAAAGGCCAAGGGCAAACTGGCGCGCTGAAGCGCCTCAGGCCGTTCTGACGATCCCACCAGAGGCCGCCACCGGCCAGGGCGTCAGCCGCCCGCCCGCGCAGGGGCCGCCCTTGCATTCGCCGGTCAGCGGCTCGAACACCGCCCCGTGCCAGCCGCACAGGATCAGCGCGCCGTCTGGCGTCAGATAGCGGTCGATCTCCATGGCGATGGGAAAGCCCGCATGCGGGCAGCGATCGACCCAGCCCGCGACCTGACCGTCCTTCCTGACCACGAAGCCGTGGAAGAAGGCCTCGCCGATCTGCAGCACGAAGCCGCGCGAGCCGGGGTCGGCGATGTCGCCCTCGGCGCACAGGGCCACGCCGGGCGGTGTCTTCCAGACCCGTTTGCGCTCGGCCGGCGCCTCGGCCGCTTCAGACACGCTCGGCCTTCAGCGGGCGCGACAGCAGGCCGTCGATCAGACCATCGACATCAATCTCACCGGCCAGCAGCGCGGCGACCCCTTCCGAAATCGGGATTTCCACGCCCAGACGCGCGGCCAGTTCGCGAACCGCCGGCGCGCTTTCATAGCCTTCCGCCACCGACCGTTTGCCGGCCAGGGCCTGTTCGACCGTCTGTCCCTGACCCAGGGCCAGACCCAGGCTCATGTTGCGCGACTGGGGGCTGGAGCAGGTCAGGACGAGGTCGCCCAGGCCGCATAGGCCCGCCACCGTCTCCGCCTGCCCCCCCATGGCGACGGCGAGGCGGGTCATTTCCGCAAAGCCGCGCGTGATCAGGGCGGCGTGGGCGCTGCGACCCAGTTGACGCCCCTCGGAGATGCCGCAGGCGATGGCCAGCACGTTCTTCAGCGCCCCGCCCGCCTCGGCGCCAACCAGATCGGTCGCCAGATAGGGCCGGAAGCCCGGCGCCGACAGGGTGTTGAGCAAGGCCTCGCCCAGCCCCTGATCGGCGCAGGCCAGGGTCACTGCGGTCGGCAGGCCGCGCGACACCTCGCCCGCGAAACTGGGACCGGACAGGACGGCGGCGGGGGCGTCCGGCAGGGTCTCGGCCAGCACCTCGGTCATCAGCTTCATCGTGCCGCGCTCGACGCCCTTGGAGCACAGCACCACCGGCACGCCGGCGCGATAGTGTGGCGCAAACGCCGTCAGCGTGGCGCGCATATGCTGGGCCGGCGGCACCGCCAGGATCACGTCGCAGTCGCCCAGATCAGCCAGATCGGCGGTGAATTTCAATTCGTCGGCCAGCGGCACGCCGGGCAGATAGAGGTCGTTGGCCCGCGTCGCCCGCAGCGTCTCGACCAACTTCTGCTCGCGCGCCTGCAAGGTCGTGTCCAGTCCGGCCCGAACGCACACCTGCGCCAGAGCCGTGCCCCAGGCGCCCGCGCCGATGACCCCTGCCGTGCGGAATTCCATGCGCCCTCCCGAGGCTTGTTTATCGTTCACGCCTTGGCGCCCTTGCGGCCCGGCTTGTGCGAAGGATCGGACAGGGCGCGCGCTTCGTCCAGCGGCCATCGCGGCCGGGCGACGACGTCAATGTCGCTGGTCAGGCCCAGCGCCAGCCGTTCCGCCCCCGCCAGGGCGATCATCGCCGCATTGTCGGTGCAATAGGCCATGGGCGGCGCCAGGAAGTCGAAGCCGTATTTCGCCGCCGTCGCCTGCAAGGTCGCGCGGATGGTCTTGTTGGCCGCGACCCCGCCTGCCACCACGAACAGACGGTGGTCATGCGTCTCCGCATAGGCCGCCAAGGCTCGCTCAGACCGATCCGACAGCTGGCGCGCGATGGCGTTTTGCACCGCGTCGGCCAGATCCGCCCTGTCCTGCTCGGTCTGGCAGGTCTGGGCGATACGGAAGGCCGCCGTCTTCAGGCCCGAGAAGGAAAAGTCGCAATCCTTGCGGCCCAAGAGGGCGCGCGGCAGATCGATCTTCGACCCGTCGCCCTGCATGGCCAATCGTTCCAACGCCGGTCCGCCCGGATAACCCAGGCCCAAGGCCTTGGCGATCTTGTCGAAGGCCTCGCCGGCCGCGTCGTCGATGGTGGCGCCGATCCGGCTCATGTCACCGACGCCGCGCACCTCCAGAAGCTGGCAATGGCCGCCCGACACCAGCAGCAGCAGGAAGGGATAGGCCACCTCCGCCCCCAGCCGGGCCGACACCGCATGCCCCTCAAGATGGTTGACCGCCACCAGCGGCAGGCCGCGCGCGAGCGCCGCCGCCTTGCCAAAGCTGAGGCCCACCATGACCCCGCCGACCAGACCCGGCCCGGCCGTCGCCGCGATCCCGTCCAGCCCGTCATAGCCCATATCGGCCTCGGCCATCGCGCGTCGCGTGACCTCGGCGATCATTTCGACATGGCTGCGTGCCGCGATCTCGGGCACCACGCCGCCATAGGCCGCGTGATCGTCGATCTGGCTGTGAACGACCGAGGACAGCACCTCCGCCCGCCCGCCGGTCAGGCGCACGACCGAGGCGGCGGTTTCGTCACAACTGGTCTCCAGGCCCAGCACCGTCAGCGGACCGGGACGAGGGAGGACATCCCGTCCAGTTGCTGACTTGGCGCCGCTGCTATAGTCGGCGGACATCTCCATCGGGTCGAGGTAGCGACCCGGCGACCGGTGCGCAACGCTCATGACCTTTCCTCTCCGCATCGGCACCCGGCGCTCCAAGCTGGCGCTCGCCCAATCCGGCATGATGCAGCGCGCCATCGGCCGCGCCCTGAACGTGCCCGAGGCCGAGATCGAGGCCGCCGTTCCTCTGGTCGAAATCGTCACCACCGGCGACCGCATCCAGGATCGCCGCCTGCTGGAAGTCGGCGGCAAGGCCCTGTTCACCAAGGAGATCGAGGAGGCCCTGCTGGCCGGCCGGATCGACATCGCCATCCATTCGATGAAGGACGTCCCTGCCGAACAGCCCGACGGACTGTGCATCGCCGCCGTCCCCGAACGCGAGGACGCCCGCGACGCCTTCATCAGCCGCGACTTCGACAGTTTCGACGCCCTGCCCTTCGGCGCGCGCCTGGGCACCGCCAGCTTGCGTCGTCAAGCCCAGGCGCTGGCCCTGCGGCCGGACCTGAAGGTCGAGATGCTGCGCGGAAACATCGACACCCGCCTGCGCCGCGCGGCCGAGGGCGACTTCGACGCGATCCTTCTAGCCGTCTCGGGCATGACGCGTCTGGGCGTCACCGACCATATCCGCGAGAAGCTGTCTCTGGACGCCTTCCTGCCCGCGCCGGGCCAGGGCGCCCTGGCCATCCAGACCCGCGCCGCCGACATCGACGCGCCCCTAAACGCCCAATGGGTCGCCGCCCTGAACCATCCCGAGACCGCCCTGTGCATCGCCGCCGAGCGCGGCGCCATGACGGCGCTGGAGGGGTCGTGCCGCACCGCCGTCGGCGCCTTTGCCCGCATCGAACACGACACCCTGCACCTGACCACCGAGATGCTCAGCCCGGATGGGTCCGCCCGCTGGCGGCGCGTCGGCGATCTTTTCCAACCGACCGAAGCCGACGCGCGCGCCCTGGGCCAACGCCTGGGCGGAGAGGTCCACGCCTCGGCCGGTGATCAGGAAGTCGATCCCGCGACCCTGGACGGATGAACGTTCCGCCGACACGAGTCTGGATCACCCGCGCCGAACCGGGCGCCGCACGCACCGCCGCCCGCCTGCGCGACATGGGGTTCGAGCCGATCGTCGCGCCCCTGCTGAGCCTCGAAACGCTGACGCCTCCCGTTCCCGATCTGGCGTCGTTCGCCGCCTTGGCCTTCACCAGCATCAACGGCGTGGCCGCCTTCGCCGCTCTGACGCCCCGCCGCGACCGTCCGGTCTTCGCCGTCGGCGATGCGACCGCCCAGGCCGCCCATGATGCGGGCTTCGCCGATGTCCGCTCCGCCTCCGGCGACCTGCGCGACCTCGCCCGCCTGATCGCCAGCGCCATCGCCAGCGCCGCCGTCCTGGTCCCTCAAGCGGAAACCCCCGCCGACGATTTCACCGCCGCCCTCACCGCCGCCGGCGCCCGTAACGTGTCGATCCATTCGCTGACAGTCTATCGCGCCATCGAAACGTCAGTCGCAGCGCCCGCACTGTTCGACGCCGTTCTGATCCACTCCCCCCGCGCCGGAAAAGCCCTCGCCAAGCTTGGTCACGACGCCTTGGCGCACGCGGTCCTCGCCTGCATCTCTCCCGCCGCCGCGGCCCCGCTCGCCGCGCTGGGCCTGACGCCCGTTGTGGCAAAATCGCCCGACGAGACCTCATTGCTCACGATCTTGAACACCGCGCTTGGCAAGCGCGATCCGGCCGTATAAAGACCCCGTCTCGCGCGGACAGCTTCGTCCGTCGCAACCGGGCCGCTTTAGCTCAGCCGGTAGAGCACATCATTCGTAATGATGGGGTCAGGTGTTCGAGTCACCTAAGCGGCACCACCTTCTCAAGGCATCTCTAGCTTTGACGCCCGGCCGGATAGGCCGGAAGGTGTTTCCGCTTGGAACCGGCGCGGGCAATGGGAAAGGCCGATAAGCCTATAGATTTTCACACTTTCGGCCTTTGCTCGAATTTCGTCGAACTGGGTGAGCGCTCCTCAGGCCCAAGCCTCAACTTCGCGCCAGAACTTATCGGTTCGGGCCGATCAAGATGGGAGCCCTCTACGAAGCGGCTGAGCTAAAATTGGAGGGCTACTTTTCTCACCTTGACTCGTTGGGGGTGTGAAGTCGCATATAGAACAAATGATGAACAAACGAGATTTAGTCTCACGCTTTTCGCTCGCACGCCACTCTTCTCCTCTCATAAAGCGCAGGTTTGATAGCGACTTAAACGGAGGTGATATGGCACGCGTTCTGGCCGTGCTGACGCCTGCCGGAACACACGAATTCTACGCTGAGAATGCCGCGGACGCCGTGACCGTAAACGGCTTCGGCTTGGGCATGGCTTTGTCGATCACGCCTGGTCAGGGCTTCCTGTGGGCCGTTCATGATCGAGGCGCTGGCGAGAACGGCCACCCGTATGGGGCGGGGCTGCATGAGATGGGCCTGTCACCCAATGAGGTTTTGTTGGTTCGCGCTCGCGACATCCGCACCCTTTTGGGTGTGGGTGAAGATGCCCTGCGCACGCGCGGCATAGGTGTAGTGCTGCTGAGCGCATGGGGAGAAGACCGGGCACTAAGCCTGACGGCTAGCCGGCGGCTGTCGCTGGCAGCTCGTAATGGCGGCAAGCAGCTTTTTTTGGCGCGTGCGGGGGCCGCACCCCAGCCCAGCGCGGCGGAAAGTCGATGGTCGATAAAATCCGCAGCCTCGACCCCTCTGGAAGGCGGGGCACCAGGTCGGCCGGCCTTTTCCGCCAAACTTTTGCGTCATCGAGGAAGCGCGGCAGTCGTAGCCTCTCTCATGGAGTGGGATCGTGAAGGACGATCATTCGTCGAGCCGGCGACGTTATCTGGCCGTGTGGTTCCCTTGGCTTCCCAGCGACAGGCTACAACTGAAAGCCTGCGCCGACACGCCTGAAGCGCCGCTTGTGCTGGTGGAGAAGGTCAAAGGCACTCTGCGGCTGAGCAGCGTCGGCCCTGAGGCGTCGCGCCAAGGGCTGCGTCCCGGCCAGACGCTGGCTGATGCGCGTGCGCGCCTCCCTGTGCTGAAGGTCGCAGAGACGCAGCCCGAAGCGGACGACGCTTGGCTTGCTCAGGTTCTAGAGGACTTCGATCGTTTTTCGCCCATGATCACAATAGATCCGCCGCACGGTTTGATGATGGATGTGACCGGTTGCACACATCTGTTCGGCGGCGAGAAGAAACTGTTTCAACTCGTCCAGTTGCGTGGGCGCGGATTAGGTTTGCAGAGCCGTTGCGCTTTCGCATCCACACCCCAGGCGGCGCGTGCGCTCAGTCGATTTGGACAGCCGCATGAAGTGTTTGATTGCGCAACCGAACGCGCAATGGTCCGTCGTCTGACTGTCTCCGCTTTGGAACTTGATGAACGCGATGAGCTAGCTTTACGTCGGGCGGGCCTGAAAAATTTGGGCGACTTGGATGACCGCCCGCGAGCGCCCTTGGCGGCCCGTTTCGGGGCCGGATTTCCTGCGCGGTTGGCGCGTATCTTGGGTGATGAAGACACACGTATCACCCCGCATCGTCCAACGCCGCCTGTTGTGGTCGATCGGGTCTTCTTCGAGCCCATCTCGACTGACGCTGACGTAAAGCGCGTACTGTCCGACCTGCTTGAAGACACTATGGCTCGGCTGGAGAACGCCATACTGGGGGCGCGCGACTTCGAGGCTGGCTTCTATCGTGTGGATGGTGGTCTGCGGAGGGTAAGACTGAAGGTCGGACGCGCCACACGCGACGCCGGATCGGTGTTGCGCCTGTTCTGCGAGCGCCTGGCGGCCTTGGAGACTCCGCTGGATCCTGGCTTCGGCTTCGACCAGATGCGTATGGTCGCCACAGCGGTCGAGCGGCTGGCGCCTATTCAAACAGGGCTGGAAGAGGAATCCGATCCGTCCGGCGACCTAAGCGCCCTGATCGACAGACTGATCGCGCGATTAGGACCGGAGGCTGTGTTGAGGTTCCAACCTCAGGGCTCACACATCCCCGAACGTGCAGCGCGCTGGACCTCGGGCGGCGGTGGTCCGGATATCGGTAAATCCTGGCCAGAGCTCGATCCTGATGATCCCCCTCTGCGCCCGCTGCATCTGTTCAATCCACCGCAACCCGTCGAGACACTGGCCGAGGCGCCCGACGGCCACCCCTTCCGCTTCCGTTGGCGGCGCGTGGTTCATAATGTCGCTCGCGCAGAGGGACCGGAACGCATTGCAGGAGAATGGTGGCGCGCGCCAGGCCAGCGCACCCGCGACTATTACCGCGTCGAGGATGTAGACGGCCGCCGCTTCTGGCTTTTCCGCCAAGGTATTTATGGCGTCGAAGAACCGCCGCGCTGGTTCATTCACGGCCTGTTCGTATGACAGACCGAGCGCCACAAATTCATCCTGACCCACAGGGCGACTATGCCGAGCTGGCCGTGACCAGCAACTTCTCATTCCTGAGAGGGGCATCTTCGCCCAAACAGATGGTGGCGACGGCGGTCCTGCGCGGCCATGCAGGCATGGGGCTGGCGGATCGCAACACCGTAGCTGGCGTCGTGCGCGCCTGGAGTGCTCTGAAATCTCTTCGCGAACATGGTCTGCTGCCTCCCGACCTGCGACGCGAAGGCTCCGGCCCCGGCGAGACTGCGAAGGACGAAGACCAGACAATCGACCCAGCATTATCTGAAGAGGTCAAACGTCGGGCTCAGCTTTTCAAGCTGATCCTGGGCGCGCGTCTGGTCTTCAATGACGGAACGCCTGACATTCTGGCCTATCCCGAGACACGAAGTGGCTGGGGAAGGCTGACAAGACTGCTGACGCTCGGCAATCGTCGGGCGAAGAAGGGCGAGTGCGACATCGCCTTGCGCGATCTGCTGGCCGCGCCCGAGGACATCCTGCTGATCGTCATGCCGCCCGATCACTTGGAAGGGTTCGAGAGCGTCCTCGATCGTATCGCCGATGGTGCGCCGGGCGCGGTTTGGTTGGGCGTCGCCATGTTGAGACGCGGCGACGACCGACGTCGGCTGATGCGTTTAAGAGCGATGGCCGAGCGAGCAGGGGTTCCACTGCTGGCTCTCAATGATGTGCTTTATCACATCCCTGAACAGCGTGATTTGCAGGACGTGCTGACCTGCATTCGCGACGGAACGACCCTTGAGGCGGCAGGGCGTCGCCTACTGACGAACGCCGAGCGGCACCCCAAGCCTGTCGTGGAAATGAAACGTCTGTTCCATGATGCGCCTCAAGCAGTGGTCGAAAGCTTGAATGTTCTGAATCGTGTGGCGTTCGACCTGTCAGACCTCTCCTATCGATATCCTGAAGAACCTGTCCCTCCAGGTTGGAAGCCCCAAGCTTGGCTGGAGAGCCTGACATGGCGGCACGCCAATGAACGATATGGAGGCGATGTCCCCACCAAACTGGCTGAGCTTCTGCACAAGGAATTGGCCTTCATCGCCAAGAAGGAAATCGCCCCCTACTTTTTGACCATCTATGACATCGTGCGCGTGGCGCGAGACAAGAGCATTTTGTGTCAGGGCCGAGGGTCGGCAGCCAACTCCGCCGTCTGTTACATCCTCGGCATCACCTCGGTTGATCCTGCGGAATCCGAACTGTTGTTCGAGCGCTTTTTGTCGGAGGATCGCAACGAGCCGCCCGACATCGATGTCGATTTCGAGCATGAACGGCGCGAGGAGATCATCCAGCATATCTACGGCCGCTATGGACGCGAACGCGCCGGCATAGCCTCCACGGTCATCCATTTTCGACCCCGCAGCGCCATCCGCGAAGTGGGTAAGGTTTTCGGACTTACCGAGGACATCACGGCGCGCCTGGCGGGCAGCCACTGGGGCAGTTGGGGCTCTGAAATCACAAACCGCCATGTGGAACAGGCGGGATTGGATACGGCCAATCCGATGATCGGTCGCGCCGTCGCGATGGCGTCTCGGCTGCTGAACTTCCCGCGTCACCTCAGCCAGCATGTCGGCGGCTTCGTCCTGACCCAGGATCGGCTGGACGAGATGGCGCCCATCCATAATGCGGCCATGCCCGACCGCACCTTCATCGAGTGGGACAAGGACGACATCGACGAACTGCGCCTGATGAAGGTCGATGTGCTGGCGCTCGGCATGCTGACCTGCATACGCAAAGCCTTGGACTTGATGAAGGTTCATCAGGGCGTTGAGGAGCGTCTCGATACCATCCCGCAGGACGATCCCGAGGTCTATGATATGCTGTGTCGAGGCCAGTCGATCGGCGTCTTCCAAGTCGAGAGTCGAGCCCAGATCAATATGCTGCCTCGGCTAAAGCCTCGGAAACTTTATGACCTCGTGATCCAGGTGGCCATCGTCCGACCCGGGCCGATTCAGGGCGACATGGTCCATCCCTATCTGCGTCGCAGGAACCGCCTGGAGGCGATAGATCTCTCGGGACCATCACCCGATCACGGTCCGCCTGACGAGTTGAAGCAAGTGCTTCGCAAGACCCTTGGCGTCCCTCTGTTTCAGGAACAAGCCATGCGGGTCGCCATGGTCGCAGCCAAGTTCACAGATGCAGAGGCGAACGGCTTGCGCAAGGCCATGGGGACGTTCCGGGGGGACGGGACGCTACACACCTACGAGAACCGGATGGTCGGCAAAATGGTGGAGCGGGGTTACGATCCTGTCTTCGCCCAACGCTGCTTCGACCAGATCAAGGGCTTCGGCTCCTATGGTTTTCCGGAAAGCCACGCCGCCTCGTTCGCGCAACTGGTCTATGTTTCGTCGTGGATCAAGCGACACCACCCAGCGGCCTTTGCATGCGCCCTGCTGAACAGCCAGCCTATGGGCTTCTATGCACCGGCCCAGATCGTGCGCGAGGCGCGTGAGGTCGGAGGTGTCGAGATACGGCCCATTGATGTCGTGCACAGCGATTGGGACAATGGCCTTGAGCCGACGGGCGCTGAACCGGCCTTGCGTTTGGGCCTACGTCAGATCGATGGTTTCAAGGAGAGCTGGGCGAAGGCGCTCGAAGCCGCGCGGAACGAGGCGCCCTTCGCCGACGTCGAGACCTTAGCGTGGCGTGCGCGACTATCGGCTGCAGCGATGCGCAAGCTGGCCGACGCCGATGCTTTTCGATCCCTGGGGCTGGACCGACGCGAGGGGTTGTGGGCGGTGCGACGATTGCCAGACGATAATCCATTGCCGCTGTTCGCGGCCGCCGAGGCTGTTGACAGGGGGGCGCGTGAGCTGGGCTGCGAACCCGACGTTAGCCTGCCAATCATGCCTTTAGGCGAGCATGTCGCCGCTGACTATCAGACAATCCGAATGTCGTTGAAGGCGCATCCCATGCATATTCTTCGGCCAGTTTTCGAAGCTGAAGGCGTGCGAACCTGCCGCGATACGGAAGCCAGACGGGGTGGATCGCATGTACAGGTGGCGGGCGTGGTCCTGGTGCGTCAGCGACCAGGCAAGGGCAACGCCATTTTCGTCACTCTGGAGGACGAGACGGGCATTACCAACGTCGTTCTGTGGGCGCGTATGTTTGAACAGTTTCGTCGCGAAGTGATGTCTGCCCGTCTGATGCTGGTCGAGGGCGTGGTCGAAAAAAGCCCTGAAGGCGTGGTCCACGTGGTGGCTCGCCGGGTGTTTGATCGCTCTGTTGAGTTGGAGCGACTGTCCGAAGATCACCGAACCACAGTCCAACTCGCCCGCGCTGATGTCGTCGCCCATCCTCAAGCGCCCCGTCATCCTTCGCATCGCCACCCGCGTGACGTACGCATTCTGCCGGGTTCGAGGGATTTTCATTGAACATCGCGCGGCTTGGTGACCGGCTGACGCAAACGTCCACCAATCCAAAAATAACGAGCCTTTAAGCGGGGGCGCGAAATATCTGGATCAGAAATAGCACTGACAGCCATTCTCCCCTCGACCTGCTCTCCGAAATTATATCGAACTCGCAATCACGAAGTCAGATGTTCAGGTCGTCTGTGTGGCACCACTTCTCCGAGCGCGATTCGCGCTGGAGGCGGTGCCTGAGAGCCAAGACATATCCTCAAGGTTGAATAGTTAACGTTGATGCACGTAGCAATCCCTAGCTGAGCAGCTTTGGCTTGACGGGATCGGTGTTTTGGGGCCATGGCGCCGCATTATCTATGCCCGCAGGCCGACATGAACGACGCAGTTGATCCCGTAGACATCGCCATCGGCGGACGCATCCGCACCCGTCGTGAGGAACTGCGCATCACCCAGGCGCAGTTGGCCGCCGGCGCAGGCGTGACCTTCCAGCAGATCCAGAAGTACGAGCGGGGCGTCAACCGCGTCTCGGCCGCCCGCCTGCTGCAGATCGCCTCGGTGCTGAAATCGACCGGCGCGGCCCTGCTGGGCGAACTGGAAACGGCCGAGGGCGACGAGCTGGCGCTGGCCGCCCCCGGCGTCGCCGAACTTCTGGCGGCCTTCCGCGGCATCAAGGACGCCGCCCAGCGCGACGCCCTTCTGACCGTGGCCAAGGGCCTGCGCGGCTGATCAGGCTCGGTTGCTGGCGCTTTTCAGCAACTGCTCAACCTCATCGCGATGGTCGGCGCCGTCGAGCGCCGCGCCTGCCAACCACGACTGGATGGCGTCCAGAGCGCGCGCATCGCGTCCGTCCGAGCGGCCGGCGTCGGACAGGCTCTGGCGAATGATCTCGATCATGCAGACCGCCTCGACGGCCGAGGTCGGGGCGTGATCGAGAAGCGTGGTTTCCGCCGCTTCCATCGGCGCCAGATCCAATTCGACGAGCAGGTTCTCGCCACTGGCGGACAGCGTTGACGATCCGACCTGTTTCGCCAGATTGGCCGTTTCCAGCCACGAGCGGAAAAGCGGCATGAAGGCAGGGGTGGTTTGGGTGTTCATGACATTCAGACTTTCTGCAGCGCCCGGATCGATACGGGCGCTGACTTGGGACGGGCGTAGGGGGCGCACTGAGCCTCCCAGACGCCGAAGAGGGCGAGAAGCAGGAGCTCGAACCAGACGACCATTCGGGTCGATACGATCGACCACAGCAGGGCGTCAGAACCGGCGATGCCGGCCAGATGGGTCGAGACCGCGATAAGCTGGGCGCCGGCGGCAAGAAGCAGCCACCATCGGTCGTAACGGAGCGCCAGACCGACCAGCAGACAGAACATGGACACCGACAGGATCGCCACCCCCCACCGGAAATGCCCGATGAACAGGTGGTCGATCAACGGCGTGCCCCAGTTGAGCACGACCAAAGCGACCAGGGCGATCCGCTCCGGCATGCGACCCTTCCAGAGCAGAAGCGCCATGACGCCGTAGGTCAGGCACATCAGAAACAAGGACAGCGGCGACCCCATTCCGACGGCGGCGATCAAGCGGCGACAGCGAGAACCGGGGCGAACCCAGTGGGTTTGACCGTCTTGTCTTCGTGCGCACCGTCCATATGCCAGCCGACCTGATGGTCGTCGGCGACCTGGGCCAGTTCGCAGTGACTGGCGATCACGGCGCTACGAACCTCGGCCAGTTGGCTTAGGCCACGCACCATATTGGCCAGGGCTTCCTGTCCAACTTCCGCCGCCAGACACGCCTCGAACCGACCTTCCAACGCGGTCTGAACCAAGCGGCTGACCTCGATCATCGCCTGATCGACGGCGTGTTCTGCGGTTCTGACCTGCCGCGCCACCCGGACGCCGACGTGCATATTCTTCATTGGCTCACCTTCCTTTAAGCCGTTTGGTCAGCGCATTTCAGCGGGAGCAAGCCGGTCGAAAAGGGATGGAACCACCATGCCCGCCGTCACGATCCCGATGGCGAACAGAAGGGCGATAGCGGCCCCGGCGACGATGATCCCCACTCTCGCCAGAGCGCCCCGAGGAGGCGCAGGCAGAAGCCAGGAAGTCGTTGGGTCGGAAACCGCATCGTCCGACTGTTCGGCCGACGTGGGATCATTGAGCGTATTGGGGCCGGTGTCGGGAATGAGTATCGACGCCTCTGAGTAGCCAATACTCAGTCGCCGGGCCGCCAGTTTGCGGTCCGAAACGCCCAGCTTGGCGTAGGCGCGATGCAGGTGATTGCCGACCGTGCGCGGCGAGATGCGCAGGCGCGCAGCGATTTCCTTGTCCTCAAGACCCTGGCCGGCCAGGCGGACGCATTCGCTCTCTCTCGTCGTCAGGCCATCTGTCATGGGGACCCCCTTGGGGCCTGTTTACCCTAAAACGAGGGGGAGTCAGCCGATATGCTTACGCCGCGAAGCAGTTTCTGGAGGCTGCGCGCCGCTTGAGATCACTTGAACATATAAGCATATCTTTATATGCCTGTCGGTCTGACACTGACAGGAGCCTCTCTTGGCCGCTCGTTCCTCCTTCCTCTTCACCTCGGAAAGCGTTTCCGAGGGCCACCCCGACAAGGTTGCGGACCGCATCTCCGACACGGTCGTGGACGCCTTCCTGGCCAAGGATCCCGAGGCGCGCGTGGCGTGCGAGACCCTGGTGACGACCCAGCGCATCGTGCTGGCCGGCGAGGTCCGCGCCACCCAGCCGGGCAACACCAAGGAAGAGAACGAGGCCTTCACCCAGAGCATCATCGACAGCCTGGAGCCGCTGGTCCGCGCCGCAGTCAAGGACATCGGCTATCAGCAGGACGGCTTCCACTGGGAGACGGCGGACTACTCCTGCTTCCTGCACGCCCAATCGGCCGATATCGCCGTCGGCGTCGACTCGACCAACGAGAAGGAGGAGGGCGCAGGCGATCAGGGCATCATGTTCGGCTATGCATCGAACGAGACGCCCGAGTTGATGCCGGCCACCCTGCAGTACAGCCACAACATCCTGAAGCGCCTGGCCGAGGTTCGTCACGCCGGCGGCTCGCAGCTCGAGCCTGACGCCAAGAGCCAGGTCACGATCGAATACGAGGACGGCAAGCCGGTCCGCGCCACCTCGATCGTCCTGTCGACCCAGCACGCGAAGGGGCTGAGCTCCGAGCAGGTCGCCGAGATCGTCAAACCCTATATCCTCGAAGTACTGCCGGAAGGCTTCACCGACGAGAACACCGTCTGGCACATCAACCCGACCGGCATCTTCGAGATCGGCGGACCGGACGGCGACGCCGGCCTGACCGGCCGTAAGATCATCGTCGACACCTACGGCGGCGCGGCGCCCCACGGCGGCGGCGCCTTCTCGGGCAAGGATCCGACCAAGGTGGACCGTTCGGCGGCCTATGCCTGCCGCTACCTGGCCAAGAACGTCGTCGCCGCCGGCCTGGCCGACCGCTGCACGATCCAGATTTCCTACGCCATCGGCGTGGCCAAGCCCCAGTCGATCCACGTCGATCTGCACGGCACCGGCAAGATCTCCGAAGCGGTGCTGGAAGACAAGATCCTGGACCTGATCGGCGGCGCTACGCCGCGTGCAATCCGCCAGCACTTGCAACTGAACAAGCCGATCTACGCCCGCTCGGCCGCCTATGGCCACTTCGGCCGCGAGCCCGATGCGGACGGCGGCTTCAGCTGGGAAAAGACCGATCTGGTCGATCAGCTCAAGGCGCTGGCGTAAGGCTTCAGGCGGCCTGATCGATCGTCAGGCCGCGCACGCCCGCCAGATTGGCGTCGGTCAGATCGGCCTGACGGGTCTGGGCGCCGTGCAGTGTCGCACGGCCCAGATCGGCGCCGGCCAGGACGGCGCGCTTCAGGTCGGCGCCCGACAGGTCCGCGCCGCGGAGCACGGCGCCCGTCAGATCCGCGGGCATCAGCCGGTCGGCGGCGATCAGAAGCGGCCCCAGTTGCGCCTCGCGCATGTCCGCTCCGTTCAGTCGCGCGCCCCGCAGGCGCGCCCCGCGCAGGTCGGCGCGACGCAGCTTGGCCGAACGCAGGTCGGCGTTGTCGAGCTGGGCGCCCTGCAGCTGCACCCCCTCCATATCCAGGCCGTAGAAGACCGCGCCCTTGGCCGACAGGGCGGTCAGGTTCAGGCCCGTGATCGACTTCAGCGGACGCAGATCGACGCCGTTGAAGACCGACGGCTGCCCCTCCGCGCCGCCGGTCTCGCACCAGCGCGCATGTTCGCGCAGCATCTCGGCGGCGGGCATCTTTTCCACGGATTCGCAGGACGACTTGTTGTCGGTCAGCGCGCCCTGCATGTCGGCGCCGTCGGCGCGCCACATGGTCGTCTTACAGCCCACCAGGATGGCGTCGCGCAGGTCTGCACCCGACAAGTCCGCCCCTGACAGGTCCGCGCCGGCGAGATCGGCCCCACGGAAATCCGCCTGTTTCAGATTGGCCCGTACAAGCTTGCAGTCCTTCATCACCGCGCCGGAGAAGTCGGCCTTCACGGCGATGACGCCGGCCATCTTGGAGCGTTGAAGATTGGCGCCGGCCAGGCAGGCGCCGCTGGCCTCGGTTTCGTCACGGTGGCGCGGTTCGATGACCTTGAAGCCCAATCTCGCGTCGGCGGCGGCGATGGTGCCCTCGCGCAGGTCGGCCTCGAACAGATCGGCCCCCGACAGGTCCGCCCCCCGCAGGCAGGCGCCGCGCAGGTCGGAACGGCGCAGGCTGGCCTCGGCCAGGATCGCGTCCTGCATGTCCGCGCCAAAGAAGTTGGCGTTGTCCAGCTTGGCCCCGGTCAGATCGCAGCCTTCCAGACAGGCGGCGGCGAAATCGGCGTCGGCCAGATTGCGGCCCTTCAGGCTGAGGCCCGACAGGTCCATCCAGGCGAAGACGGCGCGCGCGCCGCCGGGTCGGGCCTGGAATAGTCGATCATGCTTGGCGCAGATGACGTCCAGCTCCGCCTGCGTCAGGCGCTTTCTCATGAGGGGTTCAGCGGCGAGGGCCATCAGGGCACATTACGCGCCCTGACTTAAGAAACCTTTGAACGGCCAAGCCGCCTCAGACGGTCAGCAGCCCCTGGGCCTGAAGGGCCTCGGCCAGCTCGCCCGGCCCAGTCCATAGGCGCGTGTAGCCCGCTTCCCCCAGTCGCTTCAGCTCGGTGACAAGATCGGCCTTGGGCGAGGCGACGAAGCGGCCGTCGAACCCGGCGCCGTCCTCGCTGATGCGCACCATCGGGCGGCCGGTTTCCAGCCGGTGCAGGAAGCCTTCGCACAGAGCCGCGCCCTCTTCGCACATCAGGCCGGTCTCGACCATCAACCCTTGCGCGCGCAGCCGCTCGGTGCCGCGTCCGGCTGCGAAAGGCGACGGGTCCATACAGGCGATCACGACCCGCGCCACGCCCGCCTCGGTCAGGAAGTGGGCGCAGGACTTGCGGCCTGACGACCGCGCGCCGCAGGGCTCCAGCGTGACATAGACGGTCGAACCGACGGCGTCCGCGCCTGCGGCGGGCACGGCCTGCTCCTCGGCATGGGGACGACCGCCCGGCGCGGTGGCGGCCTGGGCGATGACCCGGCCATCCTTGACGATGACGCAGCCGACCGCCGGGTTGGGCCAGGTCTCGCCCATGCGGCCGGTCGCCAGGGCGATCGCCTGGGCCATGAAGGCCTGGTCGGCTTCGCTCCAGCTCATGATGCGGTCGGCAATGTCTCGGCGCGAGCGGCGTCGAGGTAGCGGGCGGCGGTGGGCTTCAGGTCCGCGTCCAGATCGATCTCCAGCGGATTGCCGGTCGGGATTTCGACGCCGACGATCTGATCGTCCGGCACGTTGAACAGAAGTTTGACGATGGCGCGCAGGGAGTTGCCGTGGGCGGCGATCAGCACGTCCTCGCCCGCCTTCAGGCGCGGCGCGATCTCGGCGTCCCAATAGGGCTTCACCCGGTCCAGCGTGGTCTTCAGGCTTTCGGTGTCGGGAATGGCCTTGCCGGCATAGCGGGGATCGGCGTTGAAATCGAACTCGCCGCCGGGGGCCAGCGGGGGCGGCGGCACATCATAGCTGCGGCGCCAGATTTTGACCTGGTCCTCGCCGTGCTTCTGGGCCGTCTCGGCCTTGTTCAGACCCGTCAGACCACCGTAGTGGCGCTCGTTCAGCCGCCAGTCCTCGATCACCGGCACATCGGTCAGGCCCGCCGACTGCAACGCCAGGGTGCCGGTGCGCTGGGCGCGCGTCAGGACCGAGGTGAACATCACCGCCGGCTTGAACCCGGCCTCGGCGATCAGTTCGCCGCCGCGACGCGCCTGGGCCTCACCCTCCGCCGTCAGATCGACGTCGACCCAGCCGGTGAAACGGTTCTCGAGGTTCCACTGGCTCTGGCCGTGGCGGAGCAGGATCAGGCGCGGCATTCGGTCGGTCCTTCGAAATACGGCCTTTCGGGGTAGGACGCCCTCCGAAGTCGGTCAAGGCTCGCGGGCCTCGCCATTGCTTGTCGCGCCGCGCAGGTCGGGGTAACGGTCGGATCGATGTCAGACCGTCTTTTCTTTCCCCTGGCGCTCGCCGCCGCCGTCGTGATGATCGCGCTGGCGACCGTCTGGCCCTGATCCTCTAGAAGAGGATCTTGCGCAGATTGATGCGGAAGACGCGCCCCTGCGGATCCAGATAGTCGCGCTGATAGTTGACCGGCGTCTGACCGTCGCTGCTGGTCACCGAGACGCGGTCGTCAAAGATGTTCTGAACGCCGAAGCCGATCCGCGTGCCCTTCAGGAACGGGAAGCGCTCGACCCACGACGTGCGTTGGGTCAGGTCGGCGAAGGCGAACAGATTGACCGTGGTCCGGCCCGAGAAGTCCAGATCGGGCGAACCCAGCGCGTCGCCGTTGACCGTCGTGCCCGAGCGCCAGTTGGCGTTGACGAAGGCGCCCACACCGTTTCTGGAGAGCCCGGTCTGAAGCTGGACCTCATGGCGCGACTGACCGCCCGAGCCGGAGATGGAATCGCCGTCCAGCAGGTCCAGCGGCGCCAGACCGTCGCGAATGGTGACCTCGTCCTGGACACGCCAGGTGTGGGTCAGCGACAGGTTGAAGATGCCTTGGCCGGGCTGCATTCCCGATCCACGTCCGCCGCGCATCCGTCCACCGCCGCCGGGACCGCCGGGGCCGCCCGGTCCGCCCATCATCATCATTCCACCGCCCGGACCGCCGCCAGGACCGCCACGTCCGCCCGGACCACGACCGCCCGCCGCCGCCGGGTTCGGCTTGCCGAACGGGCGCGAGAAGTTGAAACCCCACTGAACGTCCTGCTGCTCGCGCTTGAAGAAGTTCAGCGGACGGGCGTCGATGGACACCAGATTGCCGTCCGCATCGCGAACGAACCGATCCGGCAGGGCCGCTTCCAGATCGGGCGTGATGGCCGGGAAGCTGGAGATTTCGTTGTCCGCCTCGGTGCGTGTGTAGGCCAGGTTCAGGCGGAAATCCTTGTCCGACACCGGCTGCCAGTTCATGCCCAGCTTCAGGATGCGCCGATCCTCGGCCTGCAGATTGGGATCGCCGCCGGTGATCCGGTTGATCTCGACGGTCTGGCCGGTGCGGAAATCGAAGACCGGCGTATTCGGCGTTCCCACCGTCGGGTCGTTCAACTGCTGGACCGTCGGAGCCTTGCCCTCGTCGGAATAGTTGGCGGAGAAGGACAGCCGCTCGACCGGCGACCAGTTCAGCCCGGCCCCGACCGAGGATACGCCGCCGAAGTCGGACAGTTCTTGGTAGGCCAGGTTCAGATTGGCCGACAGGTCGCCGATCTTGGGCAGGACGCCGCGCTCGACGTTGGAGATCGGCAGGTCAAAGTTGGCCTGCACGCTGCCTGAGTTGCGCGACTGCGATCGATCCACAGCGACACTTGAACCCAGGCTCTCGGAGAAACGCAGGCTCTCGGAATCCAGCGATTGATAACCGGCCCCGACCTTGAAGGTCGAGGTGATGTCGCCGGCCGGCAGCTCATAGGGACGCCCGTTCAACACCAGTTCCGCCGTCGCCGTCTGGGCCACGGAGTTGGCGGTGTCGCGCGGATTGACGATGGCCCGGTCGGTCAGGTCGCCGAACGGATTGACGGTCAGATCGCCCGCGATCAGGGCCCGCAACGCCGTCGCGTTCACACCTCGTCCCGTCGTGGTGTCGGTCTCGACGCGGCTGTATTCCCCCGTCGCCGTCCAGCGCCAGTCGCCGACATAGCCGTCGAACACCGTGCCCAGTTCGGCTGTGCGGGTGTCGGTCTTGCGCGTCAGGGCGCCGGGCAGGTCCAGATAGCTGAACAGATTGACGTCCTGGCCGGTCGGCGAGAACGGATTGGTCCCCGGCACGGTCAGCTGAACATTGGGCAGCCCCTGGTAGCTGAAGCTGTTTGAGTCCTCCACACTGCCGCTCAGCGTCATGCCGACCTTGTCGTTCAGGTCGTGCTTGTAGGTCCCCGACACCGAAAGCTCGTCCGTCTTGGGCAACAGGGTGCGATAGGCGTTGGCCAGTTCGCTGTCGCCGCCGGCCGTCGTGCTGCGGTCGATGTCGCGCTCGGTCTCGAACAGGGTGTTGGAGGTCGTGCCGTTGATATCGACTGACCAGCGATCGGAGCCGGCGATGCGCAGGACGTTGTTCTCGCTGGCGGTGGTCGTGCGACCGCCCTGCTCCGGCCGGCTGACGTTGACCGAGGCGGTCAGGGACTTGAAGTCCGCCTTCAGCACGATGTTCACCACCCGCTGATTGGCGCTGTAGCCATAGGACAGCGCGGTTTCTTCCGGCAGGACGTCGAAGCGCTCGATGGCCTCGGGCGGAATGCCGCGGATCTCGCGGAAGCCCGAGATACGCCGCCCGTTGACCAGGAAGACCGGAGACCCGCCGCGCGCGCTGCGGGTCTGGGCCTCCAACAGGGTGATCAGTTCGCCGATGTTGGTCGCGCCGAACGCCTGGATCTGGGCGGAGTCGTAAGAGACGATCGGTTCCTGCCCGCCCAGGGCCACCCCGCGCCGCGCCGCCGTCACCTCCACGTCCGGCAGAACGACCGCCGGCTCTTCCTGCTGGACCTGCGCCTGGGCTTCTACGGGTTGGGCCTCGTTGGTTTGGGCCTGAACAGGCTGGACGACACCGGCGGCGGGGGCCAGCGCAAGCAGGAGAAGCGCGGTCTGGGTCATGGAACGACGATCCGGGAAATGATTTCAGCCCTTGTCAGGACGGGACAAACATGGCCGTAAAACGACACAATTTATGAACAAAGTGAAAGCGTTGCGCGCTTTCAACACGACGCAAAAACCTGCGACGGAAAGTTCGCTAAAGCGCGTTAAAGTCTGTTGGGTTGCGTTCTGATTGTAGTGCGCAAGGCGCGCTCAAACTGACGTCTTCGCCCAACCTCGGAGTCCAGCGATGAAGACTCCGCGTTGACCGCCTCCGGGCTTTCGGCTATAGGCCCGCCCTCTTGAGATTTCCGCGCCGTGGACGTGTGCTCCGCGGCGTTTTCCGTTCGAAGGTTTGACATGGCCAACAACCCCGGCGCCCGCAAGGCGATCCGCAAGATCGAAGCGCGTACCGAAGTGAACAAGGCGCGCCGCTCGCGCGTCCGCACCTATCTGCGCAAGTTCCAGGAAGCTCTGGCCGGAGGCGACGCCGCCGTCGCCAAGACCGCCTTCATCGAGGCTCAGTCCGAGCTGATGCGCGCCGTCTCCAAGGGCGTCGTTCACAAGAACACCGGCTCGCGCAAGGTCTCGCGCCTGGCCGCCCAGCTGAAGAAGCTGTCGGCAGCCTGAGCCAAAATTAATCCAACAGCGGACGGAGCAGCTGTCGCTGTTTCGTTGTGGGATTATAAAGCAATATCAACGGCGAAGGCGCGCAAGCTCCTTCGCCGTTTTGCGTTACGTCCCTAACTGTCAAATTCGAAAACACCGATCGTCGAGCCATGATCCGGCCGAAATTCCAAGCGGTGTCAGGGTTTGACGGAGTCAAACAATTTAACTGCGAATCGACCAACGAATCAGCGTTGACCCACCCGGCTCGCGGCGTAAGTTTTGGCCTCTAACGCACTTCCATCCCAGCACGGATGAAGACGGCGCGAGGCCTATGTTTCGCGTCGGCGGGAGATGTCTGTTCAGAGGTTAGACCCCGTCCGAAAAGCATCGCTTTTCGGCGCAGGAGAAGTCGTCCCTGAACCATCGCCCTGAAGCGCGGAAGGTCGGAATGGTTCTTCTAAGGTGGGCGGGCAAAGATGGTTGGGGGCGCAACGGCGATGGCAGGCGGAACGAAGACGTCGGGACTGACGGATCCGGACCGCATCTGGAGCGAGGCGTCCGTGCGCCTGCGCGCTGAAATCGGCGATGGCCCGTTCTCCTCCTATATCGCCCCGTCGGCCGTCCGCCTGGACAACGCCGGCCACCTGATCCTGGTCACCCCGACCGCCTATGCTCGCGACTGGGTGCGCAAGAACGCCCTGCGTCGCATGAACGAGTTGTGGCTGGGCCTGGACGGCCTGTCGCGCCGCCTCGAGGTGCGCTGCCGCGCCGAAGTGGGTTCGGCGCCGCCAGCCTCGGCCGTGATGCCGGGCAATGTGGTGGACGCCGCCCCGCGCCTGGCCGCTTTCTCCGCCTCGCCGCAGATGGCTCCCGCCGCCCCGATCAGCGCTGACGGCGCCCGCGCCGTACGCGCCGCCGGTCTGCAGGATCGCCTGACGTTCGACAGCTTCGTTGAGGGTCAGGGCAACGCCTTCGCCCTGGCCATCGCCAAACAGGTGGCCAGCTGGGCCGACGGACATTTCAACCCCGTCTTCTTCTGCGGCCCCTACGGCTACGGCAAGACCCACCTGCTGAACGCCATCGCCTGGGAGGCCCAGCGTCTGCGGCCCGAGGCCAAGGTCGTCTATCTGACCGCCGAACGCTTCCTGTCGACCTTCGTCAAGGCGATGCAGGACCGCTCGACCGCCGCCTTCAAGGAAAGCCTGCGCTCGGCCGACATGCTGCTGCTGGACGACGTCCAGTTCGTTGGCGGCAAGACCTCGACCCAGGAAGAGCTGCTCTCGACCCTGACCGCCCTGATCGAGGACGGCAAACGCATCGTCTTCTCGGCCGACCGTGCGCCGATGGCCCTGACCGAGGTCGAGCCGCGCCTGCGCAGCCACCTCGCCGCCGGCCTGACCTGCCCGGTCGAGGCGGGCGACCGCGAGCTGAAGATCGCCGTGGCCCAGAACCGTCTGAAGGCCCTTTCGGCCCTGGGCGTCGTTCAGGGCGAGGCCAACCCGGAGGTCCTGGCCCAACTGGTGGACCGCACCCCCGGCTCGATGCGCGAGCTTGAGGGCGCCGTGAACACCTTGGCCGCCGCTGCGGGCGCGCGCCTGTCGTCAGTGTCGGTCGACGAAGCCTCGACCCTGCTGGGCATGGCCATGCGCGGCGGCCCCGAGCGCCGCATCACCGTGGACGAGATTCAGAAGACGGTCGCCGACCACTTCAACATGAAACAGGCCGACCTGCTGAGCGAGCGCCGTACTCGTTCGGTCGCCCGCCCACGCCAGATCGCCATGTATCTGTGCAAACAGCACACGACCCGCTCCTACCCCGACATCGGTCGCCGTTTCGGCGGGCGCGACCACACCACGGTCCTGCACGGCGTACGCAAGATCGAGGAGCTGATGCCGCAGGACGATCAGATCGCCCGCGACGTCGAGGCTCTGACGCGCAAGTTGCGGGGCTGAAGCTGTGGAGCAGCGGGTCTGACCCGTTGCTCCCGCCGCGCAATCCGCTAGTGTCCCAGGTCACTTAACCGCAGCCGCCTTGCGAGTCGGCCGCGCCGGGCGAGACGACATGCAGCTGACCATCGAACGATCCGCGCTCCTCAAGGCCCTGGGCCACGTGCAGAGTGTCGTCGAACGTCGAAACACCATTCCGATCCTGTCCAACGTCCTGCTGAGCGCGGGCCGCGACCGGCTGGCCTTCGCCGCCACCGATCTGGACATGGAAATGGTGGACGAGGCCGAGGCCCAGGTTCAGGTTGAGGGTCAGATCACGGCTCCCGCCCACACCCTGTACGAGATCGTGCGCAAGCTGCCGGAAGGCGCCGAGGTCTCGTTGCTCTATTCGGGCGACGATCCCCGCCTGGTCGTCTCGGCCGGCCGGTCGCGCTTCAACCTGCCGGTCCTGCCGGCGGGCGACTTCCCCGTGATGTCCACCGACAGCGCCGGGGCCTCCTATGTCCTGCCCAAGGAGGATCTGGCCCGCCTGATCGACAAGACGCGGTTCGCGGTCTCGACCGAGGAAACGCGCTACTATCTGAACGGCCTTTATCTTCACACGGTCGCCGAACAGGGCATCCCCCTGCTGCGCGCCGTCGCCACCGACGGCCACCGCCTGGCCCTGGCAGAGACACCGGCGCCCGAGGGCGCGGCTGGCGGCCCCGGCGTCATCGTGCCGCGCAAGACAGTGGATCAGGTTCGTCGCCTGCTGGACGATGCCAGCGGCCCGGTCGAGGTCACCGTCTCGGCACAGAAGATCCGCTTCCAGATGGGTGAGGCGTCCCTGACCTCCAAGGTCATCGACGGCGCCTTCCCCGACTATCTGCGCGTCATCCCGCGCGGCAACGACAAACAGGCCGACATCGACAACGCCCTGTTCGCCAAGGCCGTCGATCGCGTCGCCACCATCTCGGCCGAGAAGAGCCGTTCGGTGAAACTAGCGTTCGACAACGACCGCGTGAAGCTGACCGTGCGCAACATGGAAGCCGGCCAGGCCGAGGAAGAGGTCGAGATCGGCTATTCCGACGAACCGTTCGAGATCGGCTTCAACGCCCGCTACCTGCTGGACGTCGCCGGCCAGATCACGGGCGAAAACGCCGCCTTCCGCTTCGCCGACCCGGCCTCGCCGACCCTGGTGCTCGATCCGGGCGATCCCGGCGTTCAATATGTGCTGATGCCGCTGCGGGTGTAATCCTGCCTCACGCGCGTTAGAGAGCGAGCGTGATCCGCTCCCTCACCCTCACCGACTTCCGCTCCTATTCAGGGGCGCGGCTGGAGATGACCTCCGGGCCTGTCGTGCTGCATGGGCCGAACGGGGCGGGAAAGACCAACCTTCTGGAGGCGATCAGCTTGCTGACCCCCGGCAAGGGGCTGCGGGGCGCCACCGCCGCCGAGATGGGCCGGCGCGAGCCGGGCGAGGCGACCGGGCGCGCCTGGGCCGTCATGGTCGAACTGGATGACGAGACGCGGCTGGGCACCGGCGTTCAGGCGGCGGGCGCCGCGCGGCGCATCGTGCGGATCGACGGCGAGACGGCTCCGCCGGGGCGGCTGCTCGATTATCTGCGTCCCGTCTGGGCGACGCCGGAACAGGACCGGCTGTTCTCGGACGCGCGCGCCGAGCGGCTGAAGTTCTTCGACCGACTAGTCTTCGCTGCCGACCCCGATCACGCCGCCAGCGTCTCCGCCTACGAAAAGGCTCTTCGCGAGCGGCTGCGCCTGCTGAACGACGCTCAGGACGGTCGCGAGGCCGACCCCGTCTGGCTGGACGCCCTGGAGGCTCGGCTGGGCGAGGCCGGCGCCCGCGCCGCTCTCGCCCGCGTCGCCGCCCTGCACGCGCTTCAGGCCGCCATCGACGCCCGTAGCGATCGGCCCTTCCCCCAGGCCGATCTGGGTCTGGACGGCGCCGCCGAACAGATGGCCGAAGCGGGCGCCGAGGAGGAGGAGATCGCCGCCGTCCTCCGCGACGGCCTGGCCAAGGCCCGCCCCCGCGACGGCGCCGCCGGCCGCTCGCTGTTCGGGCCGCACCGCACCGACCTGACCGCGCTTCACCGCGAGAAGCAGCGCCCTGCGGCCGAGGGCTCTTCGGGTGAGCAGAAGGCCCTGGTCCTGAACCTGATTTTGGCCCAGATCGCGCGGCTTTCAGATCATGCTGCGCGCCCGATCCTGCTGCTGGACGAAGCCCCCGCCCACCTCGATGAGGCGCGCCGCACGGCCCTGTTCGACGAGATCACGGCCCTGGATCTGCAGGCCTTCATGACCGGCACCGAACGCGACCTGTTCGCCGGTCTGGAAGGCCGCGCCCAGTTCGTCCGCGTGGCCGGCGGCGCGCTGGAAACCGACTAGGCTGCAATCGCGGAATTCCTCGCTTTTTCGCCGGAATTTCCTATATGTTGCGGGCTTCGGCGCGGTGCGATCCCGCCGTCGATTCGAGCGCCGGGTCCGGCGCTCCATCCCCGTCCCGGTCGGGACTTCAGAGCCAATGACTTCATGACCGATCCGATTGCCGACCTGCCCGAATACGGCGCCGATTCCATCAAGGTTCTCAAAGGCCTGGACGCCGTGCGCAAGCGCCCCGGTATGTATATCGGCGACACCGACGACGGCTCGGGCCTGCATCACATGGTCTATGAGGTGGTCGACAACGCGATCGACGAGGCCCTGGCCGGCCATGCCGACCTGGTCCAGGTCATCCTGAACAGCGATGGCTCGGTCACCGTGACCGACAACGGCCGCGGCATTCCCACCGGCATCCACGAAGGCGAAGGCGTCTCGGCGGCCGAGGTCATCATGACCCAGCTGCACGCCGGCGGTAAGTTCGACCAGAACTCCTACAAGGTGTCCGGCGGTCTGCATGGCGTAGGCGTGTCCGTGGTCAACGCCCTGTCCGACTGGCTGGAGCTGAAGATCTATCGCGACGGCAAGGCGCACCAGATGCGGTTCGAGCGCGGCGACACGGTCAAGTCGCTGGAAGTCACCGGCGACGCCCCCATTCGCGAGGACACCGGCAAGCCGCTGAGCGGCACCGAGGTCACCTTCTTCCCGTCCGTCACGACCTTCAGCCACATCGACTTCGATCTGAAGACGCTGGAACACCGTCTGCGCGAACTGGCCTTCCTGAACTCGGGCGTGGTGATCAAGCTGGCCGACCAGCGCCACGCCGAACCGGTCGAGATGATCCTGCACTACGAGGGCGGTGTCGAAGCCTTCGTGCGCCACCTCGACAAGTCCAAGACGCCGATCCTGAAGGACGTCATCGTCATTCGCGGCAAAAAGGAAGGGATCGAGCTGGATCTCGCCCTGTGGTGGAACGACAGCTACCACGAGACCATGCTGTGCTTCACCAACAACATCCCCCAGCGGGATGGAGGCACCCACCTGTCGGCCTTCCGCGCCAGCCTGACGCGCGTCATGGGCGGCTATATCGAGAGCTCGGGCGCCGGCAAGAAGGAGAAGGTCTCCGTCACCGGCGAGGACGCGCGCGAGGGCCTGACCTGCGTCCTGTCGGTCAAGGTCCCGGATCCCAAGTTCAGCTCCCAGACCAAGGACAAGCTGGTCTCCTCCGAAGTGCGTCCGGCCGTCGAAAGCCTGTGCTCGGAAGGCCTGGCGACCTGGTTCGAGGAGCATCCGGTCGAGGCCAAACAGATCGTGGCCAAGATCATCGAGGCGGCGTCGGCGCGTGAGGCCGCCCGCAAGGCCCGCGACCTGACTCGGCGCAAGTCCGCGCTGGAAATCTCGAGCCTGCCGGGCAAGCTGGCCGACTGCCAGGAACGCGATCCCGCCAAGTCCGAACTGTTCATTGTCGAGGGCGATTCCGCCGGCGGCTCGGCCAAACAGGCGCGCAACCGCGAGAACCAGGCCGTCCTGCCCCTGCGCGGCAAGATCCTGAACGTCGAACGCGCGCGCTTTGACCGGATGCTGTCGTCGGACCTGATCGGCACGCTGATCCTGGCGCTGGGCACCGGCATCGGACGCGACGACTTCAACGCCGACAAGCTGCGCTATCACAAAATCATTTTGATGGCCGACGCCGACGTCGACGGCGCCCACATCCGCACCCTGCTGCTGACCTTCTTCTATCGTCAGATGCCCGAGCTGATCACGCGCGGCCACGTCTATATCGCCCAGCCGCCGCTCTATAAGGTCTCCAAGGGCAAGCAGTCGCGCTACCTGAAGGATCAGGCCGAGATGGACGCCTATCTGATCGAGGAAGGTTCGTCAGAGGCCGAGCTGGACCTGTCCACCGGCGAGCGTCGACTGGGCCTGGACCTGCAATCCCTGGTGCGCGAGGCCAAGGCCTTCAGCGCCAGCGTCGATCGCCTCAGCCAGCGCGCCCCCGCCTTCGCCATCGAACAGGCGGCGCTCGCCGGTCTGTTCGCCGAGCATTCGGACATGGCGACCGCCTCGGCCGCCGCCGCCGTGCGCCTGAACCTCTATGCCGAAGAGGGCGATGGCGAGTGGACGGGCGCGCCGGGCGAGCAGGGCGCCGTGGTCTTCACCCGCACCCGTCGCGCGGTGCAGGAGACCATCGTGCTGGAGGAGACCCTGATCCGCTCGCTGGACGCCCGTCGTCTGGCCGAACGCGCAGCCGCTTTCGACGGCGTCTTCGTCGCCCCCGCCACCTACCGCCGCAAGGACAAGTCCACGACCATTCGCGGTCCGCTGGACCTGCTGACCGCCGTTCTGGACGCCGGTAAGAAGGGCCTGTCGATCCAGCGCTACAAGGGCCTGGGCGAAATGAACCCCGAGCAGCTGTGGGAGACGACGCTGGACGTCAACGCCCGCACCCTGTTGCAGGTCTCGGTCGAGCACGAGGAAGACGCCAACGACCTGTTCGCCAAATTGATGGGCGACGTCGTCGAGCCCCGGCGCGAGTTCATCCAGGACAACGCCCTGGACGCCGCCGTCGACGTCTGACGGCGAAGGGGGCGCTGGTCCGGGTCACATTTGATGAGAGCTAAGCCACAAACAATGAGAACCGGGTCAAAATCGATGAGAATTTCATGTCGGCTCAGGCGCTCGCGGTCGGGCTTCGATCTCTTCGTACGACGCCGGCGGTAAGCTGCCAGAACCTCATCGTGAAGCGTGACTGAAGGCCAGCTAATGCTGGCCTTCTTGCGTCAACAGTCTTGCAGCCACCTGTCTCAAATCAGGTGCGGTGATCTGCCGATTCGCAGATGCGCAGCGGATCTTGGCTTAACGCCGGCGACCGGACATTCAGCCCCTTGAGATAGGCGACGTTGGCTCAGGGGGCCAGGTCGGCCCGGGGCCCCCAACCTGCGCCGCCGGGCCGCCGAACTGGCGACCCGCACCGAGGAGGCGGTCACCCGCGCCGTCGAGGTCACGGGGCGAAGGATTTGACAGAAGGACTCTGCGCGGCGTCGCCGGACACATTATCGACCTCAGCCGTCGCTTCCTCGAAGTGATCCGCCCTAAAGCCGAGAGCTGACCTCGGACGAAGCCCTCCCCACTTCGATGGACCGGAGGTCGTTGAAGATCGACCGCCGTGGGCGCAAACCTTCGTTTCACGAAAGCGGGAGCGACGCGGCCAAGGCTTGGCGCGTCGAAGGTGGTGCATTGCACGAAGACATTCGAGAAGCCGAATCGACACCCCCCTGGAGCATCCGCCTTCGGAACCGGCTGGGACTGGTTGCCTCCAACGCCCTGACCGTGCTGGACGGCGTCTTCCGCCCCACGCCCTGGTTATCTTCCATCGGCTCCCCAGCGATCGAACTAGAGTAAGAAGGGGCAGGTGAAGGATGGCGAACCCGGATCGCCCGTCTTTGTCTCAGCATCTCGTGATAGCAATCGGCCAAATCGAGAAGTTGTTCGTCTGTCAGACTGTCGCCCAAGGCCATGAAGCGCGCTTTCATCGCATTAAAATCGTCAGCGCTGATCAAGGGAGAACGGGAGGTCGGCATTACGTGTGCAATCAATAGGGTGTCACCAATAAAGCGGGGGAGCCTTTGCTCCCCCGATCCGTATCAGAATCTCCAGCCGATACCGGCGTTGGCGCCGACATGGTTCTGGGTGTCGAAGGTCGCGCCGGCCCGGAAGACCATGGAGCCGTCGCCCAGGGCGCGGGAGTAGCCCATGGCCATGGCCGATTGGCCCTCGTAGGTGCCGTAGCCGACCGCGAACATCGACTTGCCGCGCTCGGCGATCTGCGGCATCCCGGCAGCCGCCAGAGCGCCCGCCGTGCCGGCGAAGGCCAGCTTGCGGACTTCCTGGACATTGTAGTTGACCGCCGCCAGCCGCATGTCGGTGTAGGTGTTCGACTGCTGGATCGCTTCGTTCATGCTTTCGCGCAGCTGCAGCACATTGACGGCATCGGTATCGGCGACCCCGGCGGCGACGTTGCTGACGGTGACCGCCGGCCCATTGCTGCGACCCAGGACGACGCGGGTCTGACCCTGGTCGGCGTACTGGAGCGAGTTCTGACCCAGGGCCAGGGCGTTGTCGGCTGTGGCTTGGGCCGTCGCGACGGCCTGGTTGGTCTGGAAAAGCTGCGATCCGTTGACGGCTTGCGTGGACGTGGCCGTCACCGCGCCTGCCGCGACATTGTTCAGCGTCACCGGGGCCGAGGCGTCGCCGCCCTGGAAGGTGATGCTGTTCGTGCGGCCCCCGTTCGCGTCGGTGTCGTACTGCACCGCATTGGTCGCCGCGAAGGCCAGTTGGTAGATCTGGCCGCCGTTGACGGCGTCGGTCGAGCCAGCGGCGATACGGCCGTTGGCGACATTGTGCAGACCCACCGCGCCGCCGCTGGCGCCGACCAAGGTGAGGTCGTCGGAGCGGACGCCGCCGTTGGGGGTCTCGGGGTCGTCGCTGTCACTATATTGAACGGGGCCTAGGCTGCCGTTGGCGATGTTGTTCGTCAGATTGGTGATCGCCGTGGTGTTGAGCGCGACCTGAGTGTTGGTCGCGTGCAGCTGCGATCCGTTGACGGCGTCTGTCGAGGTCGCATTGACCTGTCCTGCGGCGACATTGGTGATGGTCGTGCCGTTGGCGCCGGCCAGAGTCAGGGTGTCGCGGTTGGCCGTGTCGTAAGAGACGGCGGCGCCGGCCAGGGCGTCCACCCTGTCGGAGACGCCTTGCAGCTGAGCGACATTGACGGCGTCGGTCGCGGCCGTGCCCGCAGCGACGTTGGTCAACTGCCGTTCGGCTCCGGCCGAGCCGAACGAGACCGAACCGACCGACGATTGAAGGCCCGTGACGCCCAGCGCCGCATAGTCCGTTTGGGCGGCGCGATCGGCGACGCTGCCTGCGCCAAGAGCAATGCTGTTGTCGGCGTTGGCCTGGGCTTCAGGGCCGACGGCGACGCCGTCCTGACCTTGAGCGGTCGCTGGCGCGAGGTTCGAGTTGACGGCCAGATAAACGCTGGACCCACCGCCGACCGGAGCCGCCGACAGGGCGTTCAAGAAGGCCTGGATGCTGGCGTATTGGACGCCCTGATAGGTGATGGCGACGCCCAGGGTGTTGGTCAGCGGATTGAACGCGGAGCCGCCGCCGAAGCCGGCGGCGAGGCTCTGGCCGAGCGCGAAGGCTTGGCCGCCGGTGACGGCGTCAGTTGAGCCCGAAGCGATCAGGCCGGCGGCGACGTTATGCAGACCGACCGGACCGGCCAGGGCGCCGACGAGGGTCACGTCATTGGTCGCCACGCCGCCGTTCGGAACCGCGGGGTTTGCGGGGTTCGAATACTGAACCACGCCGATCGCGCCATTGTTCAGGTTGTTGGCGATGGTGGTGATGGCCGTCGTGTTGGTGATGATGTCGGCGGTGTTGTCTGCGACCTGAGCGTTGGTCGCGAACAGCTGGGCCCCGTTGACGGCGTCGGTCGAGGCCACGCTCAAGTCCCCGGCCGCGACATTGCTGATCGTGGTGCCCGCAGCGCCCGCCAGCGTCAGGGTCTCAAAGCTGGGATCGTCATAGACGACCGCCAGAGCCGAGACGGCGGCGATATCGGCGATCGCCGTCGTGTTGACGGCCACCTGGGTATTAGTGGCGAACAGCTGTGCGCCGTTGACGGCCTCGCTCGACGTCGCCGCAAGCGCGCCGGCGGCGACGTTGCCGATCACGGTGCCATCCACGCCGGCCAGGGTGACGCGGCCGGCCAGAAGATCGTCGTACATCACCGCCGTATCGGACAGTTCGCCAAGGTTCGTCGTCAGATTGGTGATGGCATTGGTGTTGATGCCGACCTGGGTGTTGGTCGCGAACAGTTGTGCGCCATTAACAGCTTCGATCGACGTCGCCGAAAGGGCGCCGGCGGCGACGTTGCCGATGACGGTGCCGTCCACGCCGGCCAGGGTGACGCGACCGGCCAGAAGATCGTCGTACATCACCGCCGTATCGGACAGCGTTCCGAGGTTCGTCGTCAGATTGGTGATGGCATTGGTGTTGATGCCGACCTGGGTGTTTGTGGCGAACAGCTGCGCGCCATTGACGGCTTCGGTGGACGTCGCCGACAGGGCGCCGGCGGCGACGTTGCCGATGATGGTGCCATCGACGCCGGCCAGGGTGACGCGACCGGCCTGAAGATCATCGTACATGACGGCCGTGTCGGACAGGGCGCCGAGGTCGGTCGTAAGGTTGGTGATCGCCGTGGTGTTGATGCCGACTTGAGCATTGGTGGCGAACAGCTGAGATCCGTTGACGGCCTCGGTCGACGTCGCCGTCAGCGCGCCGGCGGCGACATTGCCGATGACGGTGCCGTCCACGCCGGCCAGGGTCACACGGCCGGCCAGCAAATCGTCATACATGACCGCCGTATCCGACAGGACGCCGAGGTCCGTCGTGAGGTTGGTGATGGCCGTGGCGTTCAAGCCGACCTGGGTGTTTGTGGCGAACAGCTGAGATCCGTTGACGGCCTGGGTGGAGCCGGCGCTGAGGTCGCCCGCCGCCACATTGGTGATGACCGTGCCGCCGATGCCGGCCAGAGTCAGGCTGGACGCCGTGAGATCGTCATAGGCGACGGCGATATCGGCCAGGGCCTGCAGGTCGTCGGATACGCCCAACAGCTGGCCGACATTGGCCGCGTCGGTCAGCGCCGAGCCGGCCGCGACGTTCGTCAGCTGACGCTCGCCGCCCACGATCCCGATCGAGACCTCGCCTGCCGAGGTCTGTGGGACGTCCAGGCCGAGAGCGGCATAGCCGATCAGGGCGCCTCGGTCGGCCGTGCTGGATGCGCCTAGGGCGATGCTGTTGTCGGCGCTGGCCGAGGCGGCGGGGCCGACGGCGGTCGAGTTCAGCCCGCCAGCCAAGGCGCCGCCGAGAGCGGAGTTTACCGACAGGAAGGGCGTCCCGCCGCCCGGTGTCGTGAAGATGGCGTCCAACGCCTCCTGGACGCTGCTGTACACCACGCCGTCGTAGGTGAGGCCGATGTCGATCGTGCTGGTGGCGGGGTTGAAGAGGGTGCTGCCGCCGATCTCGGCCGCCAGGCTCGAGCCCAGGCCGAAGAGCTGGCCGCCGGTGACGGCGTCGGCGGAGCCGAGGGCCAGAAGGCCCGACGAAAGATTGGTGATGCGCGTGCCTCCTGTTCCGCCCAAGGTCAGGGTGGCGGCCGTGGCGTCGTCATAGGTGACAGCCAGATCGGCCAGGGCCTGAAGGCTGGTGGAGACGCCCTGAAGTTGGCCGACATTGACCGCGTCGGTCAAAGCCGAACCGGCCGCGATATTGGTCAGTTGGCGTTCCGCCCCAGCAGCGCCGAAAGACACCTCGCCGACGGAGGTCTGCGGCGTCGAAAGCCCCAGGGCGGCATAGTTGGCCAAGGCCCCGCGCAGGGCGGCGCTGTCGGCGCCGAGGGCCAGGCTGTTGGCGACCGCCACGGACGCGTCCGCGCCCAGGGCGATGGAGCCCGAGGCCCCGCCCAGAATCTCCGCTTCGCGGCCAAGCGCGATCGCATCGACCGCCGTGGCGGCCGTCAGGGCGCCATTGCCGAAGGCGATGGAGTTGAGTTCGCCGGCGATGGCGACGGCGCCGCCGGATCCCAAGCCGGTGATGCGATTGCCGCCGATCGAAATCCCCTGCTCGGTCTCGAGGGTGAAGGCGTCGGCTTGGTTGATGCAGGCGTCGGGGAGATTGACGACGTTGCCGTTCACATCGAGGACGCTCAGGCGGATGTCCTGACCGCTGGCCGCGTTGTTCAGCAGAGTGGTCGCGTTGAGATTGAGGCGTGGCGCGAGGACGGAGAGCAAACCGTTGATTGACGTCTCTAGGGGGGTAGCGATCCCGGTGATCACAGGGCGCATGATATCCGTCACCGCTGAGCGGGGCAGAGCCACGCCCGTGCACACATCGACGATGCTCGTCTGCGCCCGAGCTGGCGCGGCCACGGTGAAAAGCCCCAGGGGGACGATCGCGCCCAGGGCGTATACAGCGGCGACCAGCAGGCGCGTGGCTAAGGCGGCGGTTCTGATGGGCTTTTGTCGGTCAGTCGTCGAACGGGTGTGCATCGTGATCCTCCCAGCGGCGGGAGGCGCATCAACGGCTCCCGATCGGAGAGGCTAATGCGGGCTTCGGCACAATCGTGACGTGTTCACGATTCCCTGGCGTTTGCGCGAGGGACATACTTTGCGTGCTTAGTATCGGTGCTTAAGTCGGACTGGTGAAGGGGTGAAAAAGTCTGACGCCTGGCTGACCGACTTCAAACCCAGCTTATCGAGCGCCTTGCCGCGATGGTAATCCACGGTCCGGGGACTGATCCCCAAGGCGCGTCCGATCGTCTTGGACGTACCGCCTTCAACAGCCAGTTCTAGGATCTCTTGTTCACGGCGGGACAGCCGTGCCAAGGCCTGCTTGGTAGGCCTACTAGGTAATGTTAAGTCGTTGTCTATCGACGGCAATTTACAGTGCGCTGCAATGGCGGCAACGTTGGCGTCATCGCTATCTGCATAGGACAGCAGGTCTGCGACCCCAGCGTTGTGAAGGGCGATAATTTCGCGCGGCGTCGCCAGCGGATCCCCCAGTATGACCAGCGGCGTATCGGGCAGTTCGCGACCAACCACCTCGGTCGCTCGCAGAATGTCCACGACGGTCGAGTCGGAACAATAGACGACGGTTTGGACGCCGGTGCGTGTCCTGAGCGTCTGATCCAGCGCGCCGGTTACATCCACGCGAACCTCCTCTCGCTCGAGCGCGCGACGCACCTGACAACCCCGACGAGCAGGATCGATGAACAGAACCGCCCTGCCAGCCTGGGTGCGGATCCGGGACTCGCCGACGAACCGACTGATGGATCCGTCCGCATCGATCAACGGGAAGGCCGTGTCCTCGACCGAAAGCAGGCTCCCGCTCTTATCACGCACACGATAGGCAGCCTCCGTGGACCTGCCTGTCATCAGTGTCTCGAGCGCGGACCGGAACGCGGGGCGGTCCTCTTCCAGAACCGCGGCGAGTTGGTCGCTCCAAGCCATGACGGAGGGGCGATCCCCGGGCCAGGCGGCCTGGGTGTCGATGTTGAGGAAGCGACGGGTCCAATCGGAGACATCGACGGTCCAGAGTAGTCGACGTTCAGGCGCAATTGTTTCCGCGTCCAGCGCTTCCACAGCCGCCGAGTGCCATTCGGACAATTCGCCGCGCGCGTCGAACTGGGGAAGCGTGCGCACAGTGAACCAGGTGTAAGCGCCGTCCGCCCTACGGAGCCGATGCCGGCTTTCGAAGGGCCTGGCCAAGGTAAGAGCCCGACCCCAGTCGGCGATGATACGGTCTCGCTCAGCGGGGTGCAGCCAGCCCATCCATCCGTCTGTCCGCGCCTGTTTCAGGTCAGCCCCCAGATAGGTCTGACACCGCTCATTCATCCATCGAATTACGCCACGGCTGTCCAAACGCCACAGGAATAGGGGGGCAAGGTTGGCTAAAGACTCGAGGGTGGACTCCGCGGTCAGCAGACGCGCTCTAAGACTTCTTTCTTCGGTAACGTCCCGAAGAACACAAAGCACAGCGTGAACCTTGCCGTTGCGAGCAATCGGGGTGATCGCCGCCGTCACCCAAATCTCTCGTGCAGCGTCCGGTCGATCGATATGGATCTTGATATCGTCTGCCGTTCCTGCGCCGCCGCTCCAAGCTTGGGCGACAGTCGCTGCAAGTTGCGTCGATAATGAAGGCGCCATTTCAGCGAATACGCCGCCCTGTACCGCCGACAGGGGTAGCAAAGTGCGACAAGCGTCGTTGAAATAGATGGACGCCCCGGCGCCGACGATCACGAGGGTTGGAAACGCTTGGCGCAGCATCGACTCGACTGCGTGGATCATCCAGTCACGATCATAGTCTTCTGAGACGCCGGTCGCTTCCCCCGATCGCGCGAGCCCTTCGGCCATAGCGTTGATCATGAGTTAGTCCTCCAGAACCGGAAGCTTGGTCATCGAGTCACAACTTGAGGTAAACAGACTACCCAACAGACCGATTGCAAACACAAGCTTTGCTGGAACTGAATCGAACACTTTCGCGTGTCGCGTGCATAACCACGAGAGCTGACAGAGCACTCTAGATGTCGGTAAGCCCCAACACCTCGTTGTCGGAGGACACGACGACGCTGATCAACAGTCCAGTGCTAACTGCAGCATCAGACCGAATGATGTTTCTAGGGTTGAGCTGCCTTTGATTGCCTACTCGCGTGCCGATGCAGGCTCACTGCGAGCTATAGCGAAGGACCAGCCGACCTCCACCGATCGGCGACCCAGTCCGTATCGCCAAGTTCGCGCTCTCAAGATTTTTAGCTCAATGTTCCCATTCTCAGAAACTATGAACCAACCAGCTCATATTCTCAAAAATTGTGACCGGGCGATCTCAAGAATTTTTGAACCGCGCTTGAAAAAGCCGTTTCGTTTCAGCGAAGGCTTTCTCGTCAAATATGACGCGGACCAGGCGCGGCCTACTGGCCGCGTCCGCCCGCGATGAAGGCCTGGATGGTGGGAAACGCCGCCGTCTGGGGCCGCATGTCCTCACAGGCGAAGGATTTGATTGCGCCATAGATGCCGCCGGCCGGCGTCGCTTCCCACGGCGTATCCTCGGAATAGCGATCGGTTTCCGCCCCGTCCGCGCCATAGGTCACCGTCGCGCCCGAACGCGACTGGCCGTCCGAACACCGCACTATGACCTCTTCGGTTTCATGGCTGAGATTGGTCGCCTCCCCGCGCGCGGGCACCCGCGCCATCCGCGTCGTCGCCACGCCGTCCACCGGCGTCAGCGCACCGATGTCCACCAGATAGACGGTGGCGTCGCTGCGTGAAAACGCGGCCCAGCTTTCGGCCGCCGATGGCGATGCGATCGCCGCCGTCGCCATGATCGCCGCCACGCCAACTGTTCTGATCATTCTCTTCCCTCCCCAGGCAAGGCGTTCATTTCATACCCGCGCGCGCGAGAATTCAATCTCTCCCGAAAGCTCCGAAAGCGTTTTCGATCAGGGCCGATCGCGAGACGGCAGGGCCTCGATCTCTGCGGTCGTCAACTTCTTTGCGATGCGCACGCGGCACGGTTGAGGGCCCGTCGCTGGGCTGAGCAAGGCGGCCTGATCGCCGGGACACAGGCGGCTGGATCCGGCGACAGGTTCCAGTGCGATCGACAGGGCGCGGGTCATGTCGCGACAGAAGGGGGTTTCGATCTGGAACACCCCGGCGTCGGCTGTGCGGACATACAGGGTCTGGTCGTTCGGCGCGGTGAAGTTGCGCACCAGATTGGGCCGGAAGCACTGGCTGGCGTCGGCGCGGCTGGCCGTCGCCACGCCCGGCGACGGCGCACAGGCCGACAGTACGAGGAGAGCCGCAGACGACAGAATGAGGCGATGCATAGTCAACTCCTGAACAAGCCCCGCTTCATCCTGCGCGCGTCGGCGAGGATGATGCAAGGGCGTCCGCCAGAACCGAAGACCGACGGGGCGACACGCGCGCCGCCAGATCTCGCGGCAGGGGCGAGGGCTGATCAAGGATGAGGGCGGCGATATGCTCGCCCAGCAAGGGCGCGACGCAGAAACCGCGCGACCCCAGCCCGCCGAGCACATAGAGGCCGTCATCGAGAGCGCCCGCAACAGGCAGGCGATCCGGCGTCGTGGCGCGGACTGCGGTTCGGCTATGGGTTGGCCCGGCTGCTGCGACGCGTTCGGCCAGATCCGGCAGGCGCGCTTCCAAGGTCGCCAGATTTCGCGCGCTGTCGTCGTCGCTCGGCGCCGTGCCGGTGTCGCCCCGATCATGGGTCGCGCCGAACAGTACCCCTTGGCCCGTCGGGACCGCATAGCCGCCCCAGGCCATGGGGTGGACGGTCACGTCCCCGTCGATCCAGTCCGCCTGCCCCCGCACGGGCGACAGGCGCGGCGTCTGGTCGAACCCTTCCAACAGGGCGGCCGATCCCCAACCGGCGGCGAGAACCACCGCATCGACCTCGCCCAGCACCGCGTCGTTTTCGCCGATCAGCCGCCAGCGGCCGTAGGCGCGCTCCAGCCGCATCACGCGCTCAGAGCGCATCTCCGCGTCCGAAAGCCAGTACGAGAGCACCGCCGCAGGGCGCAGCGCGAACGCCCCCTTCATCAGCAAACCGCCCTGCCCCGTCGCTTCGCCGGCTATAGCTGACGCCGCCCCGTCGTCCAGCACCGCCATGTCATCGTCATTCCAGATCGGCTGGCGAGCGATCTTTTCGAACCGGACCGCATCCCGCGGCGCCTGGGGGAGTTGCAGCACGCCGTGGCCCGTTACGGCATCCGGGATCGAGGCATACAGATGTGCCGCCCGCTCCAGCGCCTGGGCGTGCAGGGCGGCGATGCCGAGGTCGCCGGCATCCAGGCGCGGCGTAACCAGGGCCGCCGGAAAGCCGGAGCCGCCCGCGCCGGGACGCTCACCCTCGAACACCACGGCCCGGAGGCCCTGCGCCTTCAGCGCGCGCGCCACCGATGCGCCGGCGATACCCGCGCCGATCACGGCGACACGGGGCGGCGGTGACGGTTCGAACACTGAGGGGAGACGCGCCTCAAGCCGCTCGCGCTTGCGGCCATGACCGGGGCGCTTCTCGACGATGAAGCCCTGCCCGGCCAGGCCCCGCCGCACGGCTCCGGCGACGGTGAAGGTGGCCAGGCGCGCGCCCGGCGCCGAGCGCTCGGCGATCAAGGCCATCACTTCGGGCGACCACATGCCCGGGTTCAGCGCAGGCGAGAAACCGTCCAGGAACCAGGCATCTGCCACCCCCGACCACTGCTCCAGCGCCCAGGCCGCATCGCCCACCGCCAGGTCCAGCACGGCGTCGAAGCCGGGCAGATCCACCCGGTGAAAGCCCGGCGTCGCGGCCGGCCAGTTTGCGATCAAGGCCTCGGTCGCCTCCGCAAGTTCCGGCCAGGCGCCCAGCGCCCGCGCCGCTTCCGCCGCCGTCAGCGGAAACCCCTCGATAGAAAAGATGTGCAGCCGCCCGCCCTCGGGCCGCGTCCGTCGCCACAGATACAGCAGGGCGGCGATGTTCAACCCCGTGCCGAACCCCAGCTCGGCCACCGTGAAATGATCCCGTCCCATCCAGGCGTCCGGCAGGCCGCAACCTTCCAGAAACACCGCCCGCGTTTCGGCCAGCCCGTCGTCTCGCGAGAAATAGACGTCGCCGAACCGGCCGGAGCGCGGCTCGCTCTCTTCGGTCCAGGTCAGCAGGGGCGAGGCGTCATCATCAGGCGTCATCGCGCGGCTCTAGCACCTTCGTCGCCGACATGAAAAAGGCCGCCCCCGTCGGAGCGGCCTCTTTGGGCTTTGGTTTCGACGCGGCCTAGTGGGCGGCCGCCGGACCATGCGCAGGTTCGGCCGGCGCGACGGGAACCGGCGCCGCGGCGGAGGCGTCGGCGCCCTGCATCGTCGTGGCCGCCTGGGCGGCGGTGTCTTCCTGAATGGCCTGATTGGCCGCCGCTTCGGCGTCCTTGGCGGCCTGATCGACCGTCAGCGCGGCTTCTTCTGCGCTGCCGGCGGCCTCGACCGCATCGGTGGCCGGCGCTTCGGCCTTCTCTTCCGGGGCCTTGCTGCAGGCGGACAGCACCAGGAGCGCGGCGGATGCGGCGACGAGGGCTTTGATACGCATGAAGATGTCTCCGAAGCTTGCGAGACCGGAACGTCTCTTGGCGCAAACGATAGGGCCGCCGCGCGCGGCAGGGCAAGTTAAGATCAGGAAAGTCGGGATCAGTCGGCGGTGATGCTGTTCAGCGCCTCTTCCATCTCGCCGAACGACGGCTGCGCCGATGACGGGATGTCGCCCCGGCCGATCTCGACCGAAATCTGGGCGGCGTTGCCGTGCAGGTGAGCGACCAGCACCGACTGGATGATCTTATAGTAGGCGGCTTCCTCATTGATGATCGCCGTCAGGCGCGCCGCGAACGGACCGACCAGACCATAGGCCAGGAACACGCCCATGAATGTGCCGACCAGGGCGCCGCCGATCATGCCGCCCAGAACCTCGGGCGGCTCGGTGATCGAACCCATGGTCTTGATGACCCCCAGCACGGCCGCGACGATGCCCAGCGCCGGCAGACCGTCGGCCAGGTTCTGAAGCGCGTGGGCGTTTTCCAGATGCTCGTGATGATGCTTTTCGAGCTGCTTTTCCATCGCATCCTCGACCTGGTGCGGATCCTCCAGGTTCATCGTCATCATCCGCAGGGTGTCGCAGATGAAGTCGACGGCGAAATGGTCCTTCAGCACCTTGGGGTACTTCTGGAAGATGGTCGATTCCTTGGGCTTTTCGATATGGCTTTCTAGCGCCACCACGCCCTTGGATTTCATCGTCTTGGTCAGCTGGAACAGCAGCGACAGCAGGTCCTTGTAATCCTGCTTCTTCCACTTCGGCCCGGCGAAAGTCTTGCCCAGCCCCGCCATGGAGCCCTTGATCACCGGCAGGGAGTTGGAAATCAGGAAGGCGGCGATGCCCGCCCCGCCGATGGCCATCAGCTCGTGCGGCGCGGCGTGCAGGATCACTTCGAACTTGCCGCCCGAAATGGCGTAGCTGCCGAAGACGAGGCCGAACAGCAGCACGATGCCGATGATCTGGAACATGGAGGCGAACAATCCTGACGCGAGAGGTCGGGACTATCGCCATTAATCATTAAGACGGCGTTTCGCGAACGCCGCCTTCCCAGTCGTTACAGACGGCTTTCGCCCTTCAGGATGGCGTTGCGCCCGGCCGCCGTCAGCTTCTGATAGCCCGCAGCCCCGCCCCGCACATAGAGAGCGGCGCCGGTCTTGGACGGATCGAACCCATCGACCACCAGATCGGCCTTGCGATATTTGAAGGTGCCGGTCGTCTCCGCCGACTTGATCAGACGCACAAACACCGGCTGAGCATAGGCGGGCAGCTTGGCCTCGACATGGTCGGAGAAGGCCTGCGCGTCGAACTTGCCGTCCACCACCAGGGCCGCCATCCCGGCCTTGCCGTCCTGGGCCGGAACGGGCACGCCATAGACTATGGCTTCGGTCACGCCCGGTGCGTCCATCAGCACCTGTTCGACCTCTGAGGTCGAGACGTTTTCGCCCTTCCAGCGGAAGGTGTCGCCCATCCGGTCGACAAAGTAGAAATAGCCTTCCTTGTCCTGCTTCATCAGGTCGCCGGTGCGGAACCAGCGGTCGCCCTTCTTGAACACGTCGGTCAGGATCTTCTTCTGCGAGGCGGCCTTGTCGGCATAGCCCGAGAAGTCGTGGCGGATGTCGTTGCCGATCAGGCCGATGGCCTCGCCGACCTCGCCGACGCGCGCCAGGCGACACAGACCGTCCGAGCCGCGGATGGGCTGTTCGGTCTCCACGTCGAATTCGACCAGGCGAATATTTATCTGCGACTTCAGGAAGCTCGGCACCCGACCGATCGCGCCCTGTTTGCCGTCGAAGTTGAACAGCGACACGTTGCCTTCGGTCGAGCCATAGAACTCCAGGATGTCAGGAATCTTGAACCGGCTCTGGAAGTCGGGCCAGACATCGGCGCGCAGGCCGTTGCCGAACGCCAGACGCAGCTTGTGCTTGGTCTCGTCCTCGTGCGGCGGGCAGTTGACCAGATAGCGGCACAGCTCGCCGATATAGACGAACATGGTCGCGCCCGACGAGCGCACGTCGGGCCAGAAGGTGCTGGCCGAGAACTTCTTGCGGATCACCAGCCGCGCGCCGTTCAGCAACGCCGCGCCCACGCCGACCAAGCCGCCGGTCGAGTGATACAACGGCAGGACGTTGAAGATCCTGTCCTCAGGCGTCGAACGTGTGGCGCCGGCGAAGGCGCGCATGTAGGTGCGGGCGCGCGAATGCGGAATCCGCGCCGCCTTGGGCAGACCGGTCGTGCCGGAGGTGTAGATATAAAGGGCGGTGTCGCGGTTGGTCAGGCCTTCGCGTGCCGACTTGGACGGCCGCACCGAAGACCCGCCGCGCACGGGCTTGTCCAGGCCGCGACGGTCGCTGGTCTCCAAATCGTCGGTCAAGCCCAGAACCCAGAGCGCCAGGTTGTGATCGACCAGAGGCCGCGCCTCCTCGATCTGACGCCAGCAATCCTCGTCCGCGACGACGTTGAAGGCCTTGGAAATGGCTAGGCAGTGAGCCAGCCCCTGCCCGTTCAGATTGGTGTTGATCAGGGCCGTGGCGATGCCGACCTTGGAGAAGCCGATCCACGCCGCCAGATACTCGATCCGGTTGGTCATCATCAAAGCGATGGTGTCGCTGCGACGCAGGCCCCGGTTCTTGGCCCAGTGGGCGAAGCGGTTGGCCATGGCGTCCAGGTCGCGATAGGTCAGGGTGCGCTGACCGTCGTCGATGGCGATGTTGTCGGCGAACTTGTCGACGGCTTCTTCGAAGTCGTCGCAGAGCAGGACGTCGCTGTCCAACTCAATCGGCTTGATGCGTTTCAACAGACGGAACAGGCCGCGCGCAAACCGGACATCCCTACGGATATTGGCTACAAAACCCATGCGCGCCGTACTCCGGTCAATGCGTGTTCCACCCGGTCCGGTGATGGACGAAGGCGGCCGGTCGGGTCAACCGTAGGGTCCGCAATCCTTCGCGAACCTGACGAATTGCCGCCCAGCCGTGATCCATTTGTTCGGTTGACGCGGCGGAAATCCAGAGCACCGCCCTGCTTTTTATTGCCGCATTGACGGCAAATGCGGCGGCCGCGCGCACGGTCTTCGCCCCATTCCGGGCGGAAACGGTGTTTCTTCGGGGCTTTTGCGCTTCACGCGGAACGCCGTTGCGGAACGGCGGGTTGGTTGATCGACGTTATGGAGGACAGAAACAATGTCTATGACCTATGCCAACGCCAATACCGAAGCCCGCGCTGACGACAAGACCTTCGTTCCGCGCTACGCCCGCACGACCAAGTCCAAGAAGTCGGTGAAGACCTGGATGATCCTGGCCCCGATCGGCGCAGTGGTGCTGCTGGGCAGCGGCGTCGCTATGATGATGGGCGGCGAACAGGCCGCTCCCGCCCAGCCCGCCGAGACCGCCGCACCGGCCATGCAGACCGCGCCCGCCGCGATGACGGCCGCCCAGGCGCCGGTCACGCCCGCCCCGGCCGAGGTCGCGCCCACGCCGGCTGCGACCCCGACGCCCGCCGCCGCGCCTGCGCCGGTCGCTCGCCGCGCCGAACCCGTGGCCCGTCGCGCTGCGCCAGCCGTTGAACGGCCCGCCGCCGCCCGTGTTGAGACGCCGGCTACACCCTCGGGTCCGCAACCCTACACCGCGCCGGCCGCCTCGACGGCGAGCACCAGCCGGTTGAACGCCGCGCCTGCGGCCTCGACCCCGGCTCCGGTCGTCACCACGCCCGCCGCTCCCGCGATCACGGTCCAGCCGCTGAACTGATCTCAGCAGAATAATGGAAAGCCCCGGTTTCGGCCGGGGCTTTTTCTATATCGACGTTCAGGCGCCGCTGACGCGCCAGATGACATTGCCCACGTCGTCGGCGACCAGCAGCGCGCCTTGCCGATCAATCTGCACCCCGACGGGCCGGCCCTGAGCCTGACCCCGAGCGTTAAGAAATCCGGTCAGAACATCCTGCGGCGGCCCGGCGGGACGTCCATCGACGAACGGCACGAAGATCACCTTGTAGCCGCTGCGCACGCTGCGGTTCCACGATCCGTGCTGGCCGACGAAAACGCCTGAGCGCAAGGCTGGCGGCAACAGGCTCGCGCTCTCGCTGAATGTCAGCCCCAGCGACGCCGTGTGCGCGCCCAGGGCGTAATCCGGCCGGATCGCGCGCGCGACCATCGCCGGATTGGCGGGTGGGCGCGTATCGACAGTCTGGCCGTAATAGCTCCACGGCCAGCCATAGAAGGCGCCCGGCGTCACCGACGTCATATAGTCGGGCACCAGATCGTCGCCGATTTCATCACGCTCGTTGACCGCGACCCATAGCTGGCCGGTCTGAGGGTTCCAGTCCATTCCGACCGGATTGCGCAGGCCCGAGGCATAGACCTGCCGCGCGCCCGTCGCTGGATCGATCTCCAGGATGGCGGCGCGGTCGACTTCCTCGTCCAGGCCGTTTTCGCCGACGTTGGAGTTGGAGCCGACCCCGACATAAAGCCGCCGGCCGTCCGGGCCGGCGACCAGGCTCTTAGTCCAGTGGTGATTGCGGCCGGCGGGCAGGTCCGTGATCTTCGTCGCCGCTGCGTCGATCTGCGTCTGGCCGCTCTGATACGGAAAGGCCACCACCGCATCGGCGTTGGCGACGTACAGGCGGTCGCCGACCAGAGCCATGCCGAACGGCGAGTTCAGTCCGGTCAGGAAATCGCTCTTGATCTCCGCTGAGCCGTCGCCGTCCGCGTCCCGCAGCAGGACGATCTTGTTGGGGCTTGGGACACCGGCGCCAGCCTTGGCCATGACCTTGCCCATCACCCAGCCACGCAGACCGCCCTTCTTGTCTTCGGGCTTGGGCGGTGCATTCGACTCCGCGACCAGAATATCGCCGTTGGGCAGGCGATAGAGCCAGCGCGGGTGATCAAGGCCGGTCGCGAACGCCTGTACGCGCAAACCCGCCGCCGCGACCGGCGTCGCGCCTTCGGGCCAGCTCGACGCCGGGGCGATGTTGACGGTGGGCAGCAAGCCCTGACGCGGCGCCGGCAGTTGCGGGTCCGGACCAAACCCCGCCGCGACGGGCAAGGCTGTCCCGCCCGCGCAGGCCCCCAGACCGATCACCGTCGCGAGCAGTGTCGAGGCGAACAAGACCGTCCGGGAAGAGCGCATGGCCTTTGATCCTTACCGCGCCGGTTGGGCCGGGAACTCCAGACGACTGACGTCGTATCCGAGGGCCCGCGCCCGTTCGGTCAAGGCGCGCACCTGCTGCTCGCTGGGCAGTTCACGCGTGTAGATGAACAGGCGCTCGAACGTCGGATCGGCCGAGATGAACCAGCTGTAGTCGTCCGCACGGTCCAGCACCCAATAGTCCCAGGTCACGAACCCGGCCAGATATTTAACCCTCAGCTTGGCGTTGGTGCCCGGATCGAGGATTTCACCCCGTCCGCCGATGGCCTTTTCCTTGCCGTCCGGCGTGCCGACCTGACAGGTGTCGCGCACATCGACGCGCGTGCCCTCGACCGGCGTATAGATCGACGCGCCGGCGACGCAGCCGTCGGTCAACCGATCCGGCAGACGCGCGACCTCGTGCCAGCGCCCGGACCACAGACGTTGCACATCCACCGGCTTGGCCGGCTGGGGCGCGCGATATTCGGATGGAGACGGTGCGGTCACGCATCCCGCCAGCGCGATCGCGGCGGCGGCGGAGGCGGCGAGGGATTTCAGGCTGGGCATGGGCGTTTCCGTTTCGAAGCCATAAGCCGCTTTCAGCGACCCTGGTTCCGTTACGCTCCGACGACGAAATCGGACGCTGCGGGCCGAAAATCTCCTAGCGGGGAGCAGGAACCCTCGCTTGTTCCCTGGCGCGCATTGGCGTTGTCACATGGCGTTCGACGGAGACGCCCCGGTGACCACCGCCACCCTGACCAGAAGACCTGCCGCCCTGTCCGCGCCGCGCCTGACGCACCTACAGCGCCTGGAGGCCGAGAGCATCCACATCCTGCGCGAGGTGGCGGCCGAGTCCGAGCGTCCGGTCATGCTGTATTCGATCGGCAAGGACTCGGCCGTCATGCTGCATCTGGCGAAGAAGGCCTTCTATCCGTCCAGGCCGCCCTTCCCGCTTCTGCACGTCGACACGACGTGGAAGTTTCGCGCCATGTACGCGATGCGCGAACAGGCGGCGGCCGATCTGGGCGTCGAACTGTTGGTCCACCAGAACCCCGACGCCCTCGCACGCGGCATCAACCCCTTCGATCACGGCTCGGCCCTGCACACGTACCTGTGGAAGACAGAAGGTCTGAAACAGGCCCTGAACCAGTACGGCTTCGACGCGGCCTTCGGCGGCGCCCGTCGCGACGAGGAGAAGTCGCGCGCCAAGGAGCGCATCTTCTCCTTCCGCACGGCCGAACACCGTTGGGACCCCAAGAACCAGCGGCCCGAGCTCTGGCGGCTCTACAACACGCGCAAACGGCCGGCCGAGAGCATTCGCGTCTTCCCCATCTCCAACTGGACCGAGCTGGATGTCTGGCAATACATCCACCTGCAGCAGATCCGCATCGTGCCGCTGTATCTGGCCGCCGAACGGCCGGTGGTGGAGCGGGACGGCGCCCTGATCATGGTCGATGACGACCGCTTCCGCCTGCGGCCCGGCGAGACGCCGCAGATGAAGTCGGTCCGGTTCCGCACCCTGGGCTGCTACCCCCTGACCGGCGCGGTCGAGAGCACGGCCGCGACCCTGCCAGAGCTCATTCAGGAAATGCTTCTGACCACCACGTCGGAGCGTCAGGGCCGGATGATCGACCACGACCAGTCCGCCTCGATGGAGAAGAAGAAGCAGGAGGGCTATTTCTGATGGCCCACCAATCGGATCTGATCGCCCGCGACATCGACGCCTATCTGGACGCCCACCAGCACAAGAGCCTGCTCCGCTTCATCACTTGCGGCAGCGTGGACGACGGCAAGTCCACCCTGATCGGCCGGTTGCTGTACGACTCCAAGATGATCTTCGAGGATCAGATGGCGGCGCTGGAGGCCGACAGCCGCCGCGTCGGCACGCAAGGTGGCGACATCGACTTCGCCCTTCTGGTCGATGGTCTGGCCGCCGAGCGGGAGCAGGGCATCACCATCGATGTCGCCTACCGCTTCTTCTCGACCGAAAAGCGGAAGTTCATCGTCGCCGACACGCCAGGCCACGAACAGTACACCCGCAACATGGTCACCGGCGCCTCGACCGCCGACGCCGCCGTCATCCTGATCGACGCGCGTCGCGGCGTTCTGACCCAGACCCGCCGCCACGCCTATCTGGTCAGCCTGCTGGGCATTCGCCACGTCATCTTGGCGGTGAACAAGATGGACCTGATGGGCTGGTCCCAGGCTGTGTTCGACTCCATCGTCGCCGACTTCCGCGCCTTCGCCGGTCAGATCGGGCTGAAGACGTTCGACGCCATTCCGATGTCGGCCCTGCGCGGCGACAACATCACCGAACCCAGCGCTCATTCGCCGTGGTACGCCGGCCCGCCGCTGATGAGCCTGCTGGAAACGCTGGAGGTCGGCGACGCTCTTCAGGCCGATCCGTTCCGCCTGCCGGTGCAGTGGGTCAACCGGCCCAATCTCGACTTCCGCGGCTTCTCCGGCCAGATCGCCGCCGGGACCGTGCGGCCGGGCAATCCGGTGCGCGTCCTGCCGTCCGGCAAGACCTCGACCGTGGCCCGCATCGTCACCGCCGACGGCGACTTGAGCTTGGCCGTGGCCGGACAGTCGATCACCCTGACCCTGGCCGACGAGATCGATGTCTCGCGCGGCGACGTGCTGGCCAGCGCCGACGCCCCGCCCGAGGCGGCCGACCAGTTCGAGGCCACCGTGGTCTGGATGGACGACGAGCCCCTGCTGCCGGGCCGGCCTTACCTGCTCAAGATCGGCGCAAAGCTGGTGGGCGCCACGATCACCGAGCCCAAGCACAAGGTGAACGTCAACACCCTGGAGCAGCAGCCCGCCAAGCGGCTGGAGTTGAACGAGATCGGCGTCTGCAACCTGTCGCTGGACGCCCCCGTCGCCTTCGCCCCCTATGTCCAAAACAAGGATCTGGGCGGCTTCATCCTAATCGACCGGATCTCGAACCGCACGGTCGGGGCGGGTTTGCTGCACTTCGCCCTGCGCCGCGCCCACAACATCCATTGGCAGGCTTTGTCGGTCGACAAGGACGCGCGCGCCACGATCAAGAACCAGACGGGCCGCGTCGTCTGGCTGACCGGCCTGTCCGGCGCCGGCAAGTCGACCATCGCCGATCTGGTGGAAAAGCGGCTCCACGCCGACGGTCGCCACACCTATCTGCTGGACGGCGACAATGTCCGCCACGGCCTGAACCGCGACCTGGGCTTTACGGAGGAGGACCGGGTCGAGAACATCCGCCGCGTCGCCGAAGTGTCCAAACTGATGGTGGACGCCGGCCTGATCGTCCTAGTCAGCTTCATCTCGCCCTTCCGCGCCGAACGCCGTCTGGCCCGCGATCTGCTGGGCGAGGGCGAGTTCGTCGAGGTCCACGTCGACACGCCTTTGGCGGTGGCCGAGGCTCGCGACGTCAAGGGTCTGTACAAGAAGGCCCGCGCGGGAGAGCTCAAAAACTTCACCGGCATCGACAGCCCCTATGAAGCGCCCGAACACCCCGAGATCGTCGTGGACACCACCACCATGTCGCCCAAGGACGCCGCCGAGCGCATCGTCGCCTGGCTGGATGGGCGCTTCTCGACCGAGGACTTCGCCATCTAGGTTCGGAACCTTGACCGTTCGCCGGACGCTCTAGGACGCGATGACCAATCCGATCCAGAAGCTGGGCCTCGACACCATCGAGCAGTCGCAGATCGCCCGCATCGCCGGGATCAATCTGACGCTGGGCGGTCTGGTCAGCGCGGGCGTGATCCTCCTGATCGCCTTCACCGCCCATTGGCTGGTGACGCGGTCGCTGCGCCGGGTGCGCGAGCGCTCGGACCGCAGCCGTCAGGCGATCTATCTGCTGGAGCGTCTGGCCGGCTACGGCATCATCGTCGTGGGGATCATGTCGGCCCTGTCGGCGGCGGGGCTGAACCTGTCGTCCCTGACCGTCTTCGCCGGCGCGCTCGGCATCGGCGTGGGTCTCGGGCTTCAGGGGGTGGTCAAGGAGTTCGTCTCCGGCCTGTTCCTGATCTTCGACCGGATGGTGTCGGTCGGCGACTATATCGAAATCGAGGACATCGGCATCCGCGGCGCCATCATGGAGATCGGCCCGCGCGCCACCCGTGTCCGCACCAATGACAACGTCAATGTCCTGGTGCCCAACTCGCGCTTCATCGAACAGCCCGTCACCAACTGGACCATGAAGGGCGACACCCGCCGCATCCATGTGCCCTTCACTGTCGCCTATGGCTCGGACCGGGGACAGGTGCGCGATGCGGTTCTGGCCGCCGCCCGCGCCAGCCCCTTCACCCTGCCGGAGACGGAGGCCCGCAAGAGCCAGGTCTGGCTGGTGGCCTTTGGCGATCGGGGCCTGTCGTTCGAACTGGTGGTCTGGCCGACGCGCGACGCCGTCAAACGCCCGGCGGCCATGCACGCCGCCTACACATGGCTGATCGCCGACGCCCTCGACGCAGCGGGCGTGGAGGTGCCGGTGCCCCAGACCGATCTTCGCCTGCGCACCGCCTTTGGCTTGGACGGCGAAGAGGCCTTGAAGCGCCTCGGCTACGGCGTCGGCTCACCGCCGAGACCAACCGGCCCGCAAAGTCCCGCTCGAACCGCCAACGACGCCGCCGACGACGTCATGGCCGACGACGAGGCCGAGACGCCGGAACCGCCCGCTTCACCCAAAGCCCGTCAGACGGACTGAGCCGCCTTGGCCTTCAACCGCCAGGCATGCAGCAACGGCTCGGTATAGCCGTTCGGCTGCTCGACGCCTTCGAACACCAGCGCCCGCGCCGCCTGATAGGCCAGACTGTTATCCGGGTCCGTCGCCATCGACCGATACAGCGGATCGCCCGCATTCTGCCCATCCACCTTGGCCACCATGCGCTGGAAGGCCGCTTCGACCTGATCGGCCGTACAGACCCCGTGCAGCAGCCAGTTGGCGATATGCTGCGAACTGATCCGCAGCGTCGCCCGGTCCTCCATCAAACCGATGTCGTGGATGTCCGGCACCTTGGAACACCCCACCCCCTGATCGATCCAGCGCACGACATAGCCCAGTATGCCCTGGGCGTTGTTGTCCAACTCGGCCGCCACCTCGTCCTCGGACCAGTTGACGCCATTCGCCAAGGGCGGGGTCAGCAAAGCCTCCAGCCCCGGCGTCTCGCTCCCGGCTACATCCTTCTGAACCGCGAACACATCGACCACATGATAGTGCAGCGCATGCAGGGTCGCCGCCGTCGGCGAAGGCGTCCAGGCGGTGTTCGCGCCCGTCTTCGGATGACCGATCTTCTGCTCCAGCATGTCCGCCATCCGGTCCGGCGCCGCCCACATCCCCTTGCCGATCTGGGCCTTGCCCGACAGGCCGCATTTCAGGCCGATGGCGACGTTCCTCGCCTCATAGGCCGCGATCCAGGCGCTGGACTTGATGTCCGCCTTTCGCACCACCGGCCCGGACTGCATGGCCGTGTGGATCTCGTCGCCGGTACGATCCAAAAAGCCGGTGTTGATGAAGACGATCCGGTCCTTCACCGCCTGAATGCAGGCCGCCAGATTGGCTGAGGTCCGGCGCTCCTCGTCCATCACCCCAACCTTGATCGCATGACGCGGCAGGGCCAGCAGATCCTCGACCGCATCGAACAGACGGTCGGTGAAGGCGGCCTCTTCCGGACCGTGCATCTTGGGTTTGACGATATAGACCGAGCCCGTCGCGCTGTTGCCGAACCCGCCCAGACCCTTGATGTCATACAGCGCGATCAGGCTGGTCACGATGGCGTCCATGATCCCCTCGGGCGCCTCCGACCCGTCCGCCAGACGAATGGCCGGGGTCGTCATCAGATGCCCGACATTGCGCACGAACAGCAGGCTGCGCCCCTTCAGGATCACCGAGGACCCGTCCGGCGCGGTCCACTGGCGATCCGGCTCCAAGGCGCGGGTCAGGGTCTCGCCGCCCTTCTTGAACGTCGCGGACAGGTCGCCGCGCATCAGACCCAGCCAGTTGCGATAGGCCTCGGCCTTGTCCGCCGCATCGACGGCCGCGACGGAATCCTCCAGATCGACGATGGTCGACAGGGCCGATTCCAGCACCACGTCCGCCAGCCCCGCCGCATCGCTGCGCCCCACCGGGTGGCTGCGGTCGATCACCAGTTCGATGTGCAGCCCGTTGTTTACCAGCAGGATCGAGGCGGGTGCGCTGGCATCGCCCGTGAAGCCGACGAACTGTCCCGCATCCTTCAGCGCGGGCGACAGTGCGCCATCAACTACCGACCAGCCGGCGACATCCGTATGCGAACCCTCCGCCAACGGCGCCGCCTCGTCCAAAAAGGCCTTGGCCCGCGCGACGACCCGCGCGCCGCGCGCCGCGTCATAGCCGCCGCCGGCCGGCAGGTCGCCCAACGCATCCGTGCCGTACAGGGCGTCATACAGACTGCCCCACCGCGCATTGGCGGCGTTCAGCAGAAAGCGGGCGTTCAGCACCGGCACCACCAGTTGCGGCCCGGCCATGCGCGCGATCTCGGCGTCCACGCCTTCGGTGCCGATGGTGAAGGTCGCCGGCTCCTCGACCAGATAGCCGATCTCTTTCAGGAAGGCCTCGGACGCCGCCACATCATAGGGCTTGCCCCGCCGCGCCCGATGCCAATCGTCAATCTGAGCCTGCAAGGCGTCGCGTCGCGTCAGAAGCGCGCGGTTCTCGGGCGCGAACCGTTCGAAAATCGCTGCCGCTCCGCTCCAGAACGCCGCCGCATCAAGCCCCAGCCCCGGCAGCACCTCCTGCTCGATCAGGGCGATCAGTTCGCCCGCGACCTTCAGCCCGGCGCGATCTTCGTGGGTCGTCATGACGGCCTCTCTCCGGCGCGACGCCGGCCTGTAACAATGCGTGATCAGGTAAGCCGAGGCCGACCGACCGCGCAAGGGTCACGTCGCGTCATCGCCGTCGCTTTTCGTTAGGGCGGCGCTCGTCCGGTCACAAACGCTTAACCGCGTCCGTGAACGGGACCGCAAGCGACGGCGCCTATTGTGAGCTTACGGACGAACTCGCGTCCGGCCAGTCGAGCGTCTCGCCCATGCTGTTTCTTCTGAACGACGTCGTGTTCGACCTGGACGAGGCCTGCCCGGTCACGCCCGCCGACGCGCGCCGGTTCGAGAAGCTGGGTCTGGACTATCTGCTGGAACTGGGCTGCGAACTGTTCGCCGAGGACCCGCTGCTTCACCGCAACGATCCCGAACGCGCCCGTCGCCTGGCCTGGCTGATCGCCGAGCGCAGCCCGGACGTAAACGCCGCCCTGTTCGCGGCGCCCGCCCCCGCCTGCAATCCCGACCTGGTCGAGCCGCGTTTCTGCACCCTACCCGAACAGGTGATGCGCCAGCTTCAGGCCAAGGGCCGTCGCCTCGACGCCGTCTCCGCAGACCGCGCCGTCTGGAACCGCCTGGCCGCCTGATCGCTGCCTGAAACGCCGTCAGAGGACGGCGTTGAACACCACATGGACCAGCGTCGCCACGGCTACGATAAAGCCGAAACCGACGACCAGCCCCACCGCCGGATGCAGCGGCGCCCGCTCACGCGGCGCATGGGCGATACGGTCTTGAGGATGGATGACAGCCATCGTCCTTGTCCTTTCCCTATGATCCCGGATTGGTCCGGGAGGGGAGCGTCGGACTCTGACGGCCTGATCGTCTCCTCCAGAACCGAACATGACTCCGATAGCCCTTCGTGGCGAGGGGTTATTTCGTCCGGCGCAATCCCGTGACTTTGAGACCTGTCCGCGCTAGTCGCGCGCCATGTCTTCCTTGACCCTGCCTGAAGAAGCGGCGCGCCGCCGGACCTTCGCCATCATCGCCCACCCGGATGCGGGCAAGACGACCCTGACCGAGCACATCCTCTTGGCCGGCGGCGCCATTCGCGCGGCCGGCGCCGTGCGGGCGCGCGGCGAGAACCGGCGCACGCGCTCGGACTGGATGAAGATCGAGAAGGAGCGAGGCATCTCGGTCTCGGCCTCGGTCATGACGTTCGAGCACGACGGCAAGATGTTCAACCTGCTCGATACGCCCGGGCACGAGGACTTCTCCGAGGATACCTATCGCACCCTGACCGCCGCCGACTGCGCCATCATGGTGCTGGACGCCGCCAAGGGCATCGAGCCGCAGACGCTGAAGCTGTTCGAGGTCTGCCGCCTGCGCGACATCCCGATCATTACCTTCATCAACAAGCTGGACCGAGAGGCCCAGGACCCCATGGCCCTGCTGGACGACATCGCGTCACGCCTTCAGCTGGACCCCGCCCCGATCTGGTGGCCGGCCGAGAGCGGCAACCGCCTGCGCGGCATGGTCGAGGTCGGAACCGGCCGGTTCCAGCCCTATACCCGCAAGATCGCCGGTTCCGCCGAAGACCCGGATCACCCCCCCGCCCTGCCGCTGGACCAGGCGGCGCATTATTTCGAGGTGGGCGAGCAAGACAACCTCGCCGAGGCCGTCGAACTGGTTGAGGGCGGCTATCCGGCCTTTGACCGCCAGGCCTTCCTGGAAGGTCATATGACGCCGGTGCTGTGGGGCTCGGCGCTTCGCCACTTCGGCATCGACGAACTGCTTAAGGCCATCGGCGACTGGGCTCCGGCGCCCAAGGTGATGAAGGCGAAGAAGGAATCTCCGCCCGAGACCCGCAACGCCCCCGCCCCCGTCGAGACCGAGGTCGAGCCGGGATCCAACGAGGTCACCGGCTTCGTCTTCAAGGTCCAGGCGAACATGGACCCCAACCACCGTGACCGGATCGCCATGTTCCGCATGGCGTCGGGCGCCTTCAAGCGCGGCATGAAGCTGAAGGTGCAGAACACCGGCAAGTCCCTGTCGGTCAATGCGCCGATCATGTTCTTCGCCTCGGATCGGGAACTGGCCGACGACGCCTTCGCCGGCGACGTGATCGGGATCCCGAACCACGGCGTGCTGCGCGTGGGCGACAGCCTGTCGGAGAGCGGGATGGTTCGTTTCGCCGGCCTGCCGAACTTCGCCCCGGAAATCCTGCAGCGGGTTCGCGTGAAGGATCCGCTGAAGGCCAAACACCTGAAAAAGGCGCTGGAAGGTTTGGCCGAGGAGGGCGTGACCCAGCTATTCCGTCCCGAAATCGGCTCGGACTTCATCGTCGGCGCCGTGGGCCAGCTGCAGTTCGAGGTCATGGCCGACCGTCTGGGCGAGGAGTACGGACTGGACGTCATTTTCGAACCTTCCCCCTATGCCGAAGCGCGCTGGATCGCTCCAAGCTCGGAGGGCTCCGACGCGGACGTCGAGGACTTCTCAGGCAAATATCGTCCCCAGATGGCGCGCGACATCGACCAGGCCCCGGTCTTCCTGGCCAAGTCGAGCTGGGAGACCGGCTATGTCGGCGAACGCTTCCCCAAGATCGCCTTCACCAAGACGAAGGAACGCGGGTAAGGCCGGCGCCGCTAACGACTTCCTTTGGTCACGCAGCTGAGCCATTCTGAGGTCATGTCGACGCTTCTCGCCCTCGCCAGCACCGTGCTTATGCTGCAGGCCGCCCCTTCCGTGGGGCTGGTTTCGTATGACGAGGCGGTGCGCTGTGCAGGCCTGACCCAGGCCGCGTCAGAGCTTGAAGGCGGCGAGAGCGCCCAGGGGCGTCGGCTGTACGACGCCGCACTCTATTGGTCCTTGGCGGCCATGCAGGCCGCGACGGCGGCGGGCAAGGCGGCGCTGACCGCCGAGGCCGATCAGACCCGCGCGCGCATCGCCGCGGTGCGTCAACTCAACGCCGATGCGCCCGAGGCGCGCGCCAATCTGCAACGCTGCCAGCAAAAGACGCCGAAACTCGACTAGGTCGTGGGCTTAAGGCCAAGCCGAACCGCATTCCCGGCGCTGCGTTTGCATTGGACGCCGCAGGTGACGCAGTCTGCGTCCCGAAGCGGGATAACCGAGGTCCAGCATGTTCGAATTCGGCCGTGATCTTCGAAAACTCTTCGCCCAGGCGCGAGAGAGCGAAGACTTGGGCTGGATCGAACTGATCGGCGCGGATCTGCTGCGCGCCGAGGCGAGACGCGAGGCCACGGACGCCGGACGCGTCTCCTGCGCCCGTCCCTTCGAGACAGAAAACCGCGCCTGCGCCCTGTGGCGCGAACACGCCCGACGCACCGGCGCCGCCGACAGTCTGGACCGTGCCGACCGCTGCGCCGACAGCCTAGCGCGTTCAGCCGTGGGCGAGGATCAGATCGCGCGGGCGGCCATGGCCAAGGCGGCGGTGCTGATGCTGCGCTTTGACCTGTGCGGCGATCCCGCCCGTCTGGACCGCGCAGCGACGACCCTTGCGGCGGTCGGACAGCCGCGCAGCCGACGCATCGCCGTCGGCATGGCCGCGCTTCACGCCCGACTGACGGTTCGCACGGCCCGACTGAGCGGCGACATCGCCCGCCTTCATCAGGCGGCTGTCTTGATGGATGAGGCGGTGCGCAGAGACGACGCCGAGGACATGGATCTGCGCATGGATCGCGCGGCCCTGTCGCTGGAAATGGGCGTGGTCCAGCGCGACGTGCATCTGCTGGATCAGGCCGGCCGCGACCTGGGCGCCCTGGTCGAGGCCGCGTCCCCCGACCATCGCCCCCTGACCCGCGCCCGCGCCCTCGCTTTGTGCGGCGCTGGCCTGTCGGCCCTAGCCGCCATTGCGGGGCATGACGAGGCCCGCAACCAGGGGCGGATCATGTTCGACGCCGCCGCCGATCAGTTCACCCCGGATCACAGCCCGCTGGACTGGGCCGCGATCCAGGTGCTGCGTGTCGGCGACGACGCCCAGCCGCTGATGCTGCTGGCCCAGGCGGAAGCCCTGACGCAGGGCGGCGAACTGATCATCGGCGCCCTGGCGCGCGAGCGGCGCATCACGCGTGAGGTGGCCTTGGCCGAGGCGGTCAAGAACCTGACCGCCCTGATGACGCTGGAAACCCGCCTTCGCGCGCGCATGGCGGCCGCGACGCCGCTCGACTGGGCCGCCGATCAGATCGGCATGGCCGAGATCATGTTGGCGCGGCATCGGCTGGGCGGCGTCGTCCCGACCGATCTGGGGCTGATCCTGGGCGAGGCGGCGATGACGGCGCGGGAAATGGGCGTCGACGCCCTCGCCGACCGCGCCGAGGCGCTTCTGAGGCCCTAGACCTCAGCCGCCCATGGCGACGAAGGCGCCGTTCAGGAACCGCGTCTTGCCATAGGCCATCCGCTGCCCGTCATCGGCCAGAACCCGCCCGCCGGCGGCTTCCAGCACCGCCTGGCCTGCTGCGGTGTCCCATTCCGAGGTCGGGCCTGTGCGCGGATAGGCATCGAACCGCCCCTCGGCGATCAGGCAGAACTTCAGCGACGAATCCGTCCCCTGCCAACGCGAGCAGCCGTGACGGGCGGCCAGACGCGTCGCTTCCTCGTCGGTGACGCTGTGGCTCAGCAGGGCCATGCCTTCCTGCGGCCGGTCGCGCACCCGGATCGGACGCCAGTCCTCGCCCGCATGGGCCTCGCCGGCCTGAAGGGCGCCGAACTGACGCCGGAAGGCGCCGCCCTCGGGCTTGTCGGTGCGCCAGGTCGTCGCCGTCGCCGGCGCGGTCACCACGCCCGCGACCGGATAGCCGTCATGGATCAGGGCGATATTGACGGTGAAGGCCTCGCCGCCGCGCACGAAACCGCGCGTGCCGTCCAGCGGATCGATCAGCCAGAACCAGTCCTCGGCCGCCTCGGGCGCGCCGTCGGCCGACACGGCCTCCTCCGCCACCGTCTGCACGCCCGGATACAGGGCCGCCAGCCGTTTCAGGATCAGGGCCTCGGCCGCCCGGTCCGCCTGCGTCACCGGGCTGTCGTCGGACTTGGTCTCGACCGCCGTGCCTGCGCGCCAATAGGGCAGGATCAGCCGCGCAGCCTCCTCTGCGATCTCGGCGATGGCCAGGGACAGCGCGCCGGACGTCAGATCGCGCTCAAGAGCAGGTGTCAAAGAGGTCGTCATTGGCGGGTCGATAGACCATCCGGGCGGTTCCATGAACCGGCAAATCACTCCAACTTCGCGCGCGACACGAACTGTGACCTGAGCGCGCCAGACATTATGACCTCCCCCCACGACACAGACGCCGCTCCGCTGGACCTTCCGGTCGATGGGACCGAGCTGGCGACCTATATCGCGGCCAAGCTGTGCCATGACTTCATTAGTCCGTCGGGCGCCATCGTCTCGGGCCTCGACCTGATGCAGGACCCGACAGCTCAGGACATGCGCGACGACGCCCTGGCCCTGATCGAGCAGAGCGCCAGGAAGATGGTCGCCCTGGTTCACTTCGCCCGCGTCGCCTTCGGCGCCGCTACCACCAGCGAGAAGTTCACCGCCCGCGAGATCGAAGGCCTGGTGTCCGGCATGGTCCAGGGCGGCCGCGCCTCGCTCGACTGGCGCATCGCCGACGGCGAGTTCACTAAGCCCCAGGCCCGCGCCCTGACCAACCTCGCCTATCTGACCGTCGGCGCCCTGCCGATGGGCGGCGTCGCAACCATTCAGTCGCGCCTGGAAAGCGGCCTGCTCTATCTGGAAGGCTTCGCCGAGGGCGCCCGCGCCCGGCTGAAGCCCGAGGTCGTCACGGGTCTGGCCGGCGAACGCCTGGTCGAGGGCCTGGCCGGCCAGTGGATCCAGCCCTACTGGTTGTGGCTGACCGTGAACGAGGCCGGCGGCGCTCTACGCGTCAAGGTTGAAGACGGAAAGGTCGCACTGGTCGCGCGAATGCCTGCGTGAGGCGTTTCCAAACGACTCATTAACTGGCGTTTGAGATAAAAACAGTCCATGCGCCACGGGCGAAAGCCGTCGTGTCATTGAGGGATCGACCTTGGACTTCCGAACCTGCCTGATCGTCGACGACAGCCGCATCATCCGCAAGGTTGCGCGCCGCATCGTCGAGGGCCTGGGCTATGAGGTCGATGAGGCGGCGGACGGCTCCGAGGCCCTGGCCTATTGCACCGGCGCCATGCCCGACGTCCTGCTGGTGGATTGGAACATGCCTGTGATGGACGGCATCACCTTCCTGCGTCGGCTGCGCGCCATGCCGGGCGGCAAGCAACCCAAGGTGCTGTTCTGCACGATCGAGACCCGCCCCGAGCGGATCGCCGAAGCCCTGGCCGCCGGCGCCGACGACTATGTGATGAAGCCGTTCGACGGCGAAATCCTGCAGTCCAAGCTGACGGAGGTCGGAGCGATCGCCGCATGACGCCTGAGGACTTCGACAAGCTGCAGTCCCTTCTCGCCACCCGCGCCGGCTATCGGCTGTCGCGGGATCGCATCCACCTGGCCGAACACCGGCTGGGTCCGATCGCGCGGCGTGAGGGCTACGCCAATGTCGAGGCCTTGCTGTCGAACCTGTGGGTCAATCCGGTCGCCTCGCTGGCCTGGTCGGTGATCGAGGCCCTGCTGAACGCCGAGACTTGGTTCCGTCGCGACCGCACCCCCTTCCGCATTCTCGAAACCGAACTGCTGCCGGCCCTGTCCAAGGCGCGGCCCGACGGACGGATCAAGATCTGGTCGGCCGGCTGCTCGACCGGCCAGGAAGCCTGGTCCATCGCCATGACGGCCAGGGAGATCGGCGTCGATGTCGATCTGGTCGCCACCGACCTGTCGCAGCGCGCGATCGAGAAGGCGCGCTCGGGCCTCTACACCGGCTTCGAGATCCAGCGCGGGCTTACGGCCAAAACCATGCTGCGCTGGTTCGAACCGCGGGAAGACCAGTGGATCGTCAAGGCCGAACTGGCCGACGCCGTGCGTTTCGGTCGCGCCAACCTGCTGGACGAACCGACCGATGACGCCCGTTTCGACGTCATCTTCTGCCGAAATGTCATGACCGATATGGACCCGTCACGACGCGCGCGTCTTCTCGACGGACTGGAACGCCGCCTGGTCGATGACGGCTGCCTTCTTCTGGGCGTGGACGAAAGTCTGGAAGGCGAGACGGTAGCCTTCCGCGCCGTGAACGGCCGCCGGGGCCTGTATGTAAAGGCGCCGTCCGCGCTTCGCCGCGCCGCCTGAACCCGCCCTTCATGCGGGCGGTCAGCCCGCGTGCAGTTCCTGCTTCACCCGCTCCGCCAGCGTCTTGATGTCCAGCGGCTTGGGCAGGAAGGACACGCCCGTCTCGTCCTGCAACAGGTCCGAGAAGTCGCTCTCGGCATAGCCCGAGATGAACATGACCGGCGCGTCGCCCAGATATTTGCGCGCCTTCTTCAGCAAGGACGGCCCGTCCAGCCCCGGCATGATGACGTCGGAGATCATCATGTCGATCTGGCCGGCGTGTTCCTCGGCCAGCAACAGGGCCTCCTCGCCGTCGGCGGCCTCTATGACCTCATAGCCGCGCTGACGCAGCAGCCGGGCGGCGATGCCGCGCACGGCGTCCTCATCCTCGACGAACAGGATGCGTCCGGCGCCCGACAGGTCGCGCGGCGCCTTGGCCTTGACCTCGACGGGCTGAACCTCGGCCAGTTCCGCCTCGCCCGCCGCCGGCAGGAAGATGCGGAAGGCGGCTCCCGCGCCTTCGATATTGCTGACGGTGATGTGGCCGCCCGCCTGCTGCACGATGCCGTAGACGGTGGCCAGGCCCATGCCGGTGCCCTCGTTCACCGCCTTGGTGGTGAAGAAGGGTTCAAAAATCTTGTCCGCCAGTTCGGGCGGCACGCCGGGTCCGGTGTCCGACACCTCGATCAGGGCCACCTCGTCCGTCGGCGCATCAACCCAGCCCAGGGCTCGCGCCTCGTCGCCCGTCAAGCGGCGCGTGGCGATGGTGACGACGCCGGCGCCCGGCTCGACCACGCCGCGCATGGCGTCGCGCGCATTGACGGCCAGGTTCATCACCGCCGTCTCCAGCTGAGACTTGTCGGCCAGCACGACTGGCAGGTCGCGTCCGTAGTCGGTCTCCAGCCGGACGTCCTCGCGCAACAGCCGCCGCAGCAGGATGGCGAACTCGCCGACCAGTTCGCCCAGGTCCAGCCGCTCGCGCCGCACCGTCGACTTGCGCGAGAAGGCCAGCAATTTTCGCACCAGGTCGGCCGCGCGAATGGCCGTCTGGCGGATCTCGTTCAGGCCCTCGTAGGACGGATCGCCCACCGGGTGCCGTTCCAGCAAACCCGAAAGCTGAAGCTGGATCGCCGTCAGCAGATTGTTGAAGTCGTGCGCCACGCCCCCGGCCAGCTGGCCCACGGCCTGCATCTTCTGGGCCTGGTTGAGCTGCAGCTCCATCGACTTCTGACCCGAGACGTCGAACAGCCAGATGCGCCGCTTGTCGCCCTCGGGCGCCACATACAGATGCAGCATCTTGTCGGGATAGGCCCGTGCGACCAGTTCGATCGGGCCCGACGATCCGCCCGCCAGCTTCAGCCGCGCCTCGGCGATGCCGCCCGGATCGAACAGATGCCCAAAGGCTGCATCGCGCGCCGCCCCCGGTCCGGTCAGGACCGCCAGCGCCGGATTAGCTTCTTCCGCCCGGCCGGAAAACAGGTCGTCGCCGCCGATCACGGCCGAGCCGAACGGCGCCCCGGCCGCCATGGCTCGCGCCTCGCCGGTCGTCGCGGCGGCGGGCGTGTGAACGGGCGCGGCGGCGATGGGCAGGACGGCGTCCGGCGCGGCGCGCATCAGGAACCGTCCCTCGCCCGTCTTTCCATCGCCGATCTGGCCGATGACGACCTCGACCTCGCGCTGTCCGATCATGACGATGGCGCGGCCCGGCTCGCCTTTGCGCGCCTGGGCGAAGGCCATGTACAGCGCCTGGGCCGACTTGCCGCGCGGCAGGGCGCCGGTCGCGCCATTGGCCTCGGACCACGCGGCGTTGAAGGCCAGGATCTGCCCTGAATCCCAGACCAGCGCCGCCGGTTCGGCCATGGCGTCCAGCACCTCGATGGCCGCGTCGCTGCTCGGCTTGGCGTCCGCCGCCCGACGGAAGCCGAACAGACCGATCAGGGCGATGGCGCCCACGGTCAGGATCAGCACCAGTCCCGGCGCCGAGGTCGGGTTGGCGCGAAACGCCGGATAGGCCAGGGCCGCAATCGCCGCCACGACGCCGAACGCCATCACGCCGGACAACAGGTCGAACGAAGGGCGGCGGGTGGACGTCATACAGCCTCGCGAATCAGTGTTGCGATCATACGCCCAAATCCTGACGCCGCCTTACCGGCGCTTGCGGGACTGGAAGACGAAGCCGATGATCTTGGCGGCGGCGTCGAAATGTTCGCGCGGAATGACCTCGTCCACCTCGACGGTGGCGTACAGGGCGCGCGCCAGCGGCACGTTCTCGACGATCGGCACGCCGTGCTCGGTCGCCACTTCGCGGATGCGCAGGGCCAGGGCGTCGACGCCCTTGGCCACACAGATCGGCGCCCCGTCGCCCTGATCCGGCTCATAGCGCAGGGCGACCGAGTAGTGGGTCGGGTTGGTCACGATGACGGTGGCCTTGGGCACATTGGCCATCATCCGCTGGCGGCTGCGCTGCATGCGGATCTGCTTCAGCTTGGCCTTGATGTGCGGGTCGCCTTCGGACTGTTTGAAGTCTTCCTTCAGCTCTTCCTTGGTCATCCGCATCCGCTTGGCGAAGCGCATCTTCTGCCAGATGAAGTCCGCCCCGGCCGTCGCCCCCAACAAAATGATCGAGGCCACGAACAGCGAGATCGCCATGTCGCGCGCCAGCGGCAGGATCGCCAGCGGGCTGATCGAGGCCATGTTCTCGAATTCGCGCAGGTGCGGCTTCAACACCATCCAGCACACGGCGCAGACGGCTATCAGCTTCAGGAAGGTCTTGACGAACTGCGCCAGGCCGTCGGGACCGAAGATGCGCTTGAACCCCTGCATCGGACTGACCGCCGACCATTTGGGCTTCAGCTTTTCGGCGGTGAAGATCAGGCCTGACTGGGCGACATTGCCCCCGACTCCGCCCAGGATGGTCGCCAGCATGACGGCTCCCAAAAAGGGCGCCACGGCCCAGACGGCGCGCACCATGATCTGGTTTCCGGCGCCCGAGTTCAGCACCCCCAGCATCTCGTGCGGGGCGGCGATGAAGGGCAGCATCTGTTCGGCGATGGACGAGGCGAACCAGCCTCCCCCCATCAGGATCACCGCCGCCGCCCCCGCCAGCGACAGCACCTGGGCGACGTCGGGCGACTTGGCCGCATCGCCCTTCTTTCGGGCGTCCTCAAGCTTTCGCGGGGTCGCCTCTTCGGTTTTCGACTCGGGATCCGCGCCTTCAGCCACCAGGGCCTCCCAGCACGAAATACTCCGCCAGACGGCGGTAGCGGTCGATGAAGAGGGTGCCCAGCGCACCCAGACTCAGGGCGAAGATCGACAGGCCCAGGATCACGCTCAAGGGCGCGGCGGCGAAATAGACCTGGAACGACGGCATGACCCGCGCCACTAGGCCGGACGCCAGGTTGAAGATCAAGGCGAAGACCAGCACCGGCGCCGACAACTGCACGCCCAGCAGGAAGCTGTCGCCCAGGGTTCGCACCGCCATCTGGGTGAAGTCGGCCATCATCAGCGGCTGGGCCGGCGAGATCAGCCGATACGAGCCCACCATGCCGGCGATGAACAGGTGGTGGGTGTCGGTGGCAAACAGCAGCGTCACCCCCAGCAGGGCCAGAAAGGCGGCGATGGTCGAGCCCGGCTGGGCCTGCATCGGATTGGCGGTCTGGGCGAAGCTGAGCGTCGTCTGCAACGACACGATCTCGCCCGCCGTCGCCAAGGCGCTCATGAAAATGCGCAGCAGCAGGCCGATCATCAGGCCGACGACCACCTCGCGGATGATCCACCCGACCATCAGCCCCATGCTGTCCGGCAGGCCCGGCAGCGAACCGCGCACCACCGGCCACAGCGCCAGACTGATGACCAGCGCCAGCGACAGTCGCACGCGCGGGGGCACATAGGCCTCGCCAAAGCCGGGGATCAGCATCAGGATCGCCGCGATCCGGGCGAAGATCAGCCCCCCGGCCCAGACCTGATCAGCGGTCGCATAAGCGTCCACTACATCCCCGCGATGCGGGCCGCGATCTGGCGCATGAAGCCGCCCAACAGGGCGCCCATCAGCGGCAGGAACAGGATCAGCGAAACGAAGATGGCGATGATCTTGGGCGCATAGATCAGGGTCTGTTCCTGGATCTGCGTCAGGGCCTGAAACAGGCCGATCACTACGCCGACGACCAGCCCGACAAGCAGCACCGGCAGGCACAGCTGGATCGTCAGCCAGATGGCGTCGCGCCCGACGTCCAGAACTTCCGCGCCGTTCATCGGCCCACTCCAGCAACTACTGGGCAGAAAATGCCGACAGGATGGTTAACAGGCCGCTAACCACACGCGTCTTCGTCCAGACCTGGCCACGGAAAAATCGCGTTTGGCCTTGAACGGCGCCGCTTCGATGCCGACTTCCCCGCCTTCGCCTCGAGGAGCGCCAGCCATTCGATTTCAGACGAATTAGACGAATTAGACTCTCTTTTTCCGACTCCACCGTCTGAACGCGCGTCCGCCTCGTAATGGGACGGCTCGCCCTCTCCCCTTCCCTCAAGCGCTCCGCTATCTAGGCCGCCATGACCGACGCCCCCGCCTCCAAAGTCTCCCAGGCCGACGCCGAAGCCGCCGTCCGCACCCTGATCGAATGGGCCGGCGACAACCCGGACCGCGAAGGTCTGCTGGAAACCCCCGCCCGCGTCGCCAAGAGCTACCGCGAGCTTTTCCAGGGCTATGAGGTCGATCCGCTCTCCTATCTGGAAAAGACTTTCGAGGAGACGGGCGGCTACGACCAGCTGGTCGTGCTGAAGGACATCCGCTTCGTCAGCTTCTGCGAGCACCATATGCTGCCGGTCGTGGGCAAGGCGCACGTCGCCTATCTGCCGACGGACCGCGTCGTCGGCATCTCCAAACTGGCCCGGGTCGTGCGCGGCTTCGCCCGCCGCCTTCAGATCCAGGAGAAGATGACATCCGAGATCGCCGAGGCCATCCAGACCGTGCTGAAGCCGCACGGCGTCGGCGTGGTCATCGAGGCCGAGCACAGCTGCATGACCCTGCGTGGCGTCAATGCGCCCGGCGCCAGCCTGTCGACCAGCCACCTGATCGGCGTCGTCCGCGACGACCCCCGCACCCGCGAGGAGTTCATGCGTCTGGTGCTGTCGTGACGTTCGCCTGACAGGCGAACTGGCCCGCAGCTTGCGGTAGAGGGGTCAAAGGAGGCGTTGACGATGCCCTGGTCCCTGATTTCGACCCGCAATGAGACAGTTCAGATCGCGCGCGGCGGCTGGCTGGACGCGCTGCGTTTCATCGTGGCCTTCCTGATCATCCTGCATCACTTCCAGGCCGCCGGTCCCGAACCGCTCGCCCATCTGATCAATCCGATCTTCGAACGCGGCGGCTTTCTGCTGACCAACTTCTTCCTGATCGACAGCGGCTATGTGCTGATGCGCGTCTATGGCGCGGCGGTGGACAAGGGCCGGATGTCGCCCGGCGACTTCTTCCTGAAGCGGTTCCTGCGCGTCGTGCCCGCCCACCTGATCATGGGTTTGTCGCTGGTCGCCTTCGTGCTTCTGGCCACCGCCGCCGGCTCGCCGCCCCGCAATCCCGAATGGTTCGCCTGGGATCAGCTGCCGGCCCAGCTGCTGCTGCTGCAATCCTATGGCGTGCATGGCGGCCTGGGCTGGAACGCCCCGACCTGGTCGATCTCGGCCCTGATTGGCTGCTATCTGGCCTTCCCCTGGATCATTCGCGGCCTGATGCGTCTGGGTCCGTGGTCGGCCCTGGCCGTCGGCGTCGGCGTCTATCTGATCGCCAACCAGCTGTGCTGGTCGTTCCTCGGCTATCCCGTCTATCAGATGCCGATGCGCTACGGCATCATCCGCGCCCTGCCGCTGTTCTTCCTAGGCATGTGCCTGGCCTGGTTCGCCCAGAAGGTCTGGATCGCCCCGCGCCTGGCCGGCTGGGCCGGGGTGCTCGCCGCAGTCGGCTTCTTCGCCCTTCAGCTTCACGACAAGCACGCTTTGACTGCCCTGACCCTGATCTCGATCATCATCCTGGCCGCCGGCGCCGTGCCGGTGACCAAGCCCTCGAAGTGGGTGGAGACGGCCGCCATGGTCTCCTTCTCCATGTTCATCTCCAACGAGGTGGTCCGCATCGTCTGGTTCGGCGTGGTCAATGCGGTCGAGGCGCGCGTCGCCTTGCCCCTCTTCGTTCAATGGGGCCTGTGGGGCCTGGGCGTCGTGGCGGCGGTCGCCTTCGCCTTCGCCTTCCACTTCGCGATCGATAATCCGATCCAGACCCGCATCCGCGCCTGGTTGAAGCGTCGCAGCGCCCGGCGCGGCAAGGCGCAACCCAAGCTCGGCCCGGTCATCTCCATCGACGGCTGATCGCCAGCGATCCTCGACCCCAAGGTCGCCTTGGCGACCGGCGATCCTCGACCAAAGTCGCTCTCTCCACCCGCCCCGCTCTCGGTCAATGTCGGCGTCCACGCATCCTGAAGGATGTGCAGAACGGCCGATAACGGCGACACGGGAGGAAATGGATCATGGCAACCGACGCACCCCTTGCGTCCGGAGGAGAGGAGCACACCGTCGATCGCAGCGATCGTCTGGTCATCCTCGCCTCATCGGTCGGCACCGTCATCGAGTGGTACGACTTCTATCTCTACGGCTCTCTGGCGGCGATCATCACCGTCCAGTTCTTCTCGGGCGTCAACGAAACCACCGGCTACATCTTCGCCCTGATGGCCTTCGCCGCCGGCTTTGCGGTGCGGCCCTTCGGCGCCATCGTCTTCGGGCGGCTGGGCGACCTTTGGGGACGCAAGAACACCTTCCTCGTCACCATGCTGCTGATGGGTCTGTCGACCTTCGTCGTCGGCCTCTTGCCGCCCTATGCGGTGATCGGCATCGCCGCACCCATCATCCTGGTGCTGATGCGCCTGATCCAGGGCCTGGCCCTGGGCGGTGAATATGGCGGCGCCGCCACCTACGTCGCCGAGCACGCCCCACAGGGCAAACGCGGCTTCTACACCTCCTTCATCCAGATCACGGCGACCGCAGGCCTGGTGCTGAGCCTCGTGGTGATCCTGAGCGTTCGGCTTGCGGTCGGCGAAGAGGCCTTCGCCGCCTGGGGCTGGCGCATTCCGTTCCTGGTTTCGATCCTGCTCTTGGGCGTGTCCCTGTGGATCCGCCTGAAGCTGGCCGAAAGCCCGTCGTTCAAGAAGATGAAGGCCGAGGGCAAGGGCTCCAAGACCCCGCTGAAAGACAGCTTCGGCAAATGGCCCAACCTGAAGATCGTGCTGATCGCCCTGCTGGGCCTCACAGCCGGCCAGGCCGTCATCTGGTACACCGGCCAGTTCTACGCCCTGTTCTTCCTGGAACGGGTCATGAAGGTCGACGCCACCCTGGTCTATGTGCTGCTGACCATCGCGCTTGTGGCCGCTTCGCCCTTCTTCATCTTCTGGGGCTGGCTGTCGGACAAGGTGGGCAGAAAGCCGATCATCCTGGCCGGCTGCCTGATCGCGGCCCTGACGTATTTCCCGCTGTTCAACGCCCTGACCCAGGCCGCCAATCCGAAACTGGCCGCCGCCGCCGCCTCGGCGCCGGTCACGGTCTACGCCGATCCGGCCGACTGCAATCTTCAGTTCGATCCGGTGGGCAAGACGGTGTTCAACCACTCCTGCGATGTGGCCAAGTCCTATCTGGCCAAGGCGGGCGTGACCTACACCAATGTCGCGGCGCCTGCCGGAACGGTCGCCGAGGTCCGCATCGGCGATCAAGCCGTCATCCCCAGCTTCCGGGGCGACGCCATGGCCCCGGCCGACTTCGCCGCCCAGAAGAAGACCTGGGACAAGAGCCTGGGCGAGGCCCTGACCGCCGCCGGTTATCCGGCCAAGGCCGACAGCGCCCTGGTCAACAAGCCGATGGTGGTGCTGATCCTGTTCATCCTCGGCTTCTATGTGACCATGGTCTACGGACCGATCGCGGCGGCCCTGGTCGAGATGTTCCCGACCAATATCCGCTACACCTCCATGTCCCTGCCCTATCACATCGGCAACGGCTGGTTCGGCGGCTTCCTGCCGACCACCGCCTTCGCCATCGTGGCGGCGACGGGCAACATCTACTCCGGCCTCTGGTACCCGATCGTGGTGGCCCTGGGGACGGTCGTTCTGGGCTTTCTGTTGGTCAAGGAAGGCAAGGACGTCGATCTGAACGCCTGATCCTGCTTTCAGGCGGAATGAAGGGCGGGTCGTCGCAAGACGGCCCGCCTTTCGCTTGTGAAACACCTCGTGCCCGGTTCAGATGCCCCGATGTTCAGCCTGACGATCCTCGGCCTGGTCGCCGCCTATATGGCGGTGCTGTTCGCCGTCGCCTGGTCCCAGGAACGGCCGTCGGCGCGCGCGCGCGGAAAGGGCCTGGGGCCGTCGGTCTACGCCCTGTCGCTGGCGATCTACTGCACCTCATGGACCTACTATGGCGCGGTCGGCACGGCGGCGCGCGACGGGTGGGAGTATCTGCCCATCTACATCGGCCCGGTGATCGGCCTGACCCTGCTGTTTCCGCTGTGGCGCCGGATCGCGGCGGCCGCCCGGCGCGAGAACGTCGGCTCCATGGCCGACTTCGTGGCCTCGCGCTACGGCAAGAGCCAGACCCTGGGCGCCGCCGTCACCGTCGTCGCCATCCTGGGGTCGCTGCCCTATATCGCGCTGCAGCTGAAGTCGCTGTCGATGGCCGGCGCCCTGCTGACCGCCGGCACGCCAGTTGCGGGGTCCGAGGGTCTGACGGTCCTGGTGCTGGCTGGCGTCCTGGCCTTCTTTGCCATCCTGTTTGGGGCGCGCCGTCCCGACCTGACCGAGCACAATCGCGGCCTGATCCAGGCCATAGGCCTGGAGTCGATGGTCAAGCTGGGCGCCCTGCTGTTCGTCGCCATCTTCGCCCTGGTCCTGCTGCTGAACGAAGGCTCGCCCCCGCGCATCATCGAGGGCCTGGGCGCCCTGGCCGCGCCGCCCGAGGTCACGCCGCGCTTCACCGCCATCACCTTGCTGTCGACCCTGGCCATCTTCTGCCTGCCGCGACAGTTCCACGTCGCCTTCGTCGAAGGCGGTCAGCCGTCGGACGTAAAGCGGGCGCGGTGGATCTTTCCGCTCTATCTGCTGCTGACCAGTCTGGCGGTGCTGCCGCTGGTGGCGGCGGGCGCCCTGTTTGCGCCGTCGGTGAATCCAGACCTGCTGGTGCTGGCCCTGCCGTTCCAGCGCGGCGAGACCCTGCTGACGGCCGTGGTCTTCGTCGGCGGCTTTTCCGCCGCCACCGCCATGGTCATCGTCGAGGCCGTCGCCCTGTCGGCCATGGTGTCCAACAGCCTGATCCTGCCCTTCCTGGCGCGCGAGCGTTGGCGGGTGCGCGGCGACGCCTCGGACATGGCGGGAACCATCCTTCAGGTCAGGCGCGGGGCCATTGTCGCGGTCCTCTTGCTGGCTTGGCTCTATTATCAGGCGACGGACCAGTCGCGCGGCCTGGCGGCCATGGGGCTGGTATCCTTCGCGGCGATGGCCCAGCTGGCGCCGGCCCTGTTCGGCGCGGTCCTCTGGCGCGGCGGCCATGCGCAAGGGGCGCTGGCGGGCATGACGGTCGGGATGGGCGTCTGGATCGTCATGCTGGCCCTGCCGCAGCTGTCGCCCAGCGCGCCCTGGCACCTGCACGTCATGATGGGGGTCAAGGATCCGCTGGCGCTCGGCGTCTTCGTCAGCCTGGCGTTGAACCTGGCGGCCTATGTCGGCGTGTCGCGCTTCGCCCAGCCCCGCTTGATCGACCGGGTTCAGGCCCGCGCCTTCGTGGATCGGTTGGGACCGGACTGGATGGAGGCCCGGCCCGCGCCGTCGGGCGCCTCGGTCGGCGATCTGCGCGCCCTGGTCGCCCGCTTCATCGGCGACGAACGGGCCGAGCGCGCCTTCACCGCCTGGGGCGATGAGACCGACACCAAGCTGCGTGACGCCGACCCGGCCGATGCGGCCCTGGCGCGCGCTGCCGAACGGATGCTGGCCGGCGCCATCGGGGCGGCCTCGGCCCGGCGGGTCATCGCGGCGGCGCTGGCCGGCGTCGGGCGCGCGCCCGAGGACGTGGTGCGGATGCTGGACGAGGCGTCCCAGGCGGTTCAGTTCAACCGCGACTTGCTGCAGACCACGCTCGACAATATCGACCAGGGCGTGATCGTGGTGGACGAGGATCTGCGCGTCACCGCCTGGAACAGGCGCTACGTCGCCATGTTCGACCTGCCGGCCGGCTTCGTCCACGTCGGCCTGCCCATCGCCGTCATCTATCGCCTGAACGCCGAGCGCGGCGAGAGCCCCGACGACATCGAGGCCTGGGTCGAGCGGCGGTTGGAAGCGCTGAGCCGCCGCATTCCCCACGACCACGAACGCCAGCAGCCCGACGGCCGAGTGCTGCGCTCCTCCGGCGCGCCGATCCCAGGCGGCGGCTACGCCACCAGCTACACCGACATCACCGCCCTGCGCCAAGCCGCGCGTGAGCTGGAAGAGGCCAACGAACGGCTGGAGGCGCGCGTTGCGGACCGCACCGCCCGGTTGGACGAGGCCCGACGCGTCGCCGAAGACGCCACTGCCTCCAAGACCCGGTTCCTGGCCGCCGCCAGCCACGACCTGCTGCAACCGCTGCACGCCGCCCGCCTGTTCATCGCCGCCTTGAAGGAGGAGCCGGCGCTGGAAGACGCGACCAGCCGCACCCTGGCGGTCAACGCGGACCGCGCCATCGACAGCGCCCACCGTCTGCTGACCGCCCTGCTGAACCTGTCCAAGCTGGAAGCCGGCGGCGTGCGGACCAATGTTGCGCGGCTGTCGCTGGGCGGCCTGTTCGACGAACTGCGCCGCGAGTTCGCGCCCGTGGCCGAGGCCAAAGGCCTGGCTCTGACCGTGATGTCCAGCCGCCTGTGGGTCGCGTCCGACCGCGATCTGCTGCGTTCCATGCTGCAAAATCTGGTGGCCAACGCCATCCGCTATACGGATGCCGGCCGGGTGTTGGTCGGGGCGCGTCGGCGGGGCGAGACGGTGCAGCTGTTCGTCTGCGACACCGGACGCGGCATTCCCGACACCGAACACGAAACCGTCTTCGGCGAGTTCGTGCGGCTGCCGGGCGCCGTCGACGAACCGGGCGCGGGCCTAGGGCTGGCCATCGTGCGCCGCCTGTCCAGCCTGCTCGATCACCCGCTGGAGCTGAGTTCCCGTGTGGGGCGCGGCACGACCTTCCGGATCACCGTGCCGCGCAGCGCAGCCGACCTGCCCGCCGAGGCCTCGCCGGTGCGCGAGGCGCGCCTGCCGCTGGCGGGCTTGCGCGTGCTGTGCGTGGACAATGAGCCGGTGATCCTAGACGCGCTGAACGCCCTGCTCACCCGCTGGGGCGCGCGGCCGACCCTGGTCACCGGCGTCGAGGCGGCCAAGGCGGCGATCGGCCCGTTCGACGCCGCCGTGGTCGATCTGCATCTGGGCGATGGGCCCGAAGGGTTCGCCGTCATCGACTGGCTGAGGCCCCAGGGCGTGCGCCGCATCGCTCTGGTCACCGCCGACACCCGCGACGGGCTGAACGAACAGGCGACGGCGGCCGGCGCCGTTTTGCTGCCGAAGCCGATCAAGCCGGCGGCGCTGAAGGCCTTCCTGTCAAGCTAAGAGTTGGCGAGTTAAGCCGGGTCCAGCGACTTGGCCAGGATCACCGCCTGGGTCCGGTTGTGAACGCCCAGCTTTCGAAACACGCTGGTCAGATGCGCCTTGATGGTGGCTTCGGAGACGCCGAGGTCGAAGGCGATCTGCTTGTTCAGCCGGCCGGCCTTCAGCCCTTCGAGAATCCGCAGCTGCGACGGCGTCAGGCTGGCCACGCGGCCGGCCAGATCGTCGTCGGCCTCGGGCACATCCGGCGCCCAGCTGTCGCCGGCGAGAATGGCCGCGATCGCCTCGACCATCTGCGGCAGGGACGAAGACTTGGGAATAAAGCCGGCGGCGCCCAGACCCAGGGCGTGGCGCACAACGGGCGCGTCCTCGCTGGCCGAGACCACCGCCACCGGCACGGTCGGCTGTTCGGCCCGCACGGCGGCGAGACCCGCCATCCCCTCGCTGTCCGACAGCTTCAGATCCAGCAGCAACAGATCGACGGACCCCGCAACCATCGCGGCGCGGGCCTCGGCCAGGCTGGCGCATTCCACCACCTCCGCGCCCGGCGCCGCCTTGTCGACGGCCGAGCGCAGGGCGGCGCGAAACAGGGGATGGTCGTCGGCGACGACGATGCGATCCATGGGCTTCCTTCCGTGCGCGGCGTCTGACCGGCCGCGTCGTCGCCATCATGGCGCGGTTCGACTTTGGTCGAAATTAGACCAATGGCCAATGGCTCCCCGAGGCCGGAGGCGGAAAGGTCGTCAAAGGGACGCCCGCGCGAGACGGGCGCGGGAGGTTCATCATGATCACGAAAAGCCTGATGGCGGGAGCCGCCGCCGTTGCGCTGATGGCGACGCCCAGCCTGGCCTCGGCCCCGGACCAGTCCGCGCTCGAGGCGCGCATCGCTCAACTCGAAGCCCAGTTGAACGCCCTGAAGTCCGAGGTCGTCGCCGCGCGAACCCAGCAGGCGGCGCAACAGCAGGACATCATCCGCTTGGAGACCCGCCCCGTCGCGCCCGCCCCGGTCCAGCAGGCCGCGGCGCCGGCCGCACCCAGCGAAGGGTTCCGCATCGGCGACCACACGGTCAAGTTCGGCGGCTTCGTCAAGGTCGACGCCTACGCCAGCCGCTATTCCGGCGGCGATCCGGCAAACGGCGACGCGCTGCGTGAATTCCACATTCCCGGCTCCATCCCCATCGGCGGGACCGATGAGGATACGGCGACCGACTTCAACGCCCGCCAGACCCGGTTCTGGCTGACCACCGACGGCATGGTCGGCGGCCACAAGATCGGCACGCGGATGGAGATGGACTTCCAGACCCTGCCCGGCGCCGGCGACCAGAGGACCACCAGTCCCGCCAACCCGGCCCTGCGTCGCGCCTTTATCACCATCGACAACTGGCTGATCGGTCAGGAGTGGACCAACTTCCAGAACACCGCCGTCCTGCCTGAGTCCGCCGACTTCATCGGCGCGGCGGAAGGCACGGTCTTCGCCCGTCAGGTCCAGGTCCGCTATACGCGCGGTCCCTTCTCGGTCTCGGTCGAGAACCCGGAGACGACCGTGACCCCGTTCGGCGGCGGCGCGCGCATCGTCGCCGACGACAGCAGCCTGCCGGACTTCACCGCCCGCTATGCGGTGTCCAAGCCCTGGGGCGATTTCCAGATCGCGGGCCTGCTGCGCCAGCTGAAATACCAGAGCCCGGCCAGCAACATCGATTCCACTGCGACGGGCTGGGGTCTGTCGGCCTCGACCAAGATAAAGGTCGGCGCCAAGGACGATCTGCGCCTGATGGTGACGGGCGGCGAGGGCATCGGCCGCTACGTCGGGCTGAACTTCTCCAACGACGCCGTGGTGGACGCCTCGGGCGAGTTGGACTCCATCGGCGTGGTCGCCGGCTTCGCCGCCTATCGCCACGTCTGGGCGCCCGGCTGGCGTTCCAGCCTGATCTGGTCGGCGCAGAAGGTGGACAACGACACCGGCTTCACAGGCCTGGCCGCCAACCGTTCGGCCCAGAGCCTCCACGCCAACTTGATCTGGTCGCCGGTTACGGCGTTTGATGTCGGGGCCGAGCTGATGTTCGCGGACCGCGAGATCGAAACCGGCGCCAGCGGCGACATGACCCGTCTGATCCTGTTCGCCAAATACGGATTCTGATTTGATGCCGGAGACGTCTCGCGTGCCTGATCCCGCTCTCTATCCCGTCCCTGCCGACTGGGCCGACAAGGCCCATATGAACCGGGAGGCCTATGAGGCGGCGCGGATCGCCGCGCGCGAGACGCCCGACGCCTTCTGGGCCGAACAGGCAAAGCGTCTGGACTGGATCACGCCGCCGACCCGGATCAAGGACGTCTCCTTCAATAAGCAAGACTTCCGTATTCGCTGGTTCGAGGACGGCGTCCTGAACGTCTCGGCGAACTGCATCGACCGGCACCTGCCCCACCGCGAGGACGAGACGGCGATCATTTGGGAAGGCGACGATCCCGCCGACAGCCGCCACATCACCTTCGGCGAACTGCACGCCGAGGTGTGCCGCATGGCCAATGTGCTGAAGGCGCACGGGGCCAAGAAGGGCGACCGGATCACCCTGTATCTGCCCATGATCCCCGAGGCCGCCTACGCCATGCTGGCCTGCGCGCGCATCGGCGCGGTGCATTCGGTCGTCTTCGGAGGCTTCTCTCCCGACAGCCTGTGCGGCCGGATCGAGGACTGCGGCTCCAACCTGGTCATAACCGCCGACGAGGGCCTGCGCGGCGGCAAGCACATTCCGCTAAAGGCCAATGTCGACGAGGCCCTGACGAAGGTGAAGGTCGATACCGTCCTGGTCATCCGCCGCACCGGCGCCGACGTGCCGATGATCGAGGGCCGCGACTTCGACTATGGGCTGGAGGCCGCCAAGGCCGACGCCGACTGCCCGCCCGAGCCGATGAACGCCGAGGATCCGCTGTTTATCCTTTACACCTCCGGCTCGACCGGAAAGCCCAAGGGCGTGCTGCACACCACGGGCGGCTATCTGTTCTGGGCCGCCTGGACGCACGAGATCGTCTTCGACTATCGCCCCGGCGAGGTCTTCTGGTGCACGGCGGACGTGGGCTGGGTCACCGGCCACTCCTACATGGTCTATGGGCCGCTCGCGAATGCGGCGACGACCCTGATGTTCGAAGGCGTGCCCAACTATCCCGACGCCGGACGTTTCTGGCACGTGGTCGACAAGCACAAGGTCGAGATCTTCTACACCGCGCCCACGGCCCTGCGCGCCCTGATGCGCGAGGGGGATGCGCCGGTGAAGGCCTCTTCGCGCGCTTCGCTTCGTCTGCTCGGCACGGTGGGAGAGCCGATCAACCCCGAGGCCTGGCGCTGGTATCACGAGGTGGTCGGCGACGGCCGTTGCCCCATCGTGGACACCTGGTGGCAGACCGAGACGGGCGGTCATCTGATCGCCCCCCTGCCCGGCGCCACCGACCTGAAGCCCGGATCGGCGACCCTGCCGCTACCCGGCGTCGAGCTTCAGATCGTGGACGCCGAGGGCCAGCCGCTGGAGGGCGCGGCGTCCGGCAACCTGTGCATCACCGATAGCTGGCCGGGCCAGATGCGTACCGTCTATGGCGACGACCAGCGCTTCTTCGACACCTATTTCTCGACCTATCCTGGCCGCTACTTCACCGGCGACGGCTGCCGCCGGGACGAGGACGGCTATTACTGGATCACCGGCCGGGTTGACGACGTCATCAACGTCTCGGGCCACCGGATGGGCACGGCCGAGGTCGAGAGCGCACTGGTCCTGCACGACGATGTCGCCGAGGCGGCCGTTGTCGGCTATCCGCACGACATCAAGGGCCAGGGCATCTACGCCTATGTCACCCTGAACAACGGGGCCGAGGCGACCGAGGATCTGAGAAAGGCCCTGGTCGCTCACGTCCGTCACGAGATCGGCCCCATCGCCGCCCCCGACGTGATCCAGTGGGCGCCGGGCCTGCCCAAGACCCGGTCGGGCAAGATCATGCGCCGCATCCTGCGCAAGATCGCCGAGAACGAGATCGGCGCGCTGGGCGACACCTCGACCCTGGCCGACCCGTCGGTCGTGGACGATCTGGTCAAGAACCGCGCCGGGGCCTGAAGACGCGGGTTCAATGCGGGGGCTGATGCGCCTATCTGTGCGTCACCCCGCCGCAGCCTGAGCCGTCCATGCCTCGTTTCCTGTCCCGCCTGCCGATCGACGGCTATCTGCTGGCCCTGATCGGCATGGTGATCCTGGCGGCGCTGTTCCCCGCCAGCGGACAGGCGGCCGTGGTCATGGACTGGGTGGTCAAGGCCGCTATCGCCCTGCTGTTCTTTCTGTATGGCGCGCGAATGTCGCCGGCGGCCATCGGCGCGGGCCTGCTGCACTGGCGGCTTCAGGGCACGGTCTTCCTATCGACCTTCCTGCTGTTTCCGCTGCTGGGGCTGGGCCTGGTCTTTCTGATGCGAGGGTCGCTTCAGCCCGATCTGCTAACGGGGATGCTTTATCTGTGCCTGCTGCCATCCACGGTGCAGTCGTCCATCGCCTTCACCTCCATCGCCGGCGGCAATGTCGCGGGCGCCCTGACCAGCGCCAGCCTGTCGAACCTGCTGGGCGTGATCGTGACGCCGCTGCTGGTCGCCTTGCTGATCGGCGGGGCGGGCGGCGGAATCCACCTGCAATCCATCCTCGACATCGGCCTGCAGATCCTGGCCCCCTTCGCCGTGGGCCAGCTGTGCCGCCCCCTGCTGAAGGGCTGGCTGGGTCGTCACGCCAGACTGACGGGCCTAGTGGACCGGGGGTCGATCCTGCTGATCGTCTACGCCGCCTTCAGCGAGGGCGTCGTCGCCGGCGTTTGGTCCCAGGTCGCGCCGCTGGATCTGGCCAAGGTCATCGGCCTGAACATCGGGCTGCTGGCCATCGTCCTGGCCCTGACCCTGTTCGCCGGGCGCGCGCTGAAGTTCGACCGGCCCGACCGGATCGTGATCCTGTTCTGCGGCTCCAAGAAGAGCATGGCCACCGGCATCCCCATGGCGGGCATCCTGTTCGCCGGTCACGCCGTGCCGCTGATCGTCCTGCCGATCATGCTGTTCCACCAGATCCAGCTGTTCGCCTGCACCATCATCGCCCAGCGCTATGCGCGCGAGAGCGAAGCGGCCGCAGTCATCGAACAGACCGCCTAAGTCCGGCGCGGTGAGCTGAAAGAGAGATCAGGGCTGAAGAGTTTTAGTATTCCCATGCATAATATCATGCTTTCTGACGTATTAACATCGGCGATCAAGGTTAAGCCGCGTTAGGCGTGTTCGCTCGCGTGACCTTAACGGGCGGCGTTCTAGTGTTCCTCTGCAATGTGCAGATCGGAACCGCAGATGACCCAAGGTATCCTTCGCGCTCTCGCCGCCGCCACACTCGGGCTCGGCCTGGTCGCCGCCGCCGCTCCCGCCTTCGCCGGGCCGACCGCAGGCGGCACCTATCGCCTTCGCGCGACTGTGCCTGTCGCCTGTTGGGTCAAGCCAACCTCGCCCGTCCTGGCGGCCGCCGGTCGCTCTGGAGAGGTGGTCGAGGCCTGCAACAGCCCCGGCGGCTTCACCGTCTCGGCCCAGTATCGCCCGTTGTCGCTGACCGAAAAGGCGGTGATGTTCTACGGCGACCGGACGTTTGATCTAGACAAGTCCGGCATGCAGACCCTGCGCCGCTCCAGCATCGCGACGATCCGTTCGGTGTCCTATCGCTTCGATGAGGTCGAACTGGAACAGCCGCTGATCCTGGCCCTGACGATTCAGCCGATCTGATCGCCGACCATATCCATCTCAGTTGAAGAGAGGCGGGGACGCGCGACGTCCCCGCCTCTTTTTGTTTCGCGCCGGCGCTTACAGCGCGGCGACCGTGAAGGTCAGGATGTCGGAATAGTCGCCGGCGCGCTTGCCGGTCGTGCTGCCGACGCTGATCGTCAGCGGATAGTCGTCCAGTCGCGCGCGACGCGACACCACATCGACCCGACCGCCGCGCGACAGGTCCATGTCGCGATCGCCCAGCACCAGACCATAGGGCACATACCATTCGCTGGCGCCCTGACGCAGGCGGCCCTGGTTCTGCGAGGCCACCGACACGCTATATCCGGCCGTGCTCAGAACATAGAGGGTCGTGCGCAGCTGCCGAACGCCTTGAGTCAGTTCCCCCAGGTCGATCGTCGGCGTGCCGCCGTTGCGACGAAACTCGCCCTTCAGACCCATGACGGCGGCCGAAGGCACCTGGAGGCTAAGCGTGACGGGCTTTTCCGCCAGCGGTCGACCGTCCGGTGTTTCCAGATTGATGAAGGCGTTCTGGGAGTAGAGACCCGCCGACAGGGTTTCAGCCGGGGCGGCGGTGAAGGAGAAGCGCATCAAACCCCGCTCGCCGGCCGCCAGGTTCAGCGGCCGCACGCCGATGCGGCGCGCGCTCTGGCCCGCGCGCGGCGTAACATCCGCGCCGCCTCGCTCGTCGACCAGGGCGTAGGCCATACGCTGGGCGCCGGCTTCGTTGACCAGACCGAACTGCTCGCCGCGTAGTTCGACGCGGCTGACGGCGGTGCAGGGTCCGTCGCCCTGGTTCACCACGGCGACATCGAATTCCTGCACGGCCACGTCCTGATCGAACGGCTCGTAGCGCATCATCCATTGATCGGCGCCGGATTCGATCACCAGTTGGCAGCCCGGCGCGGCCTGGCTGGGCGCGGCCGCCATCAAGGTCGCCGTCGCAGCAGCGGCGGCCAGGACCAGGGCGGATGTACGATTACGGGACATTTCAGCCTCCTCGGCTAAGTCTTGGGCTCAGGCTTCGGGCACGTCGAGCGGAACGGCAATGGTCTCGAGATCGAGCAGACCTTCGTTGTCCGCAGGAACCGTAAACTCGAACCCGAGCGCCGGCGTGGAGAACAGTTCGACACGATAGCGCTTGCCCGGCTCCAGGTTCTGCACTGCAAACCGTCCAACCGAGTTGGTGAAGAACAGTTCGGGCTGTGCGTTCGCATCATCAAGGGGCGTCACACGACCCGAGATCAGCGACACAGGACGGTTTTGGTTGCCGACCAGACGGCCCAGCGCGCTGACGAACTTGGCGCTGCCGACTTGGATGGCATAGCCACTCTTATAGCTCGGACGGACGCGCGCGATGCCGTCGCCGATGTTGTAGCCCAAAGGCGCGTCGAGCACGTCATAACGCACCGATTGGTTCACGTAGGCGGTCAGGTTGTTCGCCACCGCGCCGCCCAGCAGGCCGCTGCGACCGGTGTAGCGACCGCCTTCGAAGCTGTCGCCGACGATGACGGGATGATCGTCGATGCTCTTGTGCGGATACACGATGGCGAAGCTGTCGTAGATGTTGCGGCCCACAGCGACCTTGCCCCCGGTCGTCGAGATCGACGATCCGAAGCGCAGATTGGTGATCTGCTCTTGCGTGATATTCGAGAAGTCCCGCCCGAACGCCGTGTGGCTCAGGCTGGCGTCGAAGCGGTTGCCGACATAATCGACCTGACCCGAAACGGTCGCGGGACCATCGTCATAGGTGGAGGCAAGCGAATAGCCGAAGGAACCGACGCGGTTCTCGCTGGACTGCTGCGCGCGCACGCTGCCGCTGTTGCGGGCCGAGTTATAGCGACCTTCGACACGGCGATCGTAACGCGGCTGCCAGATTAGGGCGAAGGTCGCGCCGAAGCCGCCGGACTGGAAGCCGCCGAAGCTGGCGCCGAAGTCGGAATATTCCAGCCCGACCTGCGCGCTCCACTCCGGGGCGAACCGGTAGGTGGAGGTGGCGTTGATCGAATAGGAATCGTCGATCAGATCGCTTCGGCTCATCCGATAGGAGGCGCTGACGTTCGCCAGCCAGTCCTGCGAGAACTGGTGCGAATAGCCGCCCGAAAACACCCACGACGTCGGGTTCTGGCCGGTCGGATTGCCGATGGAGGAGAAGTCTTCCGAGGTGAAGTCGGCGACGACGGTCCAGCTATCGAAGGTCTCGCCCAGATCGACGACGTGGTCGTAACCCAGCGCAAACGCGTAGCCGACGCCGGGATCGCCGTTGCTGGCGGCGGCGTCCAGGCGAACGCGCGCGCCGTTGCGAAGGATCAATTGGCTCTGGCCCGACAAGGTCTGGGCGTCCTGCGACGCCTGGAAGCCGATGCCCACAGCAGGTCGGTTCTCGAACGCCTTGCGCCAGAAGCCGGTGAAGGCCAGTTCGCCTTCGGAATAGTCGGGCGATCCGAAGATGCCGTTGTTGATGGCGCCGAAATAGGCGCCGTATTCGTAGTCGCCGGGTTCAAGCTCGATGGCGTCCAGATAGGCGCTGTAGGCGACGGTTTCGGCGCGGCCCGAGTCGTTCTGGATCTCCAGCTGGATATCGTTTGAGCCGGTTTCTAGCGGCAGGTTGGTCAGGTCGTACTGACCAGGATCAAGGCGAAACTCGCGCACGAAGACGCCGTTTCTCAGCACACGGATCGTCGAGGCTTCCTGCAGCACCAGCTGACGGCCACCGGCCAGGACATTGTTGCGGAAGGAGTCGAAGCGTTGGCGCTGGCGCGACACGCCGACCCCGCCGAGCTGCGAGAAACCCTGCCGACCACGAATTTCCGGTTCCAGATCGCCGAGATACCAGCGGCGATAGTCTTCGGGCTGATCGAAGACGAACCGGGCGTAGCGACGCTCGACATTGTATTCGCCCGTGAACAGATCCTCGCGGCCCTGAACGTCGGCTTCGAAGACCAAACGCTTGTAGCGAATGGCGCCGTTCAAGAAGACGCTGGGCTTGCTGACATCGCCGGTCGATTCCCGACGCTGGATCGAGACGTTGCTGTTCAAATAGGCGCTGAAGGGTTCGGGCGGCAGGCCCGGCGTTTCCGGCTTACCGCCCCGAAACAGCGACTCGACCGTGCGCTTCGTCGGATCAATGCGCAGGACCAGAACGGCCAGTTGCTCGGGGTCATAGTCCAGTTGGATGCCGGTGTCGTTGATCTCTTCAGGCGCAAACGACGTGACGCCTTGCAGGCGGGTGGCGAGTTCGGTTTGCGCTTCCGGGGTCAGCAAGGGATCGATCAGCGTCTTGAAGCCCGCCGTGTCGACAATGAAGCGGTCGTCACGCGTCAACACGACAGGGAGTTCGCCCAGAACGCGGCTGTTGAAGTTCAGCGGCACCGTCATCGGGATGTCGCGGTCGTAGGGGTTGATGTCGCGACGTTCGCGCGGCGCGGCAGGCGCAGATGCAGTCGGCGGCGTTTGCTCGACCGGAGCCGGCGCATCGGGCGTAGGCCCAGCCACCGTTGGGGCGGGCGCGGGCTGGGCAGGCGCCTGCATGGCTTGAGCGCCGGAGGCGGCGGTTTCGCCAGCCGCCAGACTGGCTCGGTTCAGAGCCGCCGTGGCATCCTCTGCCGCCTGTTCGTAGGCCGCGCTCGCTGCCCTAATGGCGGCCAACGCCGATGATTCCGGAACGCACGCCAGCCCCCAGGCCAGTGCGAGAACCGAGACGCCCCCCAGCGCTCTCATCGTCCGAACTTCAACGTGACGGGCTTGGCGGGATCCAGCGCCGTGCCGGTGGGCAGTTTGAAGGTTCTCTTGCCGCCACCGGGAGCCAGATAACCGACGCCGACCGTCTTGGAGATTTCACCGCTGTCGTATTCGCGGCGGAAGGGCTGGCCGGCGGTGTCGGTGCCTTCCACAATCCAGGTAGCGCCGCTCATCAGGGCGTAGCGCTTGCCGGTGTTGGACACCACGATCTCGATGCCGGGTTCGGCGGGCGGCGGAGGCGCGGCCTGACCGTTCGTGAGGGTGGGATCGATCTCGGGCGCCGGCGGGCTGACCAAGGCGGGCGTCACCGAGACGACCTCGACCTTCGGTTCGGCGCCGGGCGGCGCCACGACGATCAGCGCCTTCATTGTGTAGAGAACCTGGACCGAAACCGCGCCGCCGCTCTCGGGCGTGGCGGTTGGGTCGGTGGCGACCGGCAGCTGGCGGACCCATAGGTAATAGGCGTGGGAGGTCTCGATCTTGGGATCGCCGACCCACTGAACCCGAACCACCTGACGACCATTGACCGGCACCAGCCCTTGGGGCGGGAAGACCAGAAAGTCGTCGTCGGCGTCCGTCTCGGTCACATTGCCGTTGGCGTCGATATCCATGCGCGTGATGCGCGTCTCGAACGGCAAGGCGACGGATCCGACGTTGCCGACCTCGATCCGGGCGGCCGATCCGGCGCCGGTCGTGGTCAGTTCGGACACCATCGGCGACACGCGCATGGCCCATGCCGCGCCGGCGATCGCCATGATCACGAGCGCAACCGCAAGCACGCCGATCGCCAAGGCGACAGACCGGCCCCTGCGAACGCTGAACGATGAAGACATTGTGCTACTTCCCCCGAAGACCGGTCTGACGCCGGCTTGAGATTCCCGTCACGAGCCGCCGCGCCCGGGCTGCTGCAAGCGTCGCGCCAGCTTGACTTAAGTATGGCGTAACAATGGTGACTGAAACGCAAACAGGGGGGACATGCATTCCCCCCTGTCGCCGTTTCTCAAGACGTTCTGAAGATCAGAAGGCTTGGATGTTGACGCTCAGTTGGCCTTCATAGGCGCCGGCGAGCAGCGACTTGGACGGAACGGGGATGTTCACGTTCAGGGCCATGGCCGACTTCCAGGCGCCGTGGCTGGCGCTGGTGGAGTTGGCGTTGGCGGCCAGGGCGTTGGCGGCCAGNAGACCATCTCCGTCAGGCCCAACCGTTGATCTCAAGTCGTTCTGAAGATCAGAAGGCTTGGATGTTGACGGACAGCTGGCCTTCATAGGCGCCGGCGAGCAGCGACTTGGACGGAACGGGGATGTTCACGTTCAGGGCCATGGCCGACTTCCAGGCGCCGTGGCTGGCGCTGGTGGAGTTGGCGTTGGCGGCCAGGTTGATGTAGTTGCCGTTGGTCGCGGCGGCCGTGGAGCCGACGGCGCCGGCGGTGTAGGTGCCGGTGACCGAGTAAGGCAGGTTGGCCTGGAAGACGTTGGAGTCGTAACCGGCGCCCGAGTTGTTCACCAGGCCGCGGATGTCGTTCTTGGACACGGTGACGGTGTTGGACGTGTTGCAGCCGGCCAGGTTGGTGTCGATGGTGACGTTGGCCGGAGCGGTCATGTCAAAGGCGCGGATGTCGTTCTTGGACACGGTGACGGTGTTGGACGTGTTGCAGCCGGCCAGGTTGGTGTCGATGGTGACGTTGGCCGGAGCGGTCATGTCAAAGGCATTGGCCGGGCCGGTGTCGTCCGAGGCGTAGATGCCGATGGTGCCGAAGTCGATCGTGGTCGAGGCGTTGCCGGTGTAATAGGCGCAGTCCGTCGACACAGCGCCCTTCAGGGTGAAGGTCGCGCCGTCGTTGTTCGACGCCGTGCCATTGTTGTTGGCGGCGCCGCCCGTGATCAGCAGCAGCGAAACGTCGCCTTGGTTGTTCGGGCCGTTGACGTAGTTTTGAGCCAGGTTCAGCTGAGCCGTGCCGGTGTAGGTGCCGATGGTGCTTTGGGCATTGCCGTTGGCGTCATACGGGCCGCTGGCCGAGCCTTGATAGATCGGGTTGCCGGCCAGAGCCGGGGCGGCGGTCAGCGCAAGGGCGGCGACGCCGGCAAGAAGAGCTTGAAGCTTCACAGTAGTTCTCCCTTTAACGAGAAGGGGGCGCCGACGCGGTGTCGACGCCCGTTGATCTCAAGTCGTTCTGAAGATCAGAAGGCTTGGATGTTGACGGACAGCTGGCCTTCATAGGCGCCGGCGAGCAGCGACTTGGACGGAACGGGGATGTTCACGTTCAGGGCCATGGCCGACTTCCAGGCGCCGTGGCTGGCGCTGGTGGAGTTGGCGTTGGCGGCCAGGTTGATATAGTTGCCGTTGGTCGCGGCGGCCGTGGAGCCGACAGCGCCGGCGGTGTAGGTGCCGATGACCGAGTAAGGCAGATTGGCCTGGAAGACGTTGGAGTCGTAACCGGCGCCCGAGTTGTTCACCAGGCCACGGATGTCGTTCTTGGACACGGTGACGGTGTTGGACGTGTTGCAGCCGGCCAGGTTGGTGTCGATGGTGACGTTGGCCGGAGCGGTCATGTCAAAGGCGCGGATGTCGTTCTTGGACACGGTGACGGTGTTGGACGTGTTGCAGCCGGCCAGGTTGGTGTCGATGGTGACGTTGGCCGGAGCGGTCATGTCAAAGGCGTTGGCCGGGCCGGTGTCGTCCGAGGCGTAGATGCCGATGGTGCCGAAGTCGATCGTGGTCGAGGCGTTGCCGGTATAGTAGGCGCAGTCCGTCGACACAGCGCCCTTCAGGGTGAAGGTCGCGCCGTCGTTGTTCGAAGCCGTGCCGTTGTTCGCGGCCGAGCTGCCCGAGATCGTGATCAGCGAGGTGTTGCTGTTCAGGCCAGGGTTCAGCTGAGCCGTGCCGGTGTAGGTGCCGATGGGCCGGTATAGTAGGCGCAGTCCGTCGACACAGCGCCCTTCAGGGTGAAGGTCGCGCCGTCGTTGTTCGAAGCCGTGCCGTTGTTCGCGGCCGAGCTGCCCTGAATCAGGACCATCGACACGTTTTGGTTCGAGTTCGTGTGGATGCCTGCGGCCTGAAGACCAGCGAGATACGGCGCAGCCAGAGGCTCGGAGGTTTCGTTGATGGTGGCGTTCGGGATCAGATAAACGCCGCCAGTGCCGGGAATGTTGATCACAGGACCAGCCGTGACGCCGGCCGTCGCCGAGGCGTGGTAAACGGTGCCGGCCATTGCGGGGGCGGCGACCATGGTCAGCGCAGCAGCGCCGGCAAGAAGAGCTTGCAGTTTCATGATGCTGTTTCCTTGAAGAAGGGAGGTGTCGGCCGCAGCCGACACCTTGGATCAAGTCGTTCTGAAGATCAGAAGGCTTGGATGTTGACGGACAGCTGGCCTTCATAGGCGCCGGCGAGCAGCGACTTGGACGGAACGGGGATGTTCACGTTCAGGGCCATGGCCTTCAGGGCCATGGCC